>NZ_SMNT01000101.1 GCF_004348265.1 Methylobacterium segetis
GCGCGGGCGCCTTCAACGGCCTCCTGATCACCGCCAACCTCCTGACCTCGGTGGCGCTCGACCATTTCGGCTGGCTCGGCATGCGGCAGGTGCGGGCGGGCCCCCGGCGCCTCGGCGGGGCCGCCCTCATGGTGGCGGGCATCGTCCTCATCTCCCTGGTCTGAGGGCCGGGGCGATGCGGACCGGGCTCGCCTGGCTCCTGCGCAAGGAGACGCTCCTCCTCGCGGCGGCCATCGCCCTGGCGGCGGGCGCGGGCGCGGCCTGGTACCTGCTTCAGGCGACGGTGCTGACGATCGCGGTCGCCCCGCGCGACGGGACCGAGCCGGAGCTGATCAAGGCCTATGCCGACGCCCTCGAGGCCGGGGGCGAGGGCGTCCGCCTGAGGATCCTGCCCTTCGACGACGTGCGCGAGAGCGCCGCCGCGCTGCAGGACGGCCGCGCCGACCTCGCCGTGGTCCGGCCCGACGTGCTGCTGCCGACGAACGGGCTGACCCTCGCCATCCTGCGCGACCAGGCGATGGTCATCGCCTCGCCGGACCAAGCCCCCGTCAAGGGCTTCCCGAAGCTCGCCGGCAAGCGGCTCGGCATCGCCGCGCACCGGGACGCCGACCTCTCGCTGCTGCGCAACATCCTCGGCTATTACGGCCTCGCCCTGGAGATGGCGGAGGCGGGGGGCGCCGCCTCGCGCGAGCGGGCCGTCCACCTCGTCCCCGTGAACCAGGAGGCGGTCGCCGCCGCCTTCCGGGAGCGGCGCATCGACGCCTTCGTCAGCATCATCGCGCCCTCCGCCCCCAAGGCCCTCGCTCTCGTCGGGGCCGTGCGCTCGGTCGCCCGCAACGGCCGGGTCGAGTTCGTCGCGGTCGAGGATGACGGGGCCGTGATCGAGCGCTTCCCCCGGCTCCAGTCGGTGACCGTGCCGGGCGGCCTGTTCGGGGGCGACCCGAAGCTGCCGGCCGACGACGTCAAGACGGTCGGCGCCTCCTACCGGCTGATGGCGCGCGCCTCCTTGAGCCGCGTCGTGGCGGCCGACGTGACCCAGCAGCTCTTCGAGAAGCGCACCGCCGCCGCACGGGCGACGGACGCCGCCGAGTACGTCCAGGCCCCGGCCTACGACACGACGGCGGCGGCCACGAGCGCGCGCATCCCGATCCATCCCGGCGCGATCGACTATTACGAGCGCGAGCAGCACGGCCTCGTCGACCGCTACGGCGACACGCTCTACCTCCTCGGCGCGCTGGCCGGCGGCCTCGTCTCGGTCCTGGCCTGGATCCGCCAGCGCCTGGCCGGGCTGCGCCGGGAGCGCATCGACGAGATCGTGGACCGGCTGATCGAGGTGATCGGGCTCGCCCGCGCCGCCCGGGATCCGGCGCAGATCGAGGCCCTCACGGCGGAGGTCGACGCCCTCGCGGCCGACGCCGTGCGCTTCGCCCGCGCGCGCGAGCCCGACGCCCGCACGATGTCGGCCGTGTCCATCGCCATCGAGACGGCGCGGTCGACGCTGGCGGACGGCCGGCGCGGCGCGGCCGGCCGGTAGGGGCGCGAAGGCCCCCGGCACCCTGCGCCCGGCTAAGGGCCTCGGCAGCCGGGGCCTCGCCGGAGCATTCGCAGGTCGAGAGCGGCCCGCGCGGCGGCCGCGGACTGCACAGCCCAACAGCCGATTGGCGCGGAAAGATCAGCTCTCCCGTATCAATCTACCAAGAGAAACATTCGGATAAATTTCTGCGTCAATTTTGCACCCCGGGGCGAGAGAACATGGAACGATTACGAGGCGTTAAGCAGGCTCATCGTTGATTTGGAGATGATCTTGGTCAAACGTTTCGCTCTCGCCTCCTCGGCTCTCGCGGCCGCTCTCGCCTTCGCGCCGGTCAGCGCCGATGCGCGGCCGTTCGGCGGCCCGGGCTTCCACGGCGGTTTCGGCGGATACCGCGGTGGCTTCGGCGGATATCGCGGCGGTTTCGGCGGATACCGCGGCGGCTTCGTCGGCGCCCGCTACGGCGGCTTCCGCGGCGGCTACGGCTACCGGCGCGGCTTCGGCTACGGCGGCGTCGGTCTCGGCCTGGGGCTCGGCCTCGCGGCGGGCTACGGCCTCGGCTACGGCTATCCCGCCTACGGCTACGGGTACCCGGCCTATGGATACGCGCCGGTGGGCTATGCTGGCGGCCCCTACGGCTACCGCTACCGGCGCCCGTACCCGTACTATTACGGCTACTGAGGCGACCCGCACCGCAGCCCGCCCGGCCCCCGGCCGCGGCGGGCTTCTTCATGCCAGGAAGCAACTCCTGCGAGTTCGGGTTGGCGTGCCGCAATCTAGGATTTTTCGTGCGGCCGCGAAACCGTCGCGCGTGCGCGACCGTACCCGCCGGATGGCGTCCATCCGGAACCTCCCTCTCAGCCCCAACCTCTCGCCCGACGTGGTCCGCGCCGCCCGCCGGCGGCTCGCCCTCGCCGTCGGGGACCTGGCGCGGCTCGCCGATGTCGAGCCCGACATCGTCCGGGCCCTCGAGGCGGGCGAGCCCGTCGCCGACATCCGGGAGGTCGAGAGGGTGGCGGACCTCCTCGGCCTGCGCGCCCATCCCCGGCCCGCGGCCTGAGGCGCGCGAACGGGGCCTGCCGGGCGAACGGCCCCAGTGAAACCGTGAGGTGAAAAACTGGGGTGCAGGGCTCGGGTGCAGGGCTCGGGTGCAAGGCTGAGGTGCAAGGATCGGGTGAAAGGCCCGGATCGCTCCGGGCCTGCCGGGATCAGCGGCTTCCGGACCCGCCCCGCGCGCCGGCCGACGCGCCGGAGCCCGCATCGGTCGCGCCGGTGCTGTTCGAGGTGCCCGAGCGGCTCATTCCCGTCGAGCCGGCCGTGCCCGTCGAGCCGGTCGCGTCGTCGCGCTTGTAGCCCGCGGCGTTCGGCGGCCCCTGCATCTTGCCGTCCTGCTTGCCCATCTCGTGACCGGGCGCGCGGCCCGACCCGCCGGATGGGCCGGTATTGTCCGCCGCCCAGGCGGCGCTGCCGAGGATCAGGGTGCCGGCGACGGCGATCGCAAACGTCCTCATCGGGATCTCCTCTCGCGTCTTCTCGGGGCCGCCTCGCGGGGCGGCCCCGAGCTAACGCCCGCGGAGCGGGGAGCGTTCGGTCGCGGGCCTCGCGCGGCGGATCGGCGGCGCCGTCAATGCGCGCGCTCGGCGTAGATCGACCACGCGTGCGGCGCGTAGGGTCCCGGCGCCTCGGAGGCGGGCCGGCGCCCGGGCGCCTCGGCCTCGATGTCCTCGATGGCCCGGTCGACGAGCGCCCGCGGGTCGTCGCCCGCGGCGACGAGGAGGCGGAGGGCGGCGATGAGCTGGGCGTGGGCGTTGGACATGGCGTCACCTGTGCCTGTGCGAGACGGGCAGTGAAGCGCAGGACGGCGCCGCGGACTGTGCGCGGGTTCACAGAGCCGGATTCAGGCTCCGGCCGCCGCGAGCCGCGCCTCCACGAGGCTCCGGTACCCGGATCCGAACAGCCGCAGATGTACGAGGGCCGGCCAGAGCTGGTAGATCGGCACCCGCTCCGCGAAGCCCGGCTCGGCCGGGCCGTAGGCCGCGCGGAAGCCGGGGCCGGGGCCGCCGAACAGGGCCAGCATGGCGAGGTCGACCTCCGCATGCCCGTAATGGCAGGCCGGGTCGATCAGTCCGGTGACGCGGGCGCCGTGCCGGAGCACGTTGCCGCTCCAGAGGTCGCCGTGGAGCAGGGCCGGGCGCGGGCGCGCGGGCAGCCGCGCGGGCAGGGCGGCGGCGAGCGCCTCGACCCGGCGGGCGAGGCCGGGCTCGAGATGGGGCAGGTGGGGGGCGAGGCGGCGCTCGGCGAAGAAGGCGGGCCAGTCCGCGCTCGCGCCGTTCGGGATCGCGACGGAGCCGAAGGCGTAGTCCCGGTCCCAGCCGTAGCGCGCCCCCGTCGCGGCGTGGAGCCTCGCCACGGCGCGGCCGAGATCTGCATCCGCGCCGGATCCCGCATCCGCCGGCAGGCGCTCCATCACGAGGGCGCGCGCATCCGCGGCGAGGATGCGGGGGGCGGGCGCCCCGCTCGCCGCGATGGCGCGCAGCATCGCCGCCTCCGCGAGCGGGTCCGGCCCGTCCTTCACGACGGCCTCGCGCCCGTCCGCGAGGACGATGCCGACGAGGCGCGAGAGCTGGCCGCCATTCATCGCCCGCGTCCCGGCAAGCCGGCCGCCGAGGAGGTCCGCCCCGATCTCGGCGAGACCGGTCACCGCCGCGCGAGCCGCGCGACGAGGGCGCGCGCCCCCGCGCTCACATCGGCCCAGGCGACGTCGAAGGCCGCGTCCGCCTCGTAATAGGGATCGGCCACGGCCTCGCCGGCCCGCCCCGGGACGTGGTCGAGGAGGAGCGAGAGCGCGGCGCCCCCGTCCGGCCGCATCCGCTCCAGCGCCGCGAGATTGTCCGGGTCGAGGGCGACGACGTGCGTGAAGCGCGCGAAATCCTCCGCGCCCACCTGCCGCGCCCGGTAGCCGGAGATGTCGGCCCCGTGGCGCCGCGCCACCGCCTGGGCGCGCCGGTCCGGCGGCTTGCCGACGTGCCAGTCGCCGGTCCCGGCGGAATCCGCCTCCGCGTCGAGCCCGGCCCGCGCCGCCTCGGCGCGGAAGGCGGCCTCCGCCAGCGGGGAGCGGCAGATGTTGCCGAGGCAGACGAACAGGATGGCGGGCCGGCGGGCCTTCATGGGGCGGGTTCCTCGCGAGGGTGCGGCCGAGCTTAGACGGCCCCGCCCCGGTGGGACAGGATCGCGCGCCAGGATCGCGCGCCAGGATCGCGCGCCAGGATCGCGCGCCAGGATCGCGCGCCCCGGCCGCGCCCGCCCGCGCGAGCCCTGCGTGCGAATCGGAACAGCACTTGTGCGGATGCAAGAATTGATGCACGCGCTGAGGCACGAGTTTGCTAGAGTGGCCGCCGATCGTCGGCACGCGACCCAATTCCCGGCGCCGAAGCGTCGCCGCAACGCACACGACAGGGCGTGGTTCGAGATGCCTTCCGTTTCTGGCATGCCGAATACTGGCAGCAGCCATGGCGACAACTACAAATTTTGCTCCTCGCTTTTCAGGACTGCGCTGGACTCCATCGGCGAGGCGGTCGTCATCACCACCGCCGCGCTCGAGCCGCCGGGGCCGGTCATCGCCTACGTCAACCCGGCCTTCACCCGCCTGACGGGCTATCCGGAGCAGGAGGTGGCGGGCCGGAGCCCGCGCATCCTGCAGGGCCCCCTGACGGATCGCGCCGCGCTCGACCGGCTGCGCGCCGAGCTCGCCCGGCGGGAGGCGTTCGAGGGCACGACGACGAATTACCGCCGGGACGGGACGCCCTACATCCTGCACTGGCACATCACGCCGCTGCGCGACGAGGCCGGCGCCCTGACCCACTGGATCTCCCTGCAGCGGGAGGTCGGGCCCGAGGGCTATGTCGAGCCGGATCCCCACCGCCG
This sequence comes from Methylobacterium segetis, assembly GCF_004348265.1. GTDB lineage: Bacteria > Pseudomonadota > Alphaproteobacteria > Rhizobiales > Beijerinckiaceae > Methylobacterium > Methylobacterium segetis. The sequence goes on from NZ_SMNT01000101.1 coordinate 5,456, forward strand.
CCTGCACGACCTCGAAGCGCAGGCCGAGGCGGCCCTCGCGCGAAGGGCCGAGGCGGAGGGAACCGAGGCCGCGCGGGCACTGGCGGTGTGGGAGGTCCGCGCCACCCTGGGGCTGGTGCGCTCGATCGTGCGCCGCACGGCCGACACCGCGGAGGCCGCGGACGAGCTCGTGCTGCATCTCGACGACCGCCTTCGGGCGGCGGGCCGCCTCAAGGTCGCGGCCCTGCAGAGCCGGCCGGGGCTCGGCCTCGCCCACATCGTCGGCGAGGAGCTCTCCGCCTTCGAGGCGTCCGAGCGCGGCCGCGTCCGCATCGCGGGGCCGGAGGTCACCCTGCGCGGCCGGGCCGCCGAGCTCCTCGGCCTCGCGATCCACGAACTCACGGCCAACGCGGTCTCGTTCGGGGCGCTCGCCGAGGCGGCCGGGACGGTCTCGGTGCGCTGGCGCGTGGAGCGCCGGAGCGGGGCGCCGCGCCTGATCCTGCGCTGGGTCGAGGCCGGGGCGGGGGAGCCCGTCCGCCCGCCCGCCCGCGCGGGCTTCGGCACGACCTTGCTGGAGCGGGTGCTGCCGGACGAGATCGGGGCGCGCACCGCCCTCGCCTTCGCGCCGGGCGGGTTCGCCTGCCGGCTGGAGGTGCCGCTCCCGGAGGATCCCGGGCGAATCGCCTGACAGCGCGCGAGCCGGGACGGCTCGGCGCATCGGTCAAGGCTTCCTCAACGGCGGGCGGGGAGGGGGCGTCCCGTTCCGGGACCGGCCCCCGTACGGCGCCGGACGGTTAAGCGTTCACTAACCATTGGGATCGAAACCGGGGGTTGCGACGCCACCCCTCCGGCGGCGCGACTCGGATGGGAAGCCATGGCCCCGGGATACGTGATCGCGACCGCTCTGGAGACGGCCGGACTGATCACGCTCGCCTTCGGATTGCTGCTGCTGCGGGCCGAGCGGAGCGCCAAGGCCGCGGAGCTGAAGGGGTTCCTGCGCTCCGGCCACCCGGTCCGGCAGGCGCCGCGCAGCCTTCCGGTCCCGCCGCCGCCTCCCGTCCGGGAGCGGGTCGCGCCCGCAGCGTCCGACGACGCGCCGCAAGCCCCGTCGGAAGCGCGCGACGCCCTGCGCCGGGCCTACCCGGACATGCCCGAAACCCGTCCGGCGGTGCCCGCGGCGGCGTGAGGGCCGGGTCCCGAGGCAGAGGTCGCGAGGGAAAGGTCCGCGAGGGAAAGGTCCGCGAGGGAAGGGGTCAGCGCAGGAGCGCGCCGAGGCCGCTGCCGCACAGGACCACGACGGCGAGCGTCATGATGAACTTCAGGTCTTCGATCCGCTCGCTCATCGCATCCTCGTCCGCAACGCCCCCGCGTCATGCGGGACGGGATCGAATGTCGCGGATCCGGCGGCGTTCCGCAGTGTGATTCGTCACGATCCGCCCGGTTTCACAGACAATCCCCACATCAGCGTTGACGCGGTGTTAACGCTTCGCCGAGATGGGCCGCGCCGTTAACGCGAATCACCGTCATGGCGGGGAACCTTCGCGGTTCCGGGCCGTTTCGCTTCAGGTCTCAACAACCGATTCGCCTTCCCAAGGCCGACACGGCCCGCCTTCTCCCGAGAAGGCGGGCCGTTTCGCGAGCGGCCTGCTCGGCCCGCGCCCGCGCGGTCTGGTATTGTTCAGCTGCGTGCGGTTAGGGGGGCCTGTCCACGCGGAGTCGCCCATGCGCAACCTTCTCCTCCTCCTCATCCTGATCGCGGCAGGCTTCGTCCTCGTCGCCATGTACGTGGCGCCCTCGCAGCCGCAATTGCGCGCGTGGTACCGCGACAATGCCTGCGTCCATCTCGACAAGGTCAGCCCGCAGATCTGCGCGCCGATCCGCCAGGCCGAGGGCGCCTAGGGAGCCCGGCGAACCCTGCGCCGCCTCCTCGACTGGCTCTTCCGCGACCGGCGCACGGGCCGGATCACCGTGGCGCAGTGGCCGAACCTGCCGCTCTGGCTCTTCGCCGGGTCGAGCGCGGCGGCGCATCTCCTCGGGCCGGACGGGGCAGGCGGCGCCACGCTGCGCCTCGTCGCGGCCGCCTGCCTCGCGGTCTGGGCCGGCGACGAGGTGCTGCGCGGCGTCAATCCCTGGCGGCGCCTGCTCGGGGCGGGCGTGCTGGCGGGAGGGGCCTTCGTCCTGTTCCGGACGGTGTGATCCCCGTCCGGCCTGCGGAGCGCGCGATCAAGGAAAGTTGATCGCGCGCAACCCATTGACCGGAGCGTTCATCGCGGGCACGCGTGCAACCCTGGCGTCAGGGAAGATCGGGGGATCACGATGACGGATGCGGGCGCCATGCCCAGGCTGTCCCTACCGGCCGCCGTCTCGGAGCGGGAGCGGGTGCTCCGCCGCATCGCCGAGACGCTCGAACTGTCGCTCGTCGACCTCTACGAGGCGGGCGCGCCCGCCTGCGGCAACGAGCCGTCCAAGGCGGAATGCGCGGCCCTGATCTCCGCCTTCCACCGCATCTCCGATCCCGACCTGCGCCGGCGCTGCCTCGCCCTGGTCCAGGCCTTCAGCGAGGTCTGAGCGGGTCCCCGGCTCACAGGTCGGCGGAGCGCCGGGACAATTCCCCCCTCAGGCTGCGGGCGGCCTCGAGCAGCGCGGCGTCGCGGCGCTGGCGCGGGCGGGGCACGTCGATCCGCACCTCCGCCGCGACCCGCCCCGGGCTGCCGGCGAGGACGACGACCCGGTCGGCGAGGGTGACCGCCTCGTCGATGTCGTGGGTGACGAACAGGACCGTCTTGCCGGTCTGCGCCTTGATCCGCTGCAACTCGTCCTGGAGCCCCTCGCGGGTGAAGCTGTCGAGGGCCGAGAACGGCTCGTCCATCAGCAGGACGTCCGGCTCGACCGCGAGCGCCCGGGCGATGGCGACGCGCTGGCGCTGGCCGCCGGAGAGCTGGTGCGGCCAGCGCCGCGCGAGGTCGCCGAGGCCGACGAGGGCCAGCATCTCGGCGGCCCTGGCGCGGCGCTCCGCCTTCGAGAGGCCCGAGCCTTCGAGGCCGAAGGCGACGTTGTCGATCACCCGCCGCCAGGGCAGGAGCCGCGCATCCTGGAACACGAGGGCCATCGGCGTGCGGCAGCCGGGCCTCGTGTCGAGCCGGACCTTGCCGGAGCTCGGCCGGGCGAGGCCGATCAGCACCCGCAGGAGCGTCGACTTGCCGACGCCGGACTCGCCGACGATCACCAGGAACTCGCCGCGCGCGATGCTGAGGTCGAGATTCGACAGGATGACGTTGCGCTGCCCCCCGCGCTCGTAGGCGAGGCTCAGGGCCCGGATGTCGATGATCGCGTCGCCCATCGCCGTCACGCCCGCCAGCGCAGGAGCCAGCCCTGCAGCGCCACGAAGGCGGAATCGAAGAGGCCGTAGAGAGCGGCCATGGTGAGCATGTAGACGACCACGATGTCGGTGGAGAGGAGGCTCGACGCCTGCATCATGCGCTGGCCGACGCCGGGCACGCCGAAGATCTCGGCGGCCACCACCGCCATCCAGGCTTGGCCGAGCGCCGTGCGCAGGCCGACGAGGATGCCGGGGGTGGCGGCGGGGAGCAGGATCTTGGCGAGCCGCGCCAGGGGCGAGCGGAAGCCGAAGGCCTGCGCCACCTCGATCAGGTCCCGGTCGACGCCCCGCACCGCCCCTTGCGTCGCGAAGAACACGATCCAGAACACGCCGATCGCGATGATGAACACGGCGGCCGAGGGCTGCACCCCGAACCAGATGATCGCGAAGGGCACCCAGGCGAGGCCGGGGATCGGGCGCAGCAGCCGCACGATCCAGGCGGTGAAGGCCTCGAAGCTGCGCGACATGCCGCTGAGGAGCCCGAGGCCGACACCGGCCCCCGCGCCCGCGGCGAGGCCCGCCACGTAGTGGCTCAGGCTCGACAGCACCGCCTCCGGCCAGATCCCGAGGGAGACCTCGCGCAGGAAGGCGGGCGGGATCGTGCTCGGCGGCGGCAGGAAGGCGGGGTTAATCAGCCCGAGCCGGGGCATCGCCTCCCAGAACAGCAGGAAGGCGGCGAGGCCGGCGGCGGCGAGCAGGGTCGAGCGGACCAGACTCATGGCTTGCGCGTCGGGGCGGGCTTCGGGGAGGGCGCCGGGCGCCGGGTCAGCGCCGCGTCGCCTTCTCGTAGAAGCTCGACACGAACAGGCCGTCGACGGGGATGTCCTTGTCGAGGGTGCCGATGCTGACCTGATAGGCCTGCATCTTCTTCGTCGCCTCGATGATGGCCCGCGGGTCCGCCGTGAAGCGGGAGGCGGGGGAGGTGAGCGCCTTCTGGATCGTGGCGACGTCGGTGATGCCCTTGCCGAGCGCCTGCTCGACGGGCACGGCCGCGCGGGCGGGATCCGTCTTGAGCAGCTCGGTCGCCTTGACCACGGCCTTGACGAGCCCCTCGACGGCCTGCGGGTTCTTGTCCGCGAAGGCGCCGAACACGCCGACGACGGTGCCCGGCTGGTCGGGGAACATCTCGCCCCCCGTCGCCACGAGCTTCATGGCCGGGTTGCGGGTCTGCACGATGGTCAGGGCCGGCTCGCGGATCGAGGCGCCGTCGACGGCGCCGGCGAGCAGCGCCTGCTGGGTCGCGTCGATGCCCATCGCCACGATCTCGGCATCGGCCTTGTCGGTCTTGGTGACCTGCCAGAGCCAGTGCTGCAGGGTCGTGTTCGGCACCGAGCCCGGGGGCTGCGTCGCGAGGCGGGCGGCGCGGCCCTCCTTGGCGCGGAAGGCCTTGAACGCCTCGGCCTTGCTCGCCCCGTCCTGGAAGTAGGGGGCGAGCTTGGGGCCGGCGACGAAGACCATCTCCTCGATCGCGGTCGCGGCGACGACGCGCACGTCGATGTTCTTCGAGCGGGCGACGGCGAGGGGCGCGATGCCGGCGACGTAGACGTCGATCGTGCCCGAGGCCAGCGCCTGGATCATGTTCGGGCCGGATTCGAAGGTGGTGAAGCTCGGCGCGAGGCCCGCCTCCTTGAGCCAGCCCTCGCCGTTCGCCACGAAGACGGGGGCGGCGCCGACGACCGGGATCACGCCGATGCGCACGGGGACGGGGGTGTTCTGCGCGAGGGCCGGGCCGGCGACGAGGAGGGCGGCGGCCGTGAGGCATGCCTTGAGGACCGGGAGGAGGCGCATGCGGTGATCCGGACGGGGAATAGGGTCGTCCCCATGCCACAGGCGGGCAAAACTTCAAATACCATTGTGGCCGCGTGAATTCCCTGCCCGGTCCCGGGAGCGGCCCGTCTGCTACATCCAAAGGTTGTTTGATGGTGTAGCCGCAACCCGAACGGGTCCGCCACCGTTTCAGGCGCCTCTTCAGCTCCGGACGCGGCAGTCTTGACAGTGGGATCACCAGAACAAAGACCATGCACCGCACATCTGAACCCGCAGAGCGATTCGCCTGTGCAATGTCCGTCGAGATGATCCGCGCGGATCATCTCGGCCAAGCCCGCCGGAAGCGAGGGGATGGCGGGCGTGAGCGCCCGGGCCGCGTCGGCTTCCCGCAGGGCAGGGCCGGCCCGTTCCTCGGCAAGGACGTGGGCAAGGACAAGGCGACAGGGTGATCGTTCTCGCAAGCTTCCTGTGCCTCGCGGCGGGCGTCGCCCTCGCGGCGGCCTCGCTCCGGTATCCGGCCCGCGCGCCGGCCCTGGAGCGGTGGAGCGGGGTGTGCCTCGTCGCCGGGCTGGCGCTGCTCGGCGCCGGGCTTCAGCTTCAGCGCTGAGAGCCGAGGAACACGGCCAAGCCGGCCGCCGTTGTCCACCGGCCGCCGCACGCGGCCCACGATCCTCCGAGATCACGAGACATCCAGGGAGTCATGCCATGAGCCTCATCGGCAGCATCGTCAGCAAGATCCTGCACCCGTTCGGCGGAGGTTCGGCGGAGGCGGCGGGCGCCCCGAGCGCCCCGGCCGGCGGTTCGAGCGCGCCGGCCTCCGGTTCGAGCGCGCCCGCCTCGACGGCGACGACCGGCGGCGGCGGCGGCGGCGGCGCGGCGGCGCCTGCCGGCGGCCCGGTCGACGTCGAGGCCGTCCTCAACGATCTGGCCTCCAAGAACTCGCAGAAGCTGAACTGGCGCACCTCCATCGTCGACCTGATGAAGCTGCTCGACCTCGATTCGAGCCTTCACGCCCGCCAGCAGCTCGCCGACGAGCTGCACTATTCGGGCGACAAGAACGACTCGGCCTCGATGAACATCTGGCTGCACAAGCAGGTCATCAAGAAGCTGGAGGAGAACGGCGGCAAGGTCCCGGCCGACCTCAAGGACTGAGCGCGGCGCCCGCGTCTCGACCTCCGATCCCGGGCCCGCCCGGGATCGCCCCGCGGTCGCAGGGGCCGCCGGGCCGGACCGGCTCAGCCTTCGGCTTCCGCCGCGCAGAGCCGCTCGACCGCGCGCAGATACGCCTTCGCATCGATTTTCCTCAGCGAGTTCTCGCTCTGGTAGCGCACGGTGCCGAAGATCCGGCGCCGGGCCCAGGGCCGGTCGTGCAGGCCGTAGACCCAGGCCACGTTGGTGAAGGAATTCGGGTCGCGGCCGTCGAGGAAGTAGCGGTTGTTGAGCCGCAGCGTCCGCGCGAAGCCCTCCTCGGGGGAGGGGGACCATTCGAGGATCTTCTTGCCCCAGTACATGCGCAGGTGGTTGTGCATGTAGCCCGTCACCCGCATCTCGGCCTGCGCCGCGTTCCAGTAGACGTCGTGCGTGCGCCCCTCCGCGAGCTCCTCCTCGGTGTAGGTCCGGGGGCGCGGGTCGCCGGCCTGCTCGGAGAGTGTCCTGCGCGCCCATTCGGGGACCGCGTGCGCGTAGGAATCGTAGCGCTCGGTGTAGAAGACGTGGTTCATCGCGAGTTCCCGGCGGACGATCAGCTCCTCCAGGTAGGAACGCTTGTCCTCCGCGGTGCCCGCCTTCGCCGCGCGCACCGCGAGCGCGATCTCGACGGGCGAGATCTGCCCGAAATGCAGGTAGGGGCTCATATGCGAGGCTGCCCCCGCTTCCGGCCGGTTCCGGTCGGTGCCGTAGGCGGCGAAGGGCCCGGAGAGATAGGCCTTGAGGCGGGCCCGGGCCGCGTTCTCGCCGCCCCGGAAGCGGCGCACCGGCGCGACCGTGCGGTCGAGGCTCATCCCGGCGAGGACCCGGTCCGGGTCGGACATGTCGATCGCGCTCGCCCCATCGATCGCGCTCGCCACCTCGAGACCGTCCGCGCGGACGGCGACCGTCCGGGCGCGCAGGGGCTCGAGATAGGTCTCCCAGACCTTGTGAAGCTTCGGCCGCAGGGTGCGGGCGCCGTATTCGTGCTTGCCCGAGGCTACCTCGACGGGCACCACCACGTCGCCCTCGACCTGCAGGATCCGGGTGTCGACGGCGCCCACGATCTCCCCGTACCAGCGCTTCTGGATCGCGAGATAGCCCCGGTCGAGGACGAGGAGGGCGGCCTTGGCGGCCAGATCGATCGCGATCTCGGCGGGCGAGGCCTTGCGCATCACGAAGGCGATGCCGCGCGCCTCCAGCCCCGCCTTCAGGTCGGCGAGGCCCTGCAGGAGGAAGGCGTAGTGGCGGGCATTGGCCTCCGGGAAGCCGCTCGCCCCGTCGAGGAGGCCGAAACAGGCGACGACCGGCAGGCCCAGCCGATTCGCCTCCTCGACCGCGAGTTCGAGCGCCGGGTTGAAGCGGGCGCGATTGGCCTGCTGCACGAGGTAGAGCACGTAGGCCCCGCCCGCCCTCGGCTCCGCATCCTTGAGAACCCGTACCCGCCCCGCCTGGATCGCCATGCCCGCCCCCGTCGCTTCCCGGACAAACTAGGGCGTGATGCCCGCCCGTCCCTAGGGCGCGCCGCATGGTCTCGGGGGTGGCCTCCCGAGTGCCCGCGAGCAGTCGGACCCCGCGGAATCTTCGCGGATGCGCAGCCTGATCGCGCCGGGACTTGCCGACGGGATCTCGAGACCCGGCGAAACCCTGCCTCCTCTCGATGCGACATTTTGAACACAGAGCCAGGGCAATGTGCGCGGGCGCACGACAAACGACAGTCTTGCTGCCCCAATCCCCTTGCAATCCGGCGCGCAAGGTTCAGATTGTGCATTGCGAGATCGCGATGGCGTCGCGGTCCCGCTGCCCTCCTTGGGCGTTTCCTCCCTAGACTTCGGGCCGCTCCTTCGGGAGTGGCCTTTTTTCTTTCAACCTGCGGCTCGCTGGTGTCGCCGCCGCTTCGGCGTAACCTGTCGGCATGGCCGACGAAGCACCGACCCCCGGCAACACCCTCATCCTGCGCCTGATGCAGGGCGTGCGTCGCGACGTCCACGCGATGTCCGAGCGCGAGGCGCGGGTGATCGAACGCCTCGGGCGCATGAACTGGCGCCTCGACGACGTGCATATGCGGCTCGACGAGGCGGAGGCGGCGCGCCCGCCGGGGCCGTGAGGCTCAGCCCCGCGCCCGCGCCCGAATCATGAAGTTGTCGTAGGTGTACTCGGCCACCTGGAACCAGAGATACTCCTCGTTCCGGAAGGTCTTCATCGCCTCGTAGACCCGCTTGAAATCCGCGTTCTTTCCCGCGATCTCGCCGTAGACGTCGTTGGCGTGCTTGAGGGCCGCCTCCATCACGTCCTGCGGGAAGGGGCGCAGCTGCGCGCCGCCCGCCACGAGCCGGCGCAGCGCCCCCGGGTTGCGGGCGTCGTATTTCGCTTGGACCTCGGCGCCGACCTGGGCGGCCGCGCTCTGCAGCACCGCCCGGTAGGTCTTGGGCAGCGCCTTCCACTTCTCGGCATTGATCCAGAAATGCAGCATCGCGCCGCCCTCCCAGAAGCCGGGATAGTGGTAGATCGGCGCCACCTTCTGCAGGCCGAGCTTCTCGTCGTCGTAGGGGCCGATCCATTCGGCGGCGTCGAGCGCCTTCGATTCGAGGGCCGCGTAGATGTCGGGGCCGGCCGTCGCCTGCGGCTGCGCGCCGAACTTGGCGAGGACCTGCGCGCCGAGGCCAGCGATGCGGATCTTGAGGCCCTGGAGGTCGGCGGCCGTCTTGATCTCGCGGCGGAACCAGCCGCCCATCTGCGCCCCGGTATTGCCGCCGGGCAGGCTCATCAGCCCCTGCTTGGCGAAGACCTCGGAGAAGAGGTCGGCGGCGCCGCCCGCGTGCCACCACGCGTTCTGGCCCCGGGCGTTGAGGCCGAAGGGCAGGGCGGTGGCGAGCGCGAAGGTCGGGTCCTTGGCCGCCGCGAGGGTCGCGGGGGCGTGCCCCATCTCGAGGCTGCCGGAGGCGACGGCGTCGATCAGGCCCTCGGCCGGCACCGCCTCGCCGACGGCGAGCGGCTTGATCTGGAAGCGCCCGTCCGTCGCCTCGCCGACCAGGCGGCCGAGCGTCTCGGAGGCGCCGAACAGGATGTCGAGGGTCTTCGGGTAGGCGGAGGCGACCCGCCAGCGCAGCTCCGGCGCGGCCTGCGCCAGGGCGGGCGCGGCGAGCGGGGCCGCCGCGGCCCCGCCGAGGCCGGCGAGCAGGGCGCGTCTCGGCAGGGAGGGCAGGTCTGAGGCCATGACGTCTCGCTCGAACTCTCTCGGGTCGCAGGCCGGTCGGCCCGGCCGCCGTTCACGAACGGGGACGGCGCCGAAACGATCCCCGGCTCCGCCGCTGAAGCGATCCCCGGCTCCGCCGCCGAACCGATCCCCGGCTCCGCCGCTTCGGCCGCGCGGCCGAAGCCGCCCCTATCACGCCGGAGGCCCGCTCGAAACCGCGCCCGTCCCGTGCTACGGCGCGGGCGTGACGCCCGATCTCATCACCCTCCACACCGTCTGCGGCCTCGAAGAACTCTCGGGCCACGCCGAGCGCGGCGTCAGCCACGTCCTGTCGCTCCTCGATCCCGGCACGGAGGAGCCCGAGATCTTCGGCCGCTTCCCCGCCCACCGGCGCACCACGCTGCGCTTCCACGATTGCCTCGGCCCGGGCGAGGGGCTGATCCCGCCCGAGCGCGACGACGTCGCCGCGATCCTCGCCTTCGGCGCGCAGACCGGCGGGGCGGCCCACCTCCTCGTCCACTGCCATTACGGCCTGTCGCGCTCGACCGCCGCACTCCTCGCCCTCTTCGCCCAGGCCGATCCGGGGGCCGGCGCCGGGGCGCTGGTGGCGCGGCTCCACGCCCTGCGCGAGCCCGCCTGGCCGAACGCCCGGATGATCGGCTTCGCGGACGAGTTGCTCGGCCGCTCCGGCACCCTGAGCGAGGCGGTGCGGCGCCTGCACGCCCACCAGCTCACGGTGCGCCCCCACCTCGCCGACCTCCTGCGCGGCCTCGGCCGCGGGGCGGAGGTCGACGCCGCGCTGCGGGCGGGCTGAGGGCTCCCGCGCCCCCGCCCGGCCCGCGCCGGCCTGCTTGCCCGCGGGCCTACTTGTGCCTGCGGGCCTCTACTTGCCCGCGGGCGTGAAGGCGCCGTCCTTCCAGACGTAGAGCACGTAGCCCTGGGCAGTGACGTCGCCCTTGGCGTCGAAGCCGACCGAGCCGAGCACGAGGTCGAAGCGCTCCCGGTGGAGCGTCGCCGCGATGGTCCGCGCGTCGCTCGCATGGGCGAAGTTGCCGGCCGCCACCAGCGCCTGGAGGGCGGCGTAGCCGTAGATCGTGGAGCCCGTCGGGTCGACGCCGTCGGCCTTGAAGGCCTGGACCACGGCGGCCGCGGCGGGCTGGCGGCTCGGGTCGAGGTAGAAGGTCATCAGGACGCCGTTGCTCGCCGGCCCCGCGATCTTCGAGAATTCCTGCGTGGCGATGGCCGAGGTCCCGAACCATTGCGGGCGGAAGGCCCGCTCGGCCGAGATCCGGACGAGGCGGCCCATCTCGGCGGCGTCGCCCCCGTAATAGACGACGTCGATGCCCGCGCCCTTGAGCCGGTCGGCGAGCGCCGCGTCGTCGGCGTCGCTCGGCGAGAAGGCCACCGACAGGGCCTCGTTGATGCCGATCCGGTTGAGGTTGTCCTTGGTGGCGGCGGCGAGCCCCCGGGAGGCCGGGGTGAGATCCTGGATGAGGGCGATCTTGCGGTCCCGGAAGCGCTCGGCGAGCACGGTGGCCGAGAGCCGGGCCTGGTCGTCGTCGCGCCCGCAGACCCGGAAGATCGTCGGAAGGCCGCGGTCGGTGAGCTTGGCGGCGACCGAGGCCGCGGTGATCATCACGATGCCGTTGGCCGCGTAGACCTCCGAGGCCGCGATCGAGGCGTTCGAGCAGACGTGGCCGACCACGAGGCCCACCTTCGACTGCACGAAGTGGTTGGCCACCGCCGTCGCCTTGTTGGAATCGCAGGCATCGTCCTGCACGTCGAGGACGATGGTCTCGCCGTCCAGCCCGCCCGCAGCGTTGGCGTCGCGGGCGGCCGCCTCGATGCCGCGCAGGACCTGCTCGCCGATCGCGACGTAGGCGCCGGAGCGCGGCACCGCGACCCCGACCACGATCTCCGCCGCGGCCGGGCACGCCCCGTGCGCGCAGAAGCCGGCCGCCGCGGCGAGCGAGAGGACAACGCGTCTGATGCTCATCGGGCCTCTTCTAGCACCCGGCGCCGCCCGCGAGCAGCCTCGGACGCTCCCCTTCGCGCGGGCCGGCGCAGCCCGGCTCACCTCACGCAGCGCCCCGCCTCCGGGGGAGGCCCCGGCGCCCGAGCGTCGCGTGAGAGGATCCGACACCCGACCGTCGTGGATCGACCCCGCCCGCGCAGCAAACGCCGCCCGCCCCCCGGAAGGCAAGGGGGGATTTGGTCGAAGGACCCGCGACGCCTGGGCTGCACGCCTGGGCTGCGAGGCCTGGGCTGCGAGGCCCGGCCCGCGGCCGCCCTGGCTTCACCGTGTGTAGGCGTATGTGGCGGCGGCGGCGCTGATGGGGCCGGAGGCGGCGGAGAAGGCGGAGAGGACCTTCTGGACCTCGGTGAAGGGGGCGTTGGAGACGTAGATCAGGTCGCGGTTGCGCATGCGGAAGGCCTGGGTCAGGAACAGGCTCTGGGGATCGCGCATGTCGATGCGGTAGACCACCGGCACCAGCGGCGTGCCGAGCAGCGCCGAGCCCGGCTTGAGCTTGCGCACCACGCTGGCGGGCTCGAAGCGGAAGATGAAGGTGCCGGAGGGGTCGGCCTGGAAGTCGGACAGGCCGCGGGCCTTGGCCAGGCCCTGGGCGAGCGTGATGCCCTCGGCCTGGAACGGGATCTCGGTGGAGTTGCCGAGCGCGCCGACCGCCAGGAAGGTCTGGGGATCGCGCACCAGGGTGAGCACGTCGCCCGGGCGCAGGTAGATGTTCTCGCGCGGGTTGGAGACCACGGTGGTGAGCGGCACGGTGGCGGTGGTGGGCCCGCGCGAGAGCCGCACGAAGGTCTCGGCGACGGGGGCGCGCACGCCGCCGGCGGAGGCGACCACGTCGAGCAGGCGGTCGCCCTTGGCCGAGAGCGGCAGGCGGGCGCCGCCGGCGACTTCGCCGGTGACGGTGACGGCCTGGGAGACGGGGCGGGTGACGGAGACGAGCACCTGGGGCTGGATGGCCTTGCCGGCGAGTTCGGTCTCGATCAGGGCCTGGACGTCCTGGGTGCGGCGTCCGGCGACCTGGATGCGGCCGGCATAGGGCACGGAGATGGCGCCGTCGCGGGAGACGACCTGCTCGGGGATGAGGGCGGACTTGGATCCGGCCGAGA
>NZ_SMNT01000102.1 GCF_004348265.1 Methylobacterium segetis
CCTCCACGGCGCCGCGAGCGACCGCCGGCCAGAAGCTTTCCATCATCTCGTAAGTGATGCGGCCCCACAGCATCGCCCCGCCCTCGTCCATGAGGCGGGTGAAGAACGCGTGCGTCTCGTCGTCAGCGATTCCTTCCTGGTGGTCGACGCAGCCGTCCAGGGTGACGTTGATGCTGAAGGTCAATAATCCCATGCGGCGAGCCTACGCCATACGCTCGAAGAGACGTAGGCCCTGGCCGACCGTCTTGAAGAGCGCGGTGTCCGCGTCCTCGATCAGCAGGTTCTCGGTCCTCTCAGTGACCGTGCCGCCGCCCGGCACTCGCTCCGATGGGGCTTGGCCGAACTGCCGGAGCCGGCGCCGTCGTCTGCCGAGCGGTTCACGAGCCGGACTGAGGGGGCGGTCGGTTCGGAGACGCGGCTTTCTGGGGCTGGCCCCTCACGACACGCTCGCGCTGACCTGTACGGTGCTGGCGATGATGAGCAGCCGATGCGCCAAGCAGCCCTGAAGCGTATCCGGAAAGCGCTGAGCAACGCGCGGGTCATGCCCATGATCATGCTCTCGCTCGCATGATTTCGCAGAGCTGCCCCAGAACTCGTGTGCCTTGTGTCACGAATTCGCGGCCTTGCATGTCGGAATGCGGAAGCAAATCGGACTCACGGATGCTTGCGATTAACCTGCGTTAATGGCGGTATTCACCGTTATTTAAGCCTTGCAAACCAATATTTCTAATCGCACCCGTAATGCGAACTTCCTTGTGCGCGAACTTTCGATCGGCTTCTCATGTCGTGGAAATCGAAATCCCTAGCATCAGCTCTGATGCTGGGTGCCACTCTCACGTCCGTGCCGGCTGCAGAGGACGCGCTGGACCGGCACAAGGCACAGTACCGGCGGCCGACGACGATCCCCTTCCCTGCGAATGCCCCGTACTCGCCGCAGATGGCCACGCTGGGCAAGATGCTGTTCTTCGATCCGCGTCTGAGCGGCATGCAGCACATGAGCTGCGCCAGCTGCCACAATCCCTCCTTCGGCTTCGAAGTGCCCGTGCCCGGCGCAATCGGTGCGACCAACAAGCCGCTGCCGCGCAAGGCACCGACCGTGCTGAACGCGGCTTGGCTGCCCGTCCTGTTCTGGGATGGGCGGGCGCCGGACCTCGAGACCCAGGCTCAAGGGCCCATCACGGCCGATGTGGAGATGGACGGAAAGTTTCCGGAGATCGTGGCGCGGCTGAAGGGAATACCCGAATACAAAGCTTGGTTCGGCAAGCTGTTTCCTCGGGATGGGGTCACACAGGACAACCTTCTGACGGCAATCGCCACCTACGAGCGCACTGTGGTGTCGGGATGGGCGCCGTTCGATCGCTGGGTCGAGGGCGATACGAACGCCATCTCACCCGCCGCTCAGCGCGGCTTTGCCCTCTTCGACGGCAAGGCCGGCTGTTCGGGGTGTCATACGGGCTGGAACTTCACCGACAACAAATTTCACGACATCGGGATTCCCACGAAGGACATCGGCCGCGCCAAGTTCGATCCGGATGACCCGAAAGCGAAATTCGCTTTCAAGACACCGGGACTGCGCAACCTGACGTACCGCGCACCGTTCGGTCATGCGGGCCAGTTCGCCGATCTCGATGCGATCGTCACCTTCTACGAGACTGGCGGCATCGACAGACCCTCGAGATCGGCGCTCATGCAGCCGCTCGCTCTGAGCAAGGCGGAGCACGCGGACCTCGTCGAGTTCCTGAAGTCGCTCACGGCCGACAAGACAGAGACGGCCTTGCCGAACCTGCCGAACTGACGCGCTCGTTTTCCGTGAAGGAAGGCAAGGCCGCTGTCACAAGGCGGCTTCTCGATTGCTGTGGACTTACGCATGTCGATCAGAACCAAGATCCTGCTACCCCTGCTTGCCTTCGTGGTGCTCGCTGGCGCTCTCGCAGCAATGACTGCCCTGCGCAGCCACACGGCCTTCACGCAGCTCGCCTCGCTCGCGGGGCAGACCATCGATGCCGACGAGGCGAGCCGCGCGGCGCGGGACCGTTTCGAGGCCGGTGAGAAGCTGATCGCCCGGGTTCTCGCCATGACGGACTTCATCGACCCCAAGTCGATCGCCACCGAGTTCGCTGCCGCTGCCGGCGACGTCACCTCCAGCATCGCGCGCCTCGAGGCCGCTGCTGTCTCCAAGCGGATCCGCGAACTGGCGGGACAGGCGGAGGACGAGGCGAAGCGATGGCGGAGTGATGCGGAGATCCTTCTTGGTATCCGCACAGCGGTCGAGATCCCGACGGTCGAGTTGATGGCCCGCCACAGCACGCGTCTGCGGAAGAGCCTCGACGAGGCCGTGGCGCTCGCTGGAACCGAAGCCAAGTCTCAGATCTCCGAGGCCGGGGCGGCCCTCACGGCACAGATCTGGATGATTCTTGGCATCGCCGGAATCATATGCTTGCTCGGTGCGGGCGCGGCAGTGTGGCTCGCGCAGAGCCTCTCGAAGCCCCTCCTGCGGCTTGCCGATGATGCTGGCCGGCTCGCAGCCGGGGATGTGTCCGTGAGCCTTGATGCTCGGAAGCGCGGCGACGAGATCGGTGCGATGTTCGCAGCGGTGCAGGTATTCAAGGACAACCTGATCCGCACCCGCAAGCTGGAGGAGGAAACCGCCCTCGCGCGTGCCGGCGCCGAGGCACAGCGCAGGGTGGCGATGCGTGAGATGGCCGACCAGTTCGAGACAGCGGTGGGTGGCATCGTCGGCATGGTCACGTCGGCTGCCACTCAATTGCAGGCCACAGCCCGGAGCATGTCCGGCACGGCCGCCGCGACGGCCAGCCGTTCCACGGCTGTCGCGGGCGCGGCCGAGGTGGCTGCCTCCAACGTCGGGACGGTGGCGGCTGCCGCCGAGGAACTCGGCTCCTCCGTGCAGGAGATCGGCCGGCAGGCCAATGGCTCGGCTTATCTTGCACAGGCCGCCGTGAACGAGGCGGCACAGACGGCCTCCCTCGTGCAGGAGCTGAATGGGGCGGTGTCCAAGATCGGCGACGTCGTGAACCTCATCACCGCGATCGCGGGACAGACGAACCTGCTCGCGCTGAATGCCACCATTGAGGCGGCACGGGCCGGAGCAGCGGGCCGAGGCTTCGCGGTGGTTGCCGCCGAGGTGAAGGAGCTCGCGACGCAGACCGCCAGGGCCACCGACGAGATCTCCGGTCAGATCTCCCGCATCCAGGGCTCGACGAGCCAGGCGGTAGCA
This sequence comes from Methylobacterium segetis, assembly GCF_004348265.1. Classification (GTDB taxonomy): domain Bacteria; phylum Pseudomonadota; class Alphaproteobacteria; order Rhizobiales; family Beijerinckiaceae; genus Methylobacterium; species Methylobacterium segetis. The sequence goes on from NZ_SMNT01000102.1 coordinate 3,236, forward strand.
GCTATCGGCGCGATCACGCAGCGCATTCAGGAGATCAGCGGCGTGGCGACGAACATCGCCGCGGCTGTCGAGGAGCAAGGCGCAGCGACGCAGGAGATCGTGCGCAATGTCTCCCAGGCTGCTGCTGGCACGGGCGAGGTCACGAGCAACATCGCAAGTGTGGCGGATGCGGCTGAGCAGACCGGTGAGGCCGCCTCTCAAGTGCTGACCTCGGCATCCGAGCTCTCGCGTCAATCGGACTATCTCGGCGTCCAAGTCGCACGTTTCCTCGAGAGCGTTCGTGCCGCCTGAGTCAATGTGCGTGCTGGCTTCAAACCCGCCCTCTACGGGGCGGGTTTTCTTTATGGGCAGCGCGCACTCGATAGGCCGCTCCCACGCGACGTTGCTGACACGCCATAAGTGAAGGTCTGCTCGCTCGAAGTGGCACGGGCTGTGATCGAGCTCTAGCAAACCGCCGATAACGGCCTCCGGCCAGGCGCACATCATCGCAGCGGAAGAACACAACCCGGCTGCCGCACATGAGCCGGCGCAGCCGCTCACCCGGCTCGGAGCCATTCGCCCCGTCCTGGAATTCGCCCGTGCGCAGGAGGCGCGAGGCTCGGTCAACGGCCACGTCCAAGGTCTGCTGCGAGAGGAAGACGAAGCCGGCTTCGAGGATGAGACACAGCAGCGCCAGGAACGGGAAGGCGATCAGCGAGAACTCGACGGCCGAAGCACCGCGGCAGTCCGAGGCGATCAGCGACCGCGTCGGAGATCGCAAGGCGGCGCTGACGCTGCCCAGGAGTCCGCCGGAGCGCCGCACGATGGCCCTCACTGCGTCAGCAGCAGCTTGCCGGAGAGCGGACCGACACCCTTCGGCACCGGCACGCTCGTGGCGTCGTAGTTCGCGTTCAGGACAAGGTTCGGCCCTTCGTAGAGGTTCAGTTGCTGGGCCACGATGACCGTGTAGGCGGATTGGTCGGCCACCGGCTTCTTCGCATCGACGACGAGGCGGCCAGCCGGCAGGTAGATCGTCCCCAGCATGGTCCGAGCGTTGTCGCTGATGATGCGGTAGAGCCGCATCGGCTTCATTTGACCGAGTGGCGGCGGGGGCGGCGTGATCACATCGCTCAAGTCCACTTCAACCGAGCCTGTAAGATCGACCGGCTCGCTGACAACGCGTTCCTCCGCCATCAGGAGGCCGGCCATCGTGCCCGTGGTCGGGGCCGTGAGACTGATGGTGGTCTTCTTGTCGAAGACGAGACCGCCGTTGTTGCCGGTGAAGTAGAAGGACACGTCGGTCCCTGACATCGAGGCCGACTTTTCGACGATGAGCGGCCCGTCCTTCATCACGTAGACGCCAGCCTGCAGCGTCACGTCAGCATTGCCCGTGATCTTCAAGCCACCGCAATAGGTGCCGGGCTCCAGCGTCAGCGTCGTCTCAACCTTGTTCTCGATGTCCTTCTTGCCGTCCTTAGGCTTGGCGCTCTTTACGGCGGATGCCGGCAGGGTGACGCAATCGCCGATGGTTGGCGCTGCGCGATCCTTCAGCGGATCCTCGATGGTCGGGCAGTCGGTCTGCGGCGTGGGCGAGAAGTTTGCGCGCGGGCCCACGTAGCCGCCAGCCGAGCAGATCGTCTGCGCCCGAGCGAGCGCGCTGTCGCCCCCAACCATGCCGGTGGGGCTCTTCGAGTTCGAGTAGAGCGAGCAGCCGCTGGCGGTGACCTGCGCGTTCTTCTGCAGGTTGAAGACGCCGGGGGCGGCGCTGTCGAGCGTCAGCATGCACAGCCGCATGCGCCCGACGAGGTTGGCCCGGGCCTGAGCCGCAACCTTACTCTCGCGATAGCCGAGGAAGGCTCCGAAGGTGAGTCGGACGGTCTCCTCGGCACGGGCGAAGACGCTGGTCTTATCCTCCGGGACCGTGATCGTGAGCCTGAGCGACTGGTCCACGGGCGCCTTGGCTGCATCCCGGATCCTCTGCTCGGTCAGGCCGACGATGCTGGCAGGGTTAGAGGCTGCGAGCTTCAGCGCATTGCCGCCCGCGAGAGTGCCGGCGTCGACGGCGGCCTGCAGTTGGCTGCGGCGATGGACGATGCGGGCGTAGTCTGCGGCGCCGCCCGCCATGCCGAGCAGCACGGTGGCGCTGAGCCCAAAGATGACGGCGACCGATCCACGGCGGTCGCTCCGGGACCAGCGACAACAGGAACCTATCGACGCGGGCAAGGAACAGGAGAGAGTTCATGCGAGGGAGTGTCCGCCGGTTAGGCCGGCACTAGGCATAAGCCGCTGCATGTCGTGACGACAGGCGCCCTCCGGCAGCGCGCCCGGCGGACGCAATGCCTTCGCTTCGGCTTTGCGAGCCGACTCCACATAGGCGGTGAGCGCCATACCAGCGAGACAAGCAACCCCTGTGGCCTTTGCTCCGTTGAGCAGCAGTTCACGGCGCGAGGATGGTTTCGCCTTTGCCATAGGGTGACTTCCTTGGCGTCCTACTTGGCCGCAACATCGAGCTCCATGCGGATGATCGGATGGATCCAACAGCGCACGACGACATGCCCGGCCTGCTTCAGCACCGTCCGCTTCGACGTCCGTGGTGGCTGGGTGTCGAGTGTCTCGATCTGTCCATCCTCGTAGGTGAGGTACAGATTGTGGGCGATGCCGGCATGATTCACGAAGGTGATGGTGTCGCCAACTTTTGCCTTCAGACCAGGATCCTGCAGCTCAACATGGTGGATTGACACCTCGAAATCCTCCCCGGACGCTCGCGACACGCAGATCAGGGTGGTCAAAGCCGCGCTGACGATTAGGAGGCGACGCATCGTTGGTAGGGCCATCCCAGGGTCTTCGCTATGGCAGTTGCGGTAGGGTGACCGAGACGGGCTCAGCCTGCAGAGTTCTGAGGAAGGCGACCAGGTCGCGTCGCTCCCGCTCGCTCAGTTCGAACGACTTCATCTCGAAGGATAAACTCGGCCGCTTCTCGCCGCCTTTGGCGTAGTGGTCCAAAACCGCATCCAGGCTGTCGATCTGACCGTCATGCATGTACGGCCCGCGTATCTGCAAATCGCGCAGCGAGGGCGTCTTGAAGGCGTTCTGCATGGCGATCACGCCGGGCGGCGCGAACTTGCCACGGCCGAGATCTTCGCCGGCTTTCAGGCCGATGTCGTGGAAGCTGTCGTCGGTGAAGCGCCAACCGGAATGGCACGCGGCACAGCCGGCCTTGCCGGTGAAGACGGCGAAGCCCCGTTTCGCGTCGGGCTCAATCGCGCTCTCCTCGCCCGAGATCCAGCGGTCGAACGGCGCTTCGCCCGAGACGAGCGTGCGCTGAAACGTGGCTAACGCCGCGGTCACGTTCCGCGCCGTGATCGGCTCGTCGTCTCCAAATGCCTCGCGAAAGAGCGCCGCGTAGCCCGGGACCCCCTTCAGTCGCTCGACGACGGCATCCATCGGCATGTTCATCTCATCCGGTGCCGCGATGGGCATCCGCGCCTGCGCCTCGAGAGAGTCGGCACGACCGTCCCATTGAAATGCCGCTCCCCAAGCAAGATTGCGTATGGACGGTGTCCGACGCGGCAGCGAGACCATGCCGAATCCCACCGCCCGAGGGAGGCCATCGCTCCAGCCCAGACTCGGATTATGGCAGGTGGCACAGGAGATGCTCTCCGAGCGTGAGAGGCGCGGATCGAAGAAGAGAGCTTTTCCGAGAGCCACCTTCGCTGGGGTCGGAGGATTGGCTTTCGGGAACGGCACATGGGCCGGGCGTCGAAACTGGTCCTTCAACTCGTGCAGGCTCTGCTGCGCCGGGTCCTCCACGGCTACTGCGGAGCCGCCTCTAATCGGCGCGACGGAGAAGCCGCAGCTGAGGGCAATGGCGATCAGAGAGCGCAGCGGTAGGAGCGGCTTCACAGCGTCAGCCCTCCTAGAATATCGGGACTCCACCTCATGACGCGAGTGCCAGATGGGCGTTTCGACGCCGCGCTATCTCGCGCAGGAGCGTCTCGCGGGCGGCGAGGTCGGCGAGGCTTGCCATGTGCGCCAAGCGCCAGCGCGCCTCCCCACGAAGTTCACTCGGACAGGAACCGGGCGACTCGAGATCCTGCAGGACGGCATCACGCCATATCTCCAGAGCATCTACGAATTTCGTCAGTGGCTGACCCCTGAAGGTGCCTGCACAGCTAAACGCACCGCTATGAACCAGCATCTCCCGGGTGACCATGAAATTTGGCCGGTCCAGCGTCGACGAGAACGGCACCTCACCGGCACGCCAGCTCTTGAGCACGGTGAAGGCGTTTAACAGGCCGCGCGCCGCTCACTTGCCTGGGTGGTAGAGGCATCCAAATATGGCCGCCTGAGACGGTCAGGATACCTGCCATGAGCACCGGCACCGTGAAGTGGTTCAACGAGACCAAGGGCTACGGCTTCATCCAGCCGGACGACGGCGGAAAGGACGTGTTCGTGCACATCTCGGCCGTCGAGCGGGCCGGCCTGCGCACCCTCGCCGAAGGCCAGAAGGTCTCCTATGACGTGGAGGCCGACCGGCGCTCCGGTAAGGAGAGCGCGGCAAACCTGAAGGTCGGGTAGGCCGCCGCCGAACAGCGCGGGTCAGGCGTTGCGCGGATCGCTTCACTCGCCGGGGTTTGATCGTTGGCAACAGAGCGGCCCCGCAGCCATGTACGAGGCCGCTCCGGAGGTGTTGCTCCAAGAAGGCACCTCTCTCGACCTGTCCAGGAGTGAGGCACAGGTGATGGCCTATCGTAGGCCGAAGTCGCCGTACCCGCGAGCCTGCGCGAGGCTCTGAGAATGGACATTATGGATCCTGACGTGTCCTGACCGAGGAGAGAAGCGCCGGCCAAATGTCGCCAGCCGGCGCTCGTGCAATCAGTCCGTCGTCGCGTTGAAGGTGCGTTGCATCTTCTCGACAATCTGATCGATGCTGAAGCTCGAAGGCCGCTGGCTCGGCGGGTACTCCTTGAAGGTCGCCAGGAAAGCGCCCACGACGGGCGGCGCCGCGATGAAGACGCCTGCGCCGTCTGACATCAGCCAGTCGTAGTAAGTGTTTGATGTGATATCGGCCCGCTCATAAGGGTCAGACCGCAGGTTGAAAATCTTGGGGACGCGCAGCTTCGTGAAGGGCTCTGCCCAGATGCGCAGCGTTCCTGGGGCGCGCTGCTCCTCAAAAACCACCTTCCAGTTGCCATAACGCAGCGCGGCGAGATCACCGTCGTCGTTGAAGTAGATGAACTCCTTGCGCGCGCTGTTCGGCTGCTGGCCCGTGAGGTGCGGAAGCTGGTTGTAGCCGTCGAGGTGGACCTTGAAGGTCTTGGTGCCCGCCTGATGACCCTTGAGCAGCTTGTCCTTGATGTCCGGGTCGCCCGCGGCCGCCATCAGGGTCGGCACCCAGTCGAGGCCGCTGACCATCTCGTTCGACACCGTGCCGGCGGGGATGCGCCCGGGCCAGCGGATCAGGCAGGGCACCCGGAAGGCTCCCTCCCAGTTGGTGTTCTTCTCGCTTCGGAACGGCGTCGTGCCGGCATCCGGCCACGAGTTCTGATGCGGTCCGTTGTCGGTGGTGTAGAGCACGATGGTGTCGTTCGCGATGCCGAGGTCGTCCACCGCCTTGAGGATCTGCCCGATAATCGCGTCGTGCTCGATCATGCCGTCGGCGTATTCTGTCCGGGAATCCAGCCCCGGCTTGTCGCGGTGGTCCGCCCGCACGTGGGTACGGAAGTGCATCCGGGTGGAGTTGAACCAGCAGAAGAAGGGCTTACTGGCGCGCGCTTGGCGCTGCATGAAATCGATGGCCGCCGCCGAGGTCTCGTCATCGATGGTCTCCATCCGCTTCTTGGTCAGCGGCCCCGTATCCTCGATCTTGCCGTCGGCCGAGGCCTTGAGGACACCGCGCGGTCCATAGCGTTTCCGGAACTCGGGATCCTGCGGGTAGAAGTGGTTCTCCGGGTCCTCCTCGGCGTTGAGGTGGTAGAGGTTGCCGAAGAACTCGTCGAAGCCGTGGTTCGTCGGCAGGTACTCGTCGCGGTCGCCGAGGTGGTTCTTGCCGAACTGACCCGTGGCGTAGCCGAGGGGCTTGAGGAGTTCGGCCAGGGTCGCGTCCCGCGCCTGAAGCCCCACGGTCGCGCCCGGAATGCCCACCTTGGACAGGCCGGTGCGCAGCGTGCATTGCCCGGTGATGAAGGTCGACCGCCCCGCCGTGCAGCTCTGCTCGGCGTAGTAGTCGGTGAACATCATGCCGTCCTTGGCGATCCGGTCGATGTTCGGGGTGCGGTACCCCATCAACCCAAACGAGTAGGCGCTGACGTTGGTCTGGCCGATGTCGTCGCCGAAGATGACGAGGATGTTGGGCGGCCGGCTCGCCGCTCCCGAGCGCGCTGGCGCGGCCGGCTGCGGTTGCTGCTGGGGTTGCTGCGCCTGGGCGCCGGTGCCGGAGCCCAGGGCGGCCGCGACCAGCGCGGTGCCCTGCAGCAGCATGGCCCTGCGGTTCACCGCTGCGGGTTGACCCTCGTCGGCGGCTACTTGGGACGGCACGGGCGCGGTCATGACCCACTCCTTCTGACGCAGCGGAAGCCGATGTGGCTGGTGGACGTGTCGACCGGGTGCGGGTGGCGCGCGGCCGGGCGGTAGCGCCGGCAGTAGTTCGGCGCGCACAGGTGCGAGCCGCCCTTGACCACGCGCCGGGGGATGCGGATGGCGGGCTGGCCGCGGTCGTAGCTGCCGTCCTCGCGACCGCCCCGAGGGTTCTGTGGGATGCAGCAGGCCTTCGGCGCATCGGCGGGATGGCGAGGGGCGAAGAAGTCGGTCGTCCACTCCCAGACGTTGCCAATCATGTCGTGCAGGCCGTAGCCGTTCGGCGGGAAGGCCGTGACCGGCGAGGTCCGCTCGTAGCCGTCCTCGGCGAGGTTCTGGTGCGGGAAGGGGCCCTGCCAGGTGTTGGCCATGTGCCGCCCGCCCGGCGTGAGTTCATCGCCCCAGGCGAACTCGGCCCCGTCGAGCCCGCCGCGCGCCGCGTATTCCCACTCGGCCTCCGTCGGCAGCGCCTTGCCGGCCCAGGCCGCGTAGGCGGAGGCGTCCGCGTAGGCGACGTGGACCACAGGGTGCGCGTCGAGGCCGGCGATCGAGGAGCCCGGCCCCATGGGCCGGCGCCAGTGCACGCCGGGCTTGAGCCGCCACCACGCGCCCCAGTCCCGAAGATCCACGACGCCCTTCGGTGGCTTGAACACCAGGGAGCCAGGCTGCAGCATGTGCGGCAGCGCGCCGGGGTAGTCCCTCGGGTCCGGCGGCCGCTCGGCCACCGTGACGTGACCGGTAGCCCGTACGAAGGCCCGAAACTGCGCGTTGGTGACGGGGGTGCGGTCGATCCAGAAGCCGTCGACGTTGACCCAGTGGACCGGCGCCTCCTCGGGATAATGCCGGTCCGAGCCCATCCGGAAGGTGCCACCCGGCACGAAGACCATGCCAGGATGCCCGGTTTGCATCTCGGCGGGACGGCCGAGGGCTGCGGCCTCCGTCATCCCTAGCTCCTCGGCGTGGGCTCCGGCGCCGCCTTCGGGGGCGCGACCCAGAGCGGGAAGGACACCTCGAAGAAGCCTATGGTGCCCTGGAAGCGGTTCTCGACCTCGACCTCGCGCAGCACCTTGATCCGGGCGGTGACCGGGATCTTGCCGAACTCGCCCGTCACCCCAATGGTCCCGCCTACGGCCGTCGTGCGGCCCTTGAACGGCCCGAGCCGGGCGCCGGGGCCGCTGTCGCCCGTGATCTGTTCGTAGTGCGAGGCGATGACGCCGACCGAGACCTCCTTGGTGAGGTACTTCGAGGCCGAGACATCGACGTGGAACTCGGTGCCCGTCGTGTAGCGCGTCGACGGGTTCGTGCCGTTGAGCGTGAAGCCGGCCGCTGCGGAAAGTTCGTAACCCTGCACTGGATCGAGGTAGGTCGCGGCGGCCGAAATGTCGCCGACGTAGCGGTTTAGCGCGACGTTCGAGAGCTGCCCGGGCTCGTAGGCGCCTGCCGGGATGCTCATCACGCCCGCCAGCTTCCAGTGCCAGTTACCAAAGTGCCAGCCGAGTGTGGCCGACACGATGGGGTCGCCCGGGTTGAAGTCCCTGTCGCTCGCGCCGATGCCAACGGGACGGCCGATCAACTGGTTTACGAGCGGTCCATTGAGAAGGATGCCGGCGCGCACTGCCGGCTCGCCGAACGGCATCACAAACGCGAAGGCGAGGTCGCCGTCGAGGATCTTGACCGGCGTGACCCACAGAGCCGTCACGAAGTCCGCCACGAGGTTCACCTTCGCGTCGGAAATGATGTTGCCGCCGATCTGGGTCTGCCGGTTGCCGCCGATCCGGGCGCTATAGAAATAGGTGGTGCTGTCGAAGTAGAGACCGGGCGGCGGGACGATGCCGCCGAGCGGCACCGACTGCCCTTCGATGTAGAAGCTCAGGCCGCCTTCAGCCGCCTTGGCGGAGGGGACGGCACCAAGTGCGCTTCCCAGGATCAGCCCACTCAGGATACGCCGCGCGATGGGGCCCATGCCTGCCTCCCCCAAAGCCCTAGGCCCAGTGCTTTTAGCCTCTGGCTACCCTTCGGCTCGACTGTAGGTTGTCGGTGGCCGGTTGTCCGCGTTCGTACGGGACATATCCTAAGTTAGCAGCGAGCTGCAGCTTCGGGCCTTCCAATAGGGCTTGCTCTAGTGGAACATTCCTCGCGCCGACGTACCTCGTTCAGAACACGTCGTCCGGCATTCTGGAACGGCGGACGCGCTGCCGTTTCAGACCCTATTGGAACGTCGCTCGCGAGGGCGTGGCCCGGACAATGCGAGCCGAACTGGGATGTCTGCTTACCCATAGCTTCAGCCCGAAGCGGACAGGCCGCTTACGGCCAAACTCAGCCATTCAGGACCAATTGGGTTGTCTGCAAGCAGACCTTTCGAAGGCCCGAGGAGGGTCGCAAACGGGCCCCTCGCCAGCGGGTACCAAGTGGCAGATCTCGACCACTAGCTACGCGGTGACGAGCTTCAGGTGCGGCGTCCCCTGCTCTCTCGGCGCCTCGCGTCGCGGCTGGGCTGCAAGGGCGAGAACTTCGACCATCAAGAGCGGTAGCGGGTGCCCACGTGCCTCGAGGAACACCGCCGCGACAGAGAGGACTTCGACGAGCGGATGATCGCTGTTACCCGTGCACACGAACCTCATCAGCACTCGGTCTGCTAAGGCATCTGCAAGTTCGCTGATTGTGTCTGGATCGTCTGATCCTAGAACATCGCTACCGAGCGCAAGTGAAGCCGGAGTGTGGTACATACGCCACTGCCTTATTCGCCGGATTCTTAGCTTAGCTGTTTTCGAATACTCTGCGACGCCTCGTGCGTGAACGTACGCTTGACGGTGTCCAAGAATGGGACGGATGGCCGATCTGAGCCCAGGCATAAGCGCCGGGACAGCAAGGGGCAGCACCGTGACTGCGTCGGCCAACCAGTCGTCGTCCACCACCCATTCTTTCGCGCCCGCGCGCCTGATGCCGGCCGGGCGGCACGCCAACGGCATTCGGCAGAGCCGCGTGCATGTAGCTCCGATCGGGACCTGCCCTGCTGCCACAAAGAAGCGCCTCCTCGAAATTGAGGACGTGCTACGCTGGGCTTTCCGCGAGGAGCTCCCAAAGCGCCCGGACGAAGACGGCGGCACCTACCAGCGCGAGTATCCGTCCGTCTCCCCCATGTTCGCCATGTGCGCGCTGGGCGGGCGCGTGGAGAACTTCAGCCGCGAGCCCGGCTTCCCGCTCGCCATGGGCGAGCCGCATCCCGACGCGCTGATCGTCGAGGCGGCCGTCCTCGAGCTGCAGGAGTTCGCCCGCCATCGCTTCCCAGCGGGCCCACTCGGGCTCCTGACCCCTCTCCCCCAGGACCTCGACGAGCATGCCGCCATGGTGCAGGCGATGGAGCAACTCGTCGACCTCGTGCGGATCAAGGCGCGCCTCAGCGCCCGTCCGACGTTCGCAGCCTCCCCAATACCAGCCGCGATCGTGGACAGCCAAGGCCGCCCGCGCGTCATGATCGTCCGGACCGAGATGCGCTCGGATGCCGAGGGTTGGCTGCGCCCGCACCAGGTCGAGCGGCCCTGCGGTGCTGAAGGAAAGGGCCGCTACCCGAAGGGCGCCTCCTGCCAGCTGCACTGGGACGACCCGAAGTCGTTCCTGATCGAGCGGGCGCAGTACGCGGTCTACTGGGCGGCCCTAGATCTCCTGGCGCACCGCCTCGTCGGCAGGCTCGCGAGCATCGGCGTGCTGCCGCCGGCGGCAGCGCAGCGGCCCTGGGCCGGGGATGTTGATGCCGGCAAACCGAAGCGGGCCCTCGACAATCCGTCGAGCCGGGCTCGACTTCGCGATCAGCAAGAGACCGAGTTGGCCCGCCGCCTTCTGGCGCACCATCGCCGATGCCATCCCCGCAAATCGAAACCCAACTTCAAGAGGGTGGCCGATACCGCGTGAGCGGCCGAGTGGCACGGCTCTGTGGTCCGCAGCTGACCGGCTGAGGGAGCGATCTCAGGCCGTGCGGCGCAGTTCCACCGTTAGGGCAAGCCCTCTTGGAATCGAGGCGCAAGCCTTCGCCCGGTCGCGTCGCCGATCGCTTAACGCGCGATTTCCTCTGATCCATACTCGCTGTTGAGGGAGACCGCTTCTGCTCCAACCCATCCACTCTGTTCAGCGAGCCTTCGCTCTGTCGTGATCTTCAGGGTCGGTCAGAGGATGGAAGCATGCCGTCAGATAAGCCGATTTCCTGGGTTCGGGGCGAGATGTACGAGACCCTGTGTCTCCTGGTGATCGGCGCCTGCTGCTGGCTTATCGGCATCACGCTCGGCGCCTTCGAGCGTATCAGCGGCTTCATCCTTGCCAACACACTGACCGATTTCTTGATGCTAGCCACCTGCATGGGGCTGGCCCTCCTAGGTGCCAGCACCCGCAAGTCGTTCGTGCTGCGCCGGATCATGCTTGAGCGGGACGCGGCAGCAAAGCAGGCCGAGGCGATCGCCCGGCATGATGCGTTGACGGGCTTGGCTAACCGGCGGCTTTTCCTCGAGGCCGTCGAGCAGCATCAGAAATCGACTGGCTGCGAGCCCCTGGCCGCGGTGCTTCTTATCGATCTCGATCGCTTCAAGCCCGTCAACGATCTCTACGGGCATGCGGCTGGCAATGCGGTTCTTTGCGCCGTCGCCGAGCGTCTGCAGGCTCATCTCCCGCGGCAAGGCACCGCAGCTCGCCTAGGTGGCGACGAGTTCGCGATGCTGATTCAACTGGAGGCTGGGAGCGAGGGATTGGTGCGCCTTGTCGAGCAGGTGATCGCCAGCATCGCAGCACCGGTTTTGTGGAACGACAACGAGCTGAAGGTCGGCGCCACGGTTGGCGTCACCTTTGTCACGGCCGAGCATGCCGATGCGGATGCCGTGCTGCACGCCGCCGATCTCGCAATGTACCAGGGGAAGAAAGAGGGTCGGGGCACGTTCCGGGTGTTTAAGAGTACCATGGATGCTGAACTGCGCGCACGCGCACAGATGGAGGCGGAGCTGCGGGTCGCCATTGAGGCTGGTGAGATCGAACCCTTCTACCAGCCGGTGGTCGCATTGCCGAGCAAGGAACTGATCGGGGTTGAGGTGCTGGCGCGCTGGCGTCACCCTACCCGCGGGCTGCTCTCACCCAGCCACTTCATCGCGGTTGCTGAAGAGATCGGCATGATCGCCGATCTCAGCTACAGCTTGATCCGTCGCGCCTGCCTGGATGCGCGGGAATGGCCGGCGCATCTCACGCTCGCCGTCAACGTCGCGCCTCAGCAGTTTCAGGATGCATGGCTGTCCGAGCGCATTCTCAGCATCCTGACCGAGACTGGCTTCCCGCCAGAGCGGCTTGAGGTGGAGATCACCGAGAGCGCCCTGATCCAGGATTTGGACGCGACGCGCAGGACGCTGACGTCGCTGCAGAACCTCGGGGTGCGCATTGCGCTCGATGATTTCGGTACCGGCTACTCGAGCCTCTATCATCTGCGCGAGTTGAAATTCGACAAGCTGAAGATTGATCGTACCTACGTGGACAGCGTCACGATGAGCGATGAGCGCGCCAAGCTTGTCGATGCGATCATCAAGCTAGGTTCGAGCTTAGGCTTGGTCACGACGGCAGAGGGTATTGAGACGGAGGCCAGCTCGAACTGGATGTCCGATCAAGGCTGCGAGTTCGGCCAGGGCTACCTGTTCGGCAAACCGATGCCGAAGGCCGCCATGAACGACCTCCTCGACCCGCGAAGTGCGCAAGGCGCAGTCGATGCGACTACTTCTGAGGCCGCGTAGGCAGTAAGCGTCATGCACGCTCGATGCGAACTGGCCGGTGGCGGACCATTCCGCCAAGGGGAGCAGCGCCAGCGACGTCGGGGGAGTCCAAAACGTCCCGTCGGCGAAGGGTGGTTTGCGGAGATTGGCTCGCCGCCCGCAAGCGGACGTTCCGCCTTGCGCCCATCGCTGCCGTTCAACCGACCCCGGCGGCTTCTCCGAAGCGGACGTTGCATTAGCTCAGCTTGTAGGTCTGAGGCTCGCGATTTGCCTGCATTGTGGCCCCGCTCTCGGGTTCCTCTAAGATGCTGGCGGGCGGGGCCACTACGCCGATCTATGCGTCGCTCCAATCTGAGTTTGCCCGAACGGAGCAGGACCACTCCGGATCGTCCGATCAGACGATGCTGGGCGGAGCGCCGGCTGTCAGCGCGCCGACAAGATGCGATTGAGGCGCTCTGTCCGATCGCAGCATGATGCCCGGGCTGGATCTTAGCGCACGAGCACTCGAGCACCGACGGGCACGCGGTTGTACAGATCGACCACATCGATGTTGCGCAGACGGATGCAACCCGAAGACACGGCTTGGCCAATCTTCTCGGGCTCGTTGGTGCCGTGGATCCGATAGAGCGTATCGCGGCCGTGGTCCGATAGGTAGAGCGCGCGGGCGC
>NZ_SMNT01000103.1 GCF_004348265.1 Methylobacterium segetis
GGCAGGCTCGCCGCCCGCGCGGCGGCGCGCGAGGCGCGCGGCGCCACGCCCCGATCCCCCGCGAACTGCGCCGCCGCGGCGAGCGTCGCGGCGCCCGAGAAGCCGATCAGGATCCAGGTGCCGATCGACATCGGCGAGGTCGCCTTGGCGACGCGGAACATGTTGTAGAAGCGCTCGGGCGTGTGCAGGTCGTAGACCAGGAGCGCGGAGCCGAGCGTCGGCGCGAGCAGGGCCGCGTAGCGGCCCCGGCGCACGAGGTCCTCCGCGCCCTCGCCGAGCGTCACGTCGGCGACCGCGGCGATCAGCGCGCTCGCCCCCGACAATCCGGCGAGGAAGACGTAGCCGCCGACGACGTTCGGCTCGAAGGGCGCGGGCTTGAGGGCGGGGCGCCCGTAATAGGTCGGTCCGTCCCAGGCGGAGTCGCGGCCGGGGGGCGGCATGTCCCGGTCCATCGCCGAGCCGGGCCGGGCCGGCGGATCCTCGGGGCCGCGGATCGCGACCGGATAGGGCACGCTCATGGCCGGCGCTCCGCGTCGGAGAACAGGAGGGCGGCCGCGAGGGTCAGGCCCGCCACGGCGGCGAGCCCGGAGAACAGGCTCGGCGCCACCCGACGCGAGGGCCGGGACGGCGCCGAGGGCAGGTTGTAGACCTCCGGCCGGTCGATGAGCAGGAAGAAGGCGTTGAGGTGGCTCATGCCGCCCGTGGCCCCCGGCGCGCCCGGCGTTCCGTAGAGGTAGGCCGAGGGCACGCCGCGGGCGTGCAGTTCCTCCACGCGCAGGGCCGCCCGCTCCTGCAGGTCGGAGAGTTCGCCGAACTGGATCGAGTCGGTCGGGCAGGACTTGGCGCAGGCGGGCTCGAGCCCGCCCTTGAGCCGGTCGTAGCAGAGGGTGCACTTGTGCGCCTTGCCGTCGAGGGTGCTCACCTCGACGACGCCGAAGGGGCAGGCCGGCACGCAATAGCCGCAGCCGTTGCAGATGTCCTGCTGCACGACGACCGTGTCGAACTCGGTCTTGAACAGGGCGCCGGTCGGGCAGGCCTCCATGCAGGGCGCGTGGTGGCAATGCTTGCAGACGTCGCTCATCATCAGCCAGCCGCTCTGGAAGGGCTGCTGGGCCGTGCCGCGCACGCCCTCCGCGCCGCTCTTCTCGACGAAGCTGACGTGGCGCCAGGTGTTGGCCGAGAGGGCGCCGGTATTGTCGAAGCTCTGGCCGGTCAGGCCGAGATTGTCGGCCGGCAGGGTGTTCCATTCCTTGCAGGCGACCTCGCAGGCCTTGCAGCCGATGCAGACGGTCGTGTCCGTGAAGAAGCCGTAGGACTTGCCCGGCTCGATCCGCACGCCGGCCGTCAGCTCGGATTCGTCCGGGATGACGCGGTCGAGGTCCGATTGGGGGTACTCGGCCGCGCGCGGATGCATGTGGACGATGGTGTCCATCTCAGATCCGCTCGATGCGCTGCGCGAGGTACCCGAGGATGTTGCGCGCGGCCTCGTAGGTGACGCGGATCCTGGCCTGCTCGCGCTGCAGGCCCTCGAGGTCGTCGCCCTCGGCCAGCATGTGCGGCGAGAGCACGAAGAGATGCGAGACGCCCTCCCCGTCGGTGAGCTGGAAGCGGCTCTCCTGGGCGATCGTGACGACGCCGCGAATCGTGGGCATGCGGGCTCCGGGCCTGTCTCTCGAAGGGCGCGAGCGACCCGCGCGCCAGCTTCGAAACGTTCCAGGCGGGGCCATGTTTCCGGGGCGCGGCGTCGCCGGTCCGATCGTGGCGCGTCGCAGACCGGCGGGCGAACGGGGCTGTGCGCAGCCCCCTCACGGCGGGTCATCACGGCGCCTGCCACGAAGCGATATCGCGATCGGGGCCGAGGCCCCGTTGGAGCGCCCAGGACGCGGAGACGCGGAACCCGCCCCGCTTCCCACGGTTGCCGCTCAGAGCACGGCGTTTCAGCGTGAGGGATTTCGGGATCATGGCGCGGGACGGACGGAACGGGGGAGGTCACCCCTGGGGCAAGCGCTCCCGCACGGTCGGCAAGGGGCTCGGCGCGCGCGTCGCCGGGTTCCTGCAGGATTGGTCCCTGCCGCGCCAGTTCGCGGGGCAGGACGTGCAGTCGACGGCCGCGCGCTCCTCGGCCTCCGAGCGGCTGCGCCCGCGCCTGGAGCAGGCCGACCGGGTCGGCACCAGCGTCTGCCCGTTCTGCGCGGTGGGCTGCGGCCAGCTCATCTACGCGAAGAACGGGCGGCCCATCCACGTGGAGGGCGATCCGCGCTCGCCCGTCAACGCCGGAACCCTCTGCCCCAAGGGCGCGGGCACGCTCGGCATGCTGCTCTCGCCGGAACGGATCACGAAGGTGCTCTACCGGGCCCCGCGCTCGCGGGACTGGGAGGTGCGCCCCCTCGACTGGGCGATGGAGCGGATCGCGCAGCTCACCCGCCAAGCCCGCGACGAGACCTTCGCGGAGACGCTGCCCGACGGGCGCATCGTCAACCACACGGTCGGGATCGGGTCGCTCGGGGGGGCGACCATGGACAACGAGGAGAACTACCTCATCAAGAAGCTGTTCGGCGGCGGCCTCGGCATGCTGAACATCGAGAACCAAGCCAGGATCTGACACTCCTCCTCGGTGCCCAGTCTGGGTACCTCCTTCGGACGCGGCGCCGCCACCATGGCGCTGTGGGACCTCGCCAATTCCGACTGCATCATCGAGATGGGCTCCAACATCGCGGAGAACCATCCGATCGCCTTCCGCTTCGTCACGGAGGCGCAGCGGCGCGGCGCGACCATCATCCACATCGACCCGCGCTACACGCGGACCAGCGCGCTGGCCGACATCTACGCGCCGATCCGCTCGGGCACCGACATCGCCTTCCTCGGCGGGATGATCCGCCACATCCTGGAGAACGACCTCTGGTTCCGGGATTTCGCGCTCGAATACACGAACCTCGCCCACATTATCGAGGACGGCTACGAGGATCCGGAGGCCCATGATGGGCTGTTCTCGGGCTTCGACCCGGACACGGGCGCCTACAGCCAGGACACCTGGCAGTACAAGGGCAAGACGGTGCCCTCCTCCATCGCCGAGCACCGCGAGCAGACGAAGGAGCAGGACGGCGGCGATTACGAGAGCATGACGGAGAGCCCGCCGCCGCAGGACCGCACGCTGCAGCACCCGAACTGCGTCTACCAGATCATGCGCCGCCACTACGCGCGCTACACGCCCGAGATGGTGGAGCGGGTCACCGGCTGCCCGAAGGAGACCTTCCTGACGATCGTCGAGACGCTGGCGAGGAATTCAGGCCGCGAGCGCACCGGTGCCTTCACCTACGCGGTCGGCTGGACGCACCACTCGACGGGCGTGCAGATCATCCGGGCCTGCACCATCGTCCAGGCCCTGCTCGGCAATGTCGGCCGGCCCGGCGGCGGCATCATGGCCCTGCGCGGCCATGTCAGCATCCAGGGCTCGACCGACATCCCGACCCTCTACAACATGCTGCCCACCTACCTGCCGCAGCCGAACGTCTTCCACGACCACGCCACCCTCGAGCGCTACCTGAAATCGGAGACGCCGACGACGGGCTGGTGGTCGAACATGCCGAAATATGTCGTGAGCCTTCTGAAGGCCTGGTACGGCGAGGCGGCGACGAAGGCCAACGACTGGGGCTACCCGTTCCTGCCGAAGCTCACGGGCGACTGCTCGCAGGAGCCGATGACCATGGCGATGGTCGACGGCGTGATGCGCGGCCAGTTCATGCTCGGCCAGAACCCCCTCGTGGGCGCGGTCAACGCCGATTTCGTGGAGCGGGGCCTCGCCCGCCTCGACTGGCTCGTGGTGCGCGATTTCGCCATGACCGAGACGGCGAATTTCTGGCAGAAGGGCCGCCTGATCGAGCGCGGCGAGACGCGGCCCGAGGATATCGAGACGGAGGTGTTCTTCCTGCCCGCGGCGATGCCCGGGGAGAAGGAGGGCACCGTCACCAACACGAGCCGCCTCGTGCAATGGCACGACAAGGTCTGCGAGGCGCCCGGCGACAGCCGCTCAGACCTCTGGTTCATCTACCATCTCGGGCGTCGCCTGAAGGAGCTCTACGCCGACAGCCGGGAGCTTCGCGACGGCGCGATCCAGGCGCTGACCTGGGACTACCCGACGAAAGGAGAATTGGCCGAGCCCGACGCGGAGGCGGTGCTCGCCGAGATCAACGGCTACACCGTCTCCGATGGCGAGCCGGTCGCCACCTACAAGGACCTGAAGGACGACGGCACCACCGCCTGCGGCGGCTGGATGTATTGCGGCATCATGCCGAAGAAGGGCCACAACGTCGCCCGCTCGCGAAAGCCCGACGGGCCGGACGGGCCGGGCTCGCATCTCGGCTGGGCCTTCGCCTGGCCGTCGAACCGGCGCACCCTCTACAACCGCGCCTCCGCCGACGCCGAGGGCAGGCCCTGGTCGGAGGCCAAGAAGCTCGTCTGGTGGGACGAGGCGAAGGAGACCTGGACCGGCCTCGACGTGCCGGATTTCGTGGAGACGAAGCGCCCCGATTACCGGCCCGACTGGTCGAAGCGCCCGCACGGCATGGACGCGCTCGGCGGCAACGACCCCTTCATCATGGAGGCGGACGGCAAGAGCCAGCTCTTCGTGCCGACGGGCCTGCGCGACGGGCCGCTGCCGACCCATTACGAGCCGATCGAGAGCCCGGTGCGGAACCCGCTCTACGGGCAGCAGATCAACCCGACGGCGAAGCTCTGGAACCGGCCCGGCAACACGCTGCACGAACCGGGGGACCCGCGCTTCCCCTACGTCTTCACCACGTTCCGCCTCACCGAGATCCATTGCGGCGGCGTGCCGACCCGGGTGATGCCGCACACGGCGGAGCTTCAGCCGGAGGCCTTCGTCGAGGTCTCGCCGGAACTCGCCGACGAACTCGGCATCCGGCATCTCGACTGGACGGTGCTGTCGAGCCTGCGCGGCGAGATCGAGGTGCGGGCGATGGTGACGGAGCGGGTGCGGCCCTTCATGATCGACGGCCGAACGGTTCACCAGATCGGCATGCCGTGGGTCTACGGGCGCGAGGGCTACGCGCGCGGCGCCATCGCCAACGTGCTGCTCGCGATCACGGGGGATGCGAATACCAGCATCCACACCACGAAGGCGCTCACCGTGAACCTGCGGCGGGGGCGGCTGACGCATCTGAAGCGGGAGGCGCGCCGTGGCAGGTGAGGCGCGGCCGGGGCGCGCGGCGCTGGCCGCGCTCGACCAAGTCCTGGCTCACCGCCCGAAGAAGGACGACCCCGCCTTCGCCCGAGCGACGGCCTGCCTCACGGCATTCCGCGACGAGCTGATCGCGGGGCACAGGCGGCAGACCTGCACGCGGGAGCGGCTGACCCACCTCAACGGGGTGATCAGCGTCGTGCTCGCCGGCCATTTCCCGCTCGGGGACGTGCCCTGGGACGAGCTCGACAAGGCGCGCGGCTGGCTGAGCGACCTCGTGGACGTGATCGAGCCGGCGTGATCCTCAGCGGATCCGGCCGGGGCGGGCCGGTTCGAACACGATGCGGCGGTGGAAGGCGCACCAGCTCTTGCCGTCGGCGACGGGCGCGCCGCAGCAGACGGCCGCGTCGTTCGGCTCGCCGATGATGAACTTGCAGACGAACGCTCCCGACTGCGCGAAGGGTACGCGCAGCTCGGCGGATGGCTCGGCGATCTGCTCGGCGTCGCCGATCTGGGACATGCGGACGAGTTGATTCATGAAACGGGGACTCGTGGAGCGAACATGGATGCGCGGGTTCGAGGCCCGGCGGATTGTGATTGCGCGCGACGCGCCCGGCGAGCCGCCCCCTGCCCGCACGTCGTCGTGTGCCGAAATCAGGATGCAGACCCGTGCGATCCCATGAGGGAGGCGCATCAACGTCATGCTGCTGTTATAACTGGTGTTCTGGGCGCCCGAAACAAGTCCCGCATGCGCATGGCGCAACCGCGCACAGACATTTCGCGGGAGCAAAACGAGGGATTCTCAAGCGTCGCCGCGCCGATCGGAGTGGAGACGCGCCCGTGAACAGAGGATGGCGGCGGTCGCGACAGTCGTTATGCCTGCCGGGATCGGTGAAGGCCGGGATCGTCGCTGCCGGGATCCGTTTCGTCTCGGGCTCCGGTCCATCCCGGACTGACCGGATGCGGAGCCTCCGCGATGGTGGATGAGGAAACATGCGCGTCTTCGTGACCGGCTCGGCCGGCTTCATCGGCTTCCACCTGAGCCGGCTGCTGCTCGCCGAGGGGCACGCGGTGATCGGGCTCGACGGCTTCTCCGACTATTACGATGTCGGGCTCAAACGCGCCCGGCACGCGGAGCTCGCGCGCGACGCGGCGTTCGAGCCCGTGGAGGGCCGGCTCGAGACGCCGGGCCTGCTGCGCGACCTCATGGCGCGGGCGCGGCCCGACATCGTCGTCCACCTCGCCGCCCAGGCCGGCGTCCGCTACAGCCTGGAGAACCCGCAGGCCTATGCCGACGCCAACCTGATGGGCAGCTTCCAGCTGCTCGAGGCGGTGCGCGCCCACCCCGTGCGCCACCTGCTGCTCGCCTCGACCAGCTCGGCCTATGGCGGCAATACGGAGCTGCCCTTCCGCGAGACCGACCGGGCGGTGAGCCCGCTCACCCTCTACGCGGCCTCGAAGCTCGCGATGGAGGCGATGGCCCATTCCTACAGCCATCTCTTCGCGATCCCGACCACCGCCTTCCGCTTCTTCACGGTCTACGGACCCTGGGGCCGGCCGGACATGGCGCTGTTCCTGTTCACGCGGAAGATCCTGGCGGGCGAGCCGATCGAGGTCTTCTCCGGCGGCTCGGCCGAGCGCGACTTCACCTACGTGTCCGACCTCGTCGACGCGATCCGCCGGCTCGTCGACGTGCCGCCGCCCCTGCCCGGCGCGGCCGCTCCCGCCGGCCCCTTCGACACGCTGAGCGCCAGCGCGCCCTATCGCCTCGTCAATCTCGGCGGCGGCCGCCCGGTGCGGCTCGACGCGATGATCGACGCCCTGGAGGCGGCCCTCGGGCGGAGGGCCGAGCGGATCCTGAAACCGCTGCCGCCCGGCGACGTGGCGCGGACCCACGCCAGCACCGAGCTCCTGCAGGCCCTGATCGGCCGCGTGCCCGAGACGCCGATCGAGACCGGCATCCCCGCCTTCGTCGCGTGGTACCGCGGCTATTACGGGATGTGAGGCGCACCCGTGCAACCGCGCTCAGGATATGGTTGAGTGCGCTCCCTCGATGCCCGCAGGATGACTGGATTCATGGCGACAACGTCCCTCGTCAGCCCGGAATGGCTCCATGAGCGCCTCGCCGCGCCGGACCTCGTCGTCCTCGACGGGTCCTGGTACCTGCCGGCGGCGGGCCGCGACCCGGAGGCGGAGTATCGCGCCGCGCACATCCCGGGCGCGATCCGCTTCGACATCGACGCGGTGAGCGACGAGGGATCCGGGCTGCCGCACATGCTGCCGCGGCCCGAGGTCTTCGCCTCCCGGATGCGGGCGCTCGGCATCGGCGACGGCGCGCAGATCGTGGTCTACGACGGGATGGGCCTGTTCTCCGCCCCCCGGGTCTGGTGGATGCTGCGCACCTTCGGGGTGCGCGACGTCGCGGTGCTCGACGGGGGGCTCCCCGCCTGGGTCGCGGCCGGCTACCCGACCGAGGAGGGCGAGCCGCGCCCCCGCGACCGGCGCCACTTCACGGCCCGGCTCGACAACGGCGCCGTGGCCGATGCGGGCGACATTGCCCGCGCCCTCGACACGGGGAGCGCCCAGGTGGTCGATGCCCGCTCCGGCACGCGCTTCCGCGGCGAGGAGGCGGAGCCCCGCCCCGGCGTCCGTCCCGGCCACATGCCGGGCGCGCTCAACGTCCACTATGCCGCGCTGCAGACGGACGGCCGCATGAAGGATCCGGATTCGCTCCGCGCGGTCTTCGCCGAGAACGGGGTCGATCCCGACCGACCGGTCGTGACGACCTGCGGCTCGGGCGTCACCGCCGCGATCGTCTCCCTGGCCCTCGAATCGATCGGCCGCCCGGCCCGCGCCCTCTACGACGGCTCCTGGTCCGAATGGGGCGCGGACACGAGCCGCCCCGTCGAGACGGGGCCGGCGAAGGGCCGCACCTGAGGGGGGCGCGGATCGAGCCGGCCTGATCCGCCCCTCTCCGCCCCATCATCCCGCCCCCTGTCATCCGCCCGTCATCGATGGCGGGCTGGTTCATTTTTGCAACGCGGCCGGGGCGGTGGCGGGGTGGCCGGCCCGCGCGATTGCCGCCCCGGCCGCTTTTGATATGCGTCGGAGCGGGGCGGAGGGGAGCGGAGTGCGGCGCGACCGGGCGAGGATGGGGGATCGGTGCCGGCTGGCCGCGGCTCTCGCGGTCGGCTTCCTGCCGGGATTCGCCCGGGCGGCGGATGTGGCGCGGCCCGCGCCCCCGGCCTTCATCGACTGGTCGGGGCCCTATCTCGGGCTCGAGGGCAGCGCGGGCGCCTCCTTCGGCGCGCTCAACGTCGATGCGACGACGGTCGGCGGCCGCCCGGTCCCGCCCTTCAAATCGGGCGACGCCACCGGCCGTTTCGACATCGGCCGCGACGCGACGAGCGTGGTCGGCGGGGCCTTCGCCGGCTACAATTGGCAGTCCGGGCCCTGGCTCTACGGAATCGAGGCCGACCTTGCCGGCGCGAACCTCAAGCGGCCCATCGCCTCGACCGTGCCGGGCTTCGGCTACGAGGCCGTCGCCCCCCCCTTCGGCCTGATCCGCGGCAAGACCGACCTCTACGGGACGATGCGCGCCCGCCTCGGGATCGGGTTCGAGCGCGCCCTCGTCTACGCGACGTTCGGGCTGGCCGGCGCCGAGACCCGCATCCTGGCCGAGTATCCGGACCTCGCGGGCGGCCCCGGCGCGCGGGCCCGATACGACCTGACGCGGCTCGGCTTCACGCTCGGCGCAGGGGTGCAATACGCCATCAGCGATCACCTCGCGCTCGGCCTCGATTACCGCTACCTCGATCTCGGCCGCAGCGGGCGGTTCGACCTCGGCACCGTGCCCGGCCCGAACGGCGGACCCGTCTCGACCCGGGTCGGGGCCGTCTCGAACCAGATGCTGGCGCGCCTGTCCTGGTATCCGCAGGGCCTCGCGCTTCCCCCCGAGGCGGACGAGGGCGGTCCCGACGCCGCCGCGCTCGCCGAGCGGTTCTCGCTCCACGGGCAGACCACCTTCTTCAACCAGGCGGTGCCGGGCTTCCGCTCCCCCTACCGCGGCCCCAACAGCCTCGTGCCCCATCAGGCGCAGGCCACGACGACGGCGACCCTCTTCCTGGGCCTCAAGCTCTGGGAGGGGACCGAGCTCTATTACAACCCGGAATTCAGCCAGGGCTTCGGCCTCTCGCGCACGCTCGGGGTCGCCGGCTTCGTCAACGGCGAGGCCCAGAAGGCCGGCGCGCCCTTCCCCAAGCTGCGCTCGAACCGCTACTTCCTGCGCCAGACCTTCGGCCTCGGCGGCGAGACGGAAGACGTGGCGGACGGGCCGAACCAAGTCGCCACCCGCCGGGACGTCGAGCGCGTCACGGTGGTGGCCGGCAAGTTCGCGCTGGGCGACTTCTTCGACGGCAACGCCTACGCCCACGACCCGCGGGTCGATTTCATGAACTGGTCGCTCTGGGCCTCGACCGCCTGGGACTTCCCCGCCAACCTGCCGGGTTTCACGCAGGGCGTGATGGTCGAGTACAACCGGAAGGACTTTGCGATCCGGGCGGCCTACACGCAGGTGCCGAAGGAGCCCTCGAACGACGTGCTGGACCCGCGCGTCTTCCGCCGGGGCGGCGCCACGATCGAGTTCGAGGAGCGCCACGTCCTGCCCGGCCTCGACCAGCCGGGCAAGCTGCGGATCGGCCTGTTCTCGAACGTCGGCAACTCGGCGAATTACCGCGAGACCGTGGCCCTGACGCAGGCGGGCCTCTTCGCCGATGCCAGCGAGGCCGCCGACGCGACGCGCCGCCCGCGCCGCAAGAGCGGCCTCTACCTCAACCTGGAGCAGGCCGTGACCGCCGATCTCGGCGTGTTCGCCCGGGCGAGCGCCGCCGACGGCCGCAACGAGAACCTGTCCTTCACGGATGTCGACCGCTCGCTCTCGGGCGGAATCTCGCTGAAGGGGACGGCCTGGGACCGGCCGGCCGACACGGTCGGCCTCGGTGCCACGGCGAACGGCCTCTCCCCCGCGCACCGGGCCTTCTTCGCCAACGGGGGCCTCGGCCTGCTGATCGGCGACGGGCGGCTCAATTACGGGACCGAGCGCGCCTTCGAGGCCTTCTACGCGCTGAGCTTCGCCAAGTCCGTGACGCTCACGTTCAACTATCAGTTTGTCGTGAACCCCGCCTACAATCGGGACCGCGGCCCCGCCAACTTCTTCGGGACCCGGATCCACGCGGATTTCTGAGGCGCGCCTATCCGGCCTCCCGCTCCTCGGCGTGGAGCGCGTCGAGGTCCGGTAGCACCACCACGCTCTCCTGCTCGTTCGGGTCGGTCCGGGCGATCACCGCGATGCAGGGCTCCGTCGCGCTGAGGTTGTAGGGCCGGTGGGGCATGTTCGCCGGGATGTAGACGAAGTCGCCGGGGCCGGCGACGAGGTGGTGCTCCAGCCTCTCCCCGTACCACGTCCCGGAGCGCCCGCTCAGGATGTGGATCGCCGTCTCGTGGTTCTCGTGCTTGTGCGCCTTCGCCCAGGCCCCGGGCGGGATCGTCACGATCTGCATGTGGAGCCCGCGTGCGCCGACGGTCTCGGCCGAGATCGCGGGCGCGTAGGTGAGCCCCTGCTTGCCGATGAAGGCGGCGCCGGCCCCGACGACGCGGCAGGTCGGCACGGGATCGGTCGGGAGTTCGGGATCGGTCGGCATGGCGTGGCCTCCGGTGCCGGCCGGGGACGAGGCCCCCGCGCGGCCCGCCCCACTCTACGCTCCGGCCGGGCCGCGTACAGGGCGCCGCGCGTCGCAACCTCTTGGCGCCCCGCGAGTTCAAACCCCATCGCGATCCGGTCTTGCCCGACCAGTCTTGCCGGATCGTCCTGAGCCGGGCGGGTTCATCGACCCGCTTCGGCGACACTCGGACCCCAGATCCCGCGCGCGTTCCTCAGTGCAAGCTGACATCGGGCAGGCCGAATCGGGCGGGCCAGACGGAGGCGGCGATGACGCGGTCTCAGAAGATGAAACTGAAACGCTGGATCATGCGTGAGATCGATCGGACGCTGACACGAGGGGGACACGGCCCCGCGTGCGATCGAGCGATGCCGGAGACGGACGGTCGAGACGGGCACGGCCCCGTCCGATGATGCGCTCGCGCTCGCGCGGGACGCCCTCTTCCCGGGCGATCGACAGCCGCGCCGGGCGGCGCACTTCCAGGAGGATGCTGGCGCCGCCGACGACCGCGCCCGTCCGGTCCCGCAGGAGCGTCGGATAGGGCATGAACGTCACCCGCGTCCCGTCCGGCCGCTCGAGCACCGCCTGCGCGCCGCGGACCTCGCGGCCCTCCCGCAGCGTCAACGCCATCGGGCAGCGCTCGTGCGCGAGGGGCGCCCCGTCCGCGTCGTAGAGGCGCCACGCGCCGCACCAGCGGTCGAGCCCGAGCACGGGCCGGCGGCCCCACAGGGCGGCGGCGGCCTCGTTGTAGTAAGTCAGGCGCCCGTCCGGATCCGTCGTGTAGAGGGCGGCGTCGACCTGCCGGAACAGCTCGGCCCGCGACGGCTCGTAATTCCAATCGGAATCCGGCGCATCGAAATCATACTCGAAATCGGCTGGGTCCACGACGCTCTCCCACGACAGGCGGGCTCGAAATGCCCGCTCTAGCATTTCGCCTGCCCCCATCTGTCGCGGGTCCCTGGGAGCCGCCCGAGCCCGCATGGTGCGGGAAGGGCCGCCCTTCGGTGGGCGCCGGACGGCGCCTCACTCCAGATCGTCCAACGATACGGGATTGTGCCTTGCAAGCTTCCGGGGGCGGTCGCTCGCGAGACGCCATAGCCGAATCGCTTCGGCCTGGGCTCTCCCGTATTGCCTTGTACGGACGATTGATCAGTGTCACGGCACGCGGCGCGATGCAAGTGCTCCGAGAGACAAAAAGTGCCCCCTCGACCTTCCGGCCCCGCAACGGTGCAGGGTTGTGCAGTGCAATAGCCTCACGGAAATTCTAAATACTGACCGGCGACGCGAATCATCGTCGGCTGAGCTCGCGCGTCGTCATCCCGCGAGGTGCAGGTAGCCGGGATCGAACTCGGCGAAGGCGCGAAGGCGGGCGACGTCCGGCACCGTGAGCACGTGCTTGCCGGACACGATGAGGCCGCTCGCGCGCAGGGATTGCAGCACTCGGTTGACGTGCACGAAGGAGATGCCCGCCGTATCCGCGAGATCGACCTGCGAGAGGCGCAGGTCGATGCTGCTGTCGCCGGCGAGGTCGACCGCCTGCAGGCGGACGAGGAGCTCGCAGAACAGGTGCGCGATCCGCCGGTCCGCCGGCCGGCTGTCGTTGGCGAGCCATTCCCGGGCGGTGCTGAGTTCGGTCAGCGTGATCCAGCGCAGGGCCCGATCGATGCCCGGATGCGCCCGTGCGAGCTCCGCGAGCCGCTCCCGCGGGATGTCGGCGATGGCGCAGGGCGTGAGGGTGCCGATGCTCCAATCCGCCGCCCCGGAGGCGCTCGCGTGGACGTCGCAGAGGTCGCCCGGCAGGAGATAGGAGACGATGCGCCGGGTCCCGTCGAGCAGGATCTTGTAGCGGCAGGCGATGCCGCCGAGGACGAGGTGCACGCTCTCGGCGGCCGGAGGCATGGCGATGTCCCGCCGGGGCGCCACCGCGCGCGGGTTCAGCGTCAACTCCCGCAATACCCCCTGCTCCGTGTCCGAGAGGGGACCTGCGTGAGCGAGCCTTCTGGTCAGCGGATCAGGCACGAGCCCCTCGGTGCGGCTGCTCCGTACAGCCTAGGCCAAAGCCCGCTCCTGACAATATGTCACAACCCCGAGTTGATTTTTCTCGGTGACAGGCCGGGCGGAGTGCGAACCGCTCACGGGCCGTACTGGTGTCCCGTCTCCGCGTAGACGTGCCGCTCGGCCTTTCCCACGATCGTCGCCGGATCGTGGCCCCGAAGGCGGGCGAGGAGCAGCAGGTCGGTGATGAGATCCACGATCTCGCATTCCGAGACATCGTGGAGACGGCGCCCGCTGGAGCGCCAGCGAGGGGGGCTCGCGGTCTGGCGGGCGTAGGTGTCGAGAGCCTTCTGGGCGAGCTCGGCGCGTCGGTCCTCCGTCGGCATGAGCGTTCTCCACGATCCCCGCGGGCAACCTCCGCCCGGCAGGGCCGCCGCAGAGTACCAGCCTTCGCAGGATCCGCCGGCTCCGTACGCTGGCGGACGGGGCGTGGATATCAGATCGCCTCGTAGGCGAAGGCGACCGCGAGGGCCGTGAGCGCGATCAGGCCGAGGAGGAAGAACAGGTCGGCCATCCGCTCCAGGCGCAGGCTGACGGGGCGCCGGACCGGCATCCGCAGGGAGAGATAGGAGGTCAGCGCGCTGGCCAGGAACAGCAGCGCCGACAGCCCGACCCACTCGTCGACCCGGGTCATGCCGACCTGCCCCTCCGCGATCTTCACGAGCCCGATCAGGGTCGTGCAGATCCCGATCATCGT
The DNA here is from genome assembly GCF_004348265.1 of Methylobacterium segetis. Lineage (GTDB taxonomy): Bacteria > Pseudomonadota > Alphaproteobacteria > Rhizobiales > Beijerinckiaceae > Methylobacterium > Methylobacterium segetis. The sequence continues at coordinate 13,667 of NZ_SMNT01000103.1, forward strand.
CGCCGCGCTCGGCAGGATGTGGTGGGACAGGGCGCTGTCGCGCCCCTGCCGCTCGCCCGCGCCTCTCCGCTCGCCGGCCGTGGGCGGCCGCTCCTCCGACGCCATGGTCTCCTCCCGACGGGTGCCCGGCGCCCGCGATGGTATCATCAGCTGGGCTTCTGCAACCGTCAGGCGAGCATCGCCTCTGCGGCGGGGCTGAAGCGCTCGACGAGGCGCCCCTCCTCGCGGGTGAGGAACCGGGCGGCGATGCGGTGTCGGCCCGCGTGGCGCGGGCCCGCCTCCGGCCCGAGCGCCATCAGGGCGGTGGCGAGCCCGTCCGCCATCATGCAGGAGGCGTGGAGCGCGCTCACCGCGACGAGGTCTCCCGGGACCGGCCGGCCCGTGCGGGGATCGAGGCTGTGCCCGTAGCGGCGCCCGCCATGCTCGAAGAAGCGCCGGTACTCGCCGGAACCCGCCACGGCGAGGTCGTGGAGGGCGACGACGGTGCCCGGGCCGCCCGTTCCCTCCCCGCCCTCCAACGCGACCCACCAGGGCTCGCGGCCGGGCTTCAGCCCCCGCCCGCGCAATTCGCCGCCGATCTCGACGAGGTGGTGGACGAGGCCCCGTCCGCTCAGGAGCTCCGAGACGCGATCGACCGCGTAGCCCTTGGCGATGGCCGAGAGGTCGAGGCTCAACCCGCCGGGCTGCAGGGCGCTGCGGCCCTCGCGATCGAGGGCGAGGCGTTCCCAGCCCGCCGCCGCCCGCGCCGCCGCGAGGGAATCGGGCGCCGGCGGCGCGGCGACGGGACCCGGAGGCCCGAAGCCCCAGAGGTCGACGAGGGCGCCGAGAGTCGGGTCGCAGGCGCCGCCCGTGTCCCGCGCGATGGCGCAGGCCGCGTCGAGCACCGTGAACAGGGCATCGGGCAGGACGTGGCGGCTGCCCGGCTCGGCCCGGTTGAAGCGGCAGAGGGCGGAGGCCGGCTCCCAGTGGCTGAGCTCGGCCACGAGGCGGGCGAGCTCGGCCTCGATCGCGGTCCTCAGGGAGGCGCCCTCCCCGCCCGCTCCGGCGCAGCGGACGGACCAGGTCGTGCCCATGGTTCGCCCAGCGAGCGTGAGGACCGGGCCGGCGGGTGCGCCGCCCGGGCCGATCGGCGCCACCGTCGCGGGGATCAGGACGCGGCGCATGCGGGCTTATTGCGGAAGCACCTCGAGCGTCGCGTTGTAGGCGGCGCGGCGGCGGGCGTTCGGGATCGTCGCCTTGTCGTCCTGCACCTCGGCGCCGAGCCAGTACATCCCGGCCTGGGGCCATGTCACGCTGAAGCTGCCGTCGGCGCCCGTCTTCAGGCGGATCTCGCCCGGCGCGTCCCGGTAGCGCACGCCGCCGCGGACGATCTCGACGTCGACATTGGCCGCGGGCGCGCCGTCGAGGAGGAGCGTGAAGCGGGCGGTCTCGCCGGAAGCGAGGTTGTTCGGGTGGGTCTCGGCCCGCAGGTCCAGCCCCTTGGCGGCGGGCGCAAGCGCCGGCGTGCTCGGCTTGCCGAGCGACACGAAGGTGTCGGTGCGCTGCTGCGTCTGCGTCAGCCTGAGGTCGGTCGCCTCCTTCGGGACGTCGCGCTCGAGCGCCTCGGGCCGGCCGCGCCAGCGCTTCGGCTCACCGTTGAGCTTGTAGGTCGCGAACAGGCCCTCGCCGACGACGCTCGCCCGGTAGGTGCCGGGCTTCGTCAGGTGCAGGTCGAAGGTGCTGCGGAACTTGCCCGTGGCGGCGTTCTCGGCCTTCACGGCCTCGCCGTCCGGCCCCGTCACGACGAGGTTGTCCAGCCGCATCGGCACGTGCTCGAACACGAACAGGTCGTTCGAGACCGCCGCGTCGACCGTGACCCAGACATCGGCTCCCGACAGAACCGTCGAGGAGGGCAGCATCCAGGCTTTGTGGGCGGCGGCGGGCGCGGCCGCGGCGAGGGCGGCGAGGAGGGGGAGCGCGAGGCGGGCGAGATGGCGCATGGGATCTCTCACGGCGGGGTCGTGTCGGGGCAGTTCTGTCGGCAGGTCTGTCAGGGCTTGAGGCCGACCGAGACGGCGCCGAGCTCGCTCGTGCCCCTGGCCTCGGCGCGCGCCCCGGCCTGCGGCGGCCAGGAAACGGGCAGGCGCAGCACCTCGCGGCCGCCGACCTCGCGGGCGGCCTCGACCACGATCTCGTAATGGCCGGGCTTGAGGGCCGCGAAGGGGGCGGCGTCGGTGGAGAAGCTCAGCGCGTGGGCGCCGACGGGCTTCGTCGCGCCGCTGATCCCGTCGAGGGGCAGCTCGGTCTCGCGGCCGATGCGGCGCCACCATTGCCGCATGTCCTTCAGCCACTTGGCGCCGCCCTCCCCCTCCTTCTTGCGCACGTCGTACCAGACGGCGAGGTTGGCGAGCGCCGCCCCGTCCGCCCCCTCGAGCCAGACGGCGAGGTAGGGGCGGTGGTACTCGGACACGTCGAGGCGCGGGATCTCCACGCTCACGGCGACCTCGCCCGCGAGTGCGGGGCCGGCGATCAGGGTCGGAAACAGGGCGGTGACGGCGCGGCGCATCGGATCTTCGCCTTTCAGGCGTGGATGAACAGGAGGGCGAGGCCGAGCGGCAGGGCGAGGCCGAGCCCGACCACGGGCCACGTGGCGGGGCGCCGCCCGGCGTGGAAGTGCAGCAGGATCAGCCCCGTCAGGCAGAAGATCAGGCAGGCGCCCGCGAACAGGTCGATGAACAGGCTCCAGGCGGCCCCCGCATTGCGCCCCTTGTGGAGGTCGTTGAGGTAGGAGATCCAGCCGCGGCTGCTCCGCTCGTAGAGGACGGCGCCGTCGCTCCGGCCGATGCTGACGAAGCCGTCGCCCCCGGGCCGCGGCAGGGAGAGCAGCGCCTCGCTGCGGGAGAGCTCGGCCTCGCGGCCCGCGGCCGCCACGCCGAGCTCGCCCTTGAGCCAGTCCGCCACGGGACCCGGCAGGGCGGCGCGGCCGCTCGCCGGCAGGGCCGCCAGCGCTTCGCGCAGGTCCCGGGGCAGCACGGCATCCCGGCTCTCCACCGCGGCGCGCGCCTCGAAGCGGCCGGCATGGTTGAGAGTGAAGCCCGTCACCGTGAAGAGCAGCATGCCGACGAGGCAGAGGGCGGAGGAGACCCAGTGCCAGGCGTAGAGCTGCTTCAGCCAGAAGGCCCGGCGGCCGCGCGCGCGGCGGCGCGCCTCCTCCGCCCCGTTCTCCGGAGCGGTCTCCGCGGCGGCCTTGGTGGCGAGGCCCGCGCTCCTCACAGCTCGGCCCAGCGGCGCAGGAGGTTGGGGTAGGTGCTGGTGAGCGCGATCACGGCGGGGTTGTCGTCGGAGAGATCGCCGCGCACGCCCGTGATGCCGCGGTCGAGGTCGTAGAGGAGGGCGCGGGCGCCGTCGTCCTTGACCAGGGATTGCGACCAGAAGAACGCCGACCAGCGCGAGCCCCGGGTGATCGGCTCGACCCGATGCAGCGAGGTCGCGGGATAGACGATCATGTCGCCCGCCGGCAGCTTCACGGCGTGCGAGCCGAACGTGTCCTCGATGACGAGCTCGCCGCCGTCGTACGCGGCGGGGTCCGTCAGGAAGAGGGTCGTCGAGACGTCGGCCCGCATCCGGATGCCGGCGCCGGGCACCATCCGGATCGCCCCGTCGACATGGGCGCCGAAGCCCATGCCCACATCGTAGCGGTTGAAGAGGGGCGGCAGCACCCGCAGGGGCAGCGCCGCCGCGTTGAAGAGCGGGCTCCGCCCCAGCGCCCGCAGGATCAGGTCGCCGAGCTCGCGGGCAACAGCCGAATCCTCCGGGATCTGCAGGTTGCGCTTGGCGCGCGCCGCCTGCGCGCCGGCCGTGACGCGCCCGTCGACCCACTCTCCCCCCTCGAGCCGGCCGCGCATATGGGCGACCTCCTCGGGCGAGAGCACGTTCTTCACATGGACGAGCACGGTTTCCGACCCTCAGAACCGGGTGCCGAGGCTCACCAGCACCGTCCGGCCCGAGAGGGGCACGGCGCGGGTCGAGAAGCCGGAACCGTAATTCAGCTCGTCCGTCAGGTTGTAGACGTTGACGGCGACCCGGTAGGCGTCGGTCTCGTAGGAGATCAGCCCATCGAGCGAGAAGGTCCCGGGGATGCGGGCGATGTTGTCGCTCGCCGGGAAGTAGCCGTCGTCGAAGGTCACTCCGCCGCCGACCGTGATCTTCCCCGGCAGGTTCCACCACGAGCGGCCGAGGGCCGTCAGGTCGTAGGTCGTCCAGAGGGTGAAGGCGTTGGCGGGCACGAAGGGCGCGACCCGGCCCGCATTGACGCCGGACAGGACCGTCCCGTCGAGGTGGGTGTAGCCGGCGATGATGTTCCACTCCTCGCTGAGCTTGCCGGTGATCGAGGCCTCGAACCCGTCGACCCGGCGGCGCTCGCCCGCGTCGAGGGCGCCGTTGATGATGCTGCCCGTGACGGGATCGATGTCGAAGCTGTTGCTCTTGTCGATCCGGAACAGCGCCGCGGCGAGGCCGAGGCGGCCGCCGAGCACGCTGACCTTGGCGCCGACCTCGTAGAGGTCGCTCTCCTCGGGCTTCAGCGCGGCGGCGTTCGGGATCTCGATGCCCGTCGAGTTCGCCACGTACTGCCCCTGCGGGGAGAAGCCGCGCGAATAGGAGACGTAGTAGGTCTGCTCGGGCGTCGGCTGCCAGATGCCGCTGACCTTCGGGCTGACCCCGGTCGAGGGGGCGATCACGGAGGGGGTGAAGACGGCGTTCGCGTTGGTGGCGGTGTAGCTGCTGACGAAGCGGTCGACGCGCACGCCGCCCAGGATCGAGAATTGCTCGGTCAGCCAGACCCGGTCGCTGAAGAAGGCGCCGAGATTGGCGCCTTGCGTCAGGCGGCGGCTGGCCGGGTTCGGCACCAGCGAGTAGCCGACCTGATCGTGGAGCGGGGTCAGCAGGCGCTGGTTCGGGCGCGTTCCGAGCACCTGGTAGTTGATGCGGTCGTCGTCCTGGTAGAACAGGTCGAGCCCGGTCACGACCTCGTGGCGCAGGAAGCCGGTGTGGAACTTGGCGATGGCCGTCGTGACGTTCTGCGCGCCCCAGGCGTCCTGTCCGAACGTCTGGCCGCCGCCCGCG
>NZ_SMNT01000104.1 GCF_004348265.1 Methylobacterium segetis
GCGGACGCCGCGTGACGAGCGCCGGGGCGGGCCGAGGCCCCGGCGCAGCTGAAGCCGCCATCCTGCGCGAGGATCCGAGGTCGTCATTTGATAGGTTTGCGAAACGCAAATCGAACGATTCAACGTACAGCTGGTTACCCCTAAGGCTTTTCTCACCGCACAAGCAGAAATGCCTGTGCATCGACCAGCGACTTACGCTTGCATTCCGTTGTGTTTGCGGCGAAGTACGTAGGCGATTAAGGAGATGCCGATGGAACCAGAAGAAACGTCTTCGCGTGCGCACGACCAGTTTATCGAACTGTCTGCTCAAGTCGTTTCGGCATACGTCGCGCGCAATCATGTGGCCGCCACTGACATCCCGGCGCTGATCCACGCGGTTCACGCCTCCCTCTCCGGCTTGGCCCAGCCGGAAGCTCCGCCAGCGGAGACGGTCGAGAAGCCGACGCCGGCTCAGGTCCGCAAGTCGATCACGCCGGACGCGCTGATCTCGTTCATCGACGGCAAGCCCTACAAGACGCTCAAGCGCCATCTCTCGACCCACGGGCTGGACATCCACGCCTATCGCCAGCGCTACGGCCTGCCCAACGATTACCCGTCGACAGCGGCCAATTACTCGGCCCAGCGCTCGCAACTCGCCAAGAGTCTCGGTCTCGGCCAGCAGCGCCGTCCCGCCGCCGAGGTCCAGCAGCCGGAGGCCCCGGCCGAGATGCCGGCCCCGAGGGCGCGGGGCCGACGCAAGGCCGCGGCCGCCTGAGCGCGGACGCCGCGTGACGAGCGCCGGGGCGGGCCGAGGCCCCGGCGCAGCTGAAGCCGCCATCCTGCGCGAGGATCCGAGGTCGTCATTTGATAGGTTTGCGAAACGCAAATCGAACGATTCAACGTACAGCTGGTTACCCCTAAGGCTTTTCTCACCGCACAAGCAGAAATGCCTGTGCATCGACCAGCGACTTACGCTTGCATTCCGTTGTGTTTGCGGCGAAGTACGTAGGCGATTAAGGAGATGCCGATGGAACCAGAAGAAACGTCTTCGCGTGCGCACGACCAGTTTATCGAACTGTCTGCTCAAGTCGTTTCGGCATACGTCGCGCGCAATCATGTGGCCGCCACTGACATCCCGGCGCTGATCCACGCGGTTCACGCCTCCCTCTCCGGCTTGGCCCAGCCGGAAGCTCCGCCAGCGGAGACGGTCGAGAAGCCGACGCCGGCTCAGGTCCGCAAGTCGATCACGCCGGACGCGCTGATCTCGTTCATCGACGGCAAGCCCTACAAGACGCTCAAGCGCCATCTCTCGACCCACGGGCTCGACCCCTACAGCTACCGCCAGCGCTACGGACTGCCCAACGACTACCCGATGGTGGCCGCGGCTTACGCCGCCCAGCGCTCGGAACTCGCCAAGTCCATCGGCCTCGGCCGACCGGGTGCGATGCAGGACGATGCGGATCGTCCGAAGCCGCGCGGACGCAACAAGGCCGCCTGACGCGCGCGATCGCAGGAAACGAGACGTCCGGCCGGACGGGCTGTGAAGAGCCCGGCCGCCGGGCGCGCACGCGTCGCGCGAGGCGGCAGGTCCCGCCCACGCCCGGATTGCAGGCGGACGGACCGCCGATTTCGCAACTCAGGATCGAAAAACCCGGACAAGACCCGTATTCGAACGGGTAGCTTAACGGGCCGGCAAGCAGCGACCTGCAAACCTGAAGTCTCGGAACCGGGACGTCTCGGATGCAGTACGATTCAGCGGCGGGGTTGCCCGTCGGAGCAGGCCCGGGACTGAGGGACATCGTCTCGGAAGCGGCCGGGTTCCCGCGCCTGATCCGCACGATCGTGCGCAACCTGATCGAGGCTTGGCCGGCGGAAGTCTACCGGGAGGGGCTCGTCGAGGCCCGCTTCATCGGCCGCCGGACCGTCTTCGTCAGCGACCCCGTCCTGATCCGCTCCCTGCTCGTCGATCAGGCAGCGCTCCTCGGGCGGGAGGAGTTCCTGACGCGCTCCCTCTCGCCCGTCCTCGGCAAGGGGATCCTGACCTCCGACGGCGAGCGCTGGCGTCACCAGCGCCGGATCGCGACGCCCGTCTTCCGGCACGACCGGATCCGCGCCTTCGTTCCTGCCATGCGCGCGGTCGCCACCGAGACCCGGACGCGCTGGGCGGCAAAAGGCCCCGCGCAGGTCGACATGCTCTCGGAGATGATGCGCACCACCTTCGACATCATCGTCGCGACGATGATGTCCGGCGAGAGCGGGCTCGAAACCGCGCGCTTCGGCCGGGCGATGAACACCTACCTCGACCAAGCGACCTGGAAGATGGCGCTGAGCCTCCTCGGAGCGCCGGCCTGGACGCCTCATCCGGGCTCGGTCCGGGGCGCCGCGGCCGCCCGCTATCTGCGGGGTACCATATCGCGGGCGATCGCCAGCCGGCGCGCAAGCGGCCGGTGCGGCGACGATCTCCTCGGACTGATGCTGCAGGCCCACGATCCCGAGACCGGGGAGGGGATGCCGGACGCGTCCCTCGTCGACAACCTCCTGACCTTCATCGCGGCGGGCCACGAGACCACCGCGATCGTGCTCGCCTGGACGTTCTGGCTCCTGTCGGAGCATCCCGAGGTCGAGGCGCGGGTTCTGACCGAGATCGGGGCCGCTTGCCAGCCCGGTCAGGGCCCGAACCTCGAGGCCCTGACCTATACCCGACAGGTCGTGATGGAGGTGATGCGCCTCTACCCGCCTGCCCCGCTCATCGTGCGCAAGACGCTGTCCGAGGTCCGGCTCGGCTCCACGCGCATTCCCGCGGGACGCTCCGTCCACGTGCCGGTCTATGCCGTGCACCGGCATGCCCGGCTCTGGGCGCAGCCCGAGCGCTTCGACCCCGGCCGCTTCGACCCGGCCCGCAGCGCCGGGCGCGACCGTTACGCCTACTTGCCCTTCGGCGCGGGTCCGCGGGTCTGCATCGGCATGAACTTCGCGCTGACCGAGTGCCTCGCGATCCTCGCCGAGCTTCTGCCCGCCTTCCGCGCGGTGCGGGCCGCCCCGTCGCGCCCGGAGACGCGCTTCAAGGTCACGCTGCGCCCCCATGGCGGCGTCACCATGACCCTGTCGCCGCGCGGGCAGCCGGCACCGTGAGCGAGCCGCGCAGATCCGCCGCCTCGAACCGCCGCGTCGGCGCGGCGGCCCTGCGCCTCCTCCTCGGTGCGGCCGAGCGCCTCGGCGCCGTCTGCGGGTTCCGGCGGCACGAGGTTTCCGCGGAGGCGTCATCCACCTCCCCGGCGACGCTCGATCGCTACATGCTGGAGACACGCTCCGGTATGCTCGTGGAGACGCTCAGGCTCGCCAAATTCTCGGCGATCACGCACGGCGCCGTCGCGCTCACGGTGGTCGGCCTGTTCTGGAACGCGGCGTCCCCGACCTACCTCGTCGCCCTTCTCCTCGTCATCGGCACGACGAGCATCGGCGCGGTCGTCGCCGCCTGGCGCTATCAGGGGCTGTTCGCGGGCACGCCGACCGAGGCGCAGATCGAGCGCGGCTACCGGGTCGCGGGGGCGATCGCGCTCGCGATCGGCTCCAGTTGGAGCACCATGCCGATGGTGCTGTTCCCGCCCTCGGACGCCGATCATCGCATGATCGTCGTCGCGATCGCCGCCGGGCTGATCTCGGATGCCTACGTCCTCGGGCCGATCCTCTCCGTGGCCCTGCTCTTCGCGGCGCCGGTCGTACTCGGCAGCTTCATCGCCCTGGCGACGAGCGGCGACGGCGTCGCGGCGAGCATCGCGGTCCTGCTCGCGATCTATGCGACCTTCGTGCTGTTCAGCGTCCGGAGCATGAGCCTGCTCTCGTTCCAGCGCATCCTCGACCGGGTGCGGGTGAGCGACCAGAACCAGACCATCGGCCTGCTCCTGCGCGAGTTCGAGGCGAGCACCAGCGACTGGCTCTGGGAGACGGACCGGGAGGGGTGCTTCGACCACGTCTCCCGGCGGGTGGCGCAGGTGGTGGGACGCCCGGTCGAGCAATTGCAGGGCCTTCCCTTCGCGGAACTCCTCGCCTGCGGCGATGGCGGACGCTTCGGAGCGGGCGCCGTGGAAATGCTCGGCTTCCTGCGCGAGGGGATCGCCTTTCAGGACCTCGTCGTCGAACTACCGCGGGCCGAGGGGACGCGCTGGTGGCAGCTCAGCGGAAAGCCGGTCCTCGACCGGACGGGCCGCCTCGCGGGGTTCCGCGGCGTCGGCTCGGACGTGACCGCGAGTCGGATCTCGGAGGCGCGGATCGCCTTCCTGGCGAGCTACGATTCCCTCACGGGCCTCGCCAACCGCGCCCTGTTCCAGGATCTGGCCAGTGCCGAGTGCGACCGCGCCGCCGAGGGTGGGGGCGCCTGCGCGCTGCTCTACCTCGACCTCGACGGGTTCAAGGTGGTCAACGATTCCTTCGGTCACGGAGCCGGCGACCAACTCCTGCGCAGCGTGGCCCAGCGCCTGCAGCCCTTCGCCTCCGAGGGCACCTGGATCTTCCGCCTCGGTGGCGACGAGTTCGCGGTTCTGCACCGCTGCCGCGGCGCCGCCGAGGCCACCCTCCTCGCGGGGGCGATCATCGCGGCGGTGAGCGCGCCCTACCGCATCGACGCTCTCGCTGCGGAGATCGGCGTGAGCATCGGCATCGCCCTGACGCCGACGGACGCGCTCGATCCCGGCAGCCTCCTGCTCAAGGCGGATCTCGCCCTCTACCGGGCGAAGGCGCGGGGGAAGGGCACCTTCCACCTGTTCGAGCGCGATCTCGAAGTCAGCCAGCGCACCCGCCGCGAACTCGAGGCAGACCTCAAGCTCGCGCTCCAGCGCCGGGAATTCGAGCTGCACTATCAGCCGCTCACCGCGCTGCGCGACGGGCGGGTCGTCGGCTTCGAGGCGTTGCTGCGCTGGCGCAGCCCGACCCGCGGCTTCGTGCCGCCGGCCGAGTTCATCCCGGTGGCCGAGGCGACGGGCATGATCGTGGCGATCGGCCGCTACGCCCTCCAGACGGCCTGCCGGGAGGCGGCGCGCTGGCCCGCTGAGACCCGGATCGCCGTCAATATCTCGCCGATCCAGTTCCGTACCAGCGAGTTCCTCCGGGACATCGCGGCGGCCCTGGAGGCGAGCGGCCTGGAGCCGGGCCGGCTCGAGATCGAGATCACCGAATCCGTCTTCCTCGACAAGACCGCGATCACGATGGCGAACCTGCACGAGCTGCGCTCGCGCGGGATCCGCATCGCGCTCGACGATTTCGGCACCGGCTACTCGTCGCTGAGCTACCTCGCCAAGTTTCCGGTCGACAAGATCAAGATCGACCGCTCCTTCGTGCGGGACATCGACGACGAGGGCGGCAACCTCGCGGTGATCGAAGCGATCCTGGCCATCGCCCAGAAGCTCTCGATCGCCGTCACCGCCGAGGGCGTCGAGACGGCCGAACAGGCGCAGGTCCTGCGAGCCCGCGCCTGCAACGACATCCAGGGCTTCCTGATCAGCCCCGCCCGGCCCGCCTCCGAGATCCCCGACCTGATCGCGCGGGTGCCGAAGGATTTCCACAGGCTGTTTCCATCCTCCGTCCGAACCGAGATCCAGCCGCGCCTCGTCGTGGGCCGCTGAGCCGAGCCTCAATGGCTGCTGTGACTTGGCGGGATCCGGCCAACGGCGGAGCGGGCGCCGGGACGGGATGGCGGCACGCCGGGTTTGCGGGAGGCGGCCGAGCCAATCGTTCTGATCGGACGAGTGTTGCGATCCGGAAATGGACCGGGACGGCGCGAACGGCCATGATGGTGTGCGCACGTTCAGGTTGTCAGCATGCACTCTACCGAGGGTTCCCGCCTTCTCAGCTCCCTCGCCTGGGCGCCGACGATCGGCCTGTCCTGGCTCTGGGGCCTGGGGTTCTTCTACGCGATCCACGTCACGGTGACGTATGGCTGGCTCGGCTTCGCCGCCTTCGCGCTGCCGAACGCCGCCGGCCTCTACCTCTTCGGGCACGTGCTCGGAGCGCCCGGCCGCAACCCGGCCGAGATCCTCAAGGCGGTCGAGGACCGGTACACCGGTCTGTTCCTGGCCTGCCAGCTCGCCGCGCTCGCGCTCACGGCCTACGGGCTCTGCGCCCATCTGCTCCTGCCGCTGTTCGGCCATGGCAGCCTGCTCGGGGCGGTGCTGCTGTTCCTGCTCGCCGCCGCCATCGGGCACGCGGCCCCGATCGGGGCCTTGCGGCGGCTCCACGCCCTCTATCTCGTCGTCGGCGTGGCGGCGGCCCTCGTCGCGGCCCAGGGCCTCATGCGAGCCGCACCTTCCGCCCCCGTCCCCCTCGCGGCCTTCGACGAGCGCTTCTACGGGTTGATGCTGCCCTGCCTCGTCGGCTTCCTGCTCGGGCCGTGGAGCGATGTGCAGCACTGGCAGAGGGTCGTGGCGATCCACCGGGAGGGCGGCTCGGTGCGTGCAGCCTATGCCGGCGGCTCCCTCCTCGTCCTCGGATTGCTGACCCTCAACGGCGGCCTTGCCGCCTTGGCCGGAGCCGGCACCCCCGTCCTCGCCGCCGACGGGATCCCGCAGGCGCAGGGAGCCGTGGCGCAGGCCCTCGCCCGCCTCCGCGACCCGGGCCTCACCGCGGCCTTCCTCGTCTGGGCCGCCATCGCGATGGCCTCGACCGTCGACAGCTTCTACTGCGCGACGCGCTGGCTCCTCACCTCCGTGACCCGGCGCAGCGAGAGCCCGCTCCTCGCCTTCCTGCCCGCCGGCCTCGTCGCCTCGCCGCTCTGGACCCTGGCCGCCGCGGTCGCGCTCGCGGCCGGGCTCATCGCGGCGAACATCCCGATGATCTATCTGATGCTGCCCTTCGCGAGCCTGTTCGTGGGGGCGACCCTCTGCCTCCTCTGCGAGGCCCTCGGCGCGCGGCCGGCCTATGACGGGGTGCTCTGCGCGATGATCGGGACGGCCTCGGCCCTGATCTTCGTGACGGGCTACGTCGCACCCGTCGGGGCGCTTCTCGCGATCGCGCCCCTCGTCGGCGCCGTCGGCGCGCTGCCCGCGCTCGGCAACCTGATCGCGGGCCGGAGGGGAAGCGGGGAGGGAGCGCCGCAGGCCGCGGCGGACGCGCCCGGCCTCGCGACCCTCGTCGTGCCGCGTGCGGATCCTGTCGCCGCGCACGGGTTCGACGGACCCTGGTTCGTGCTGCAGCTCCTGCCGACCTACGACGACACCAACTCGGTCGGGAACGTCTACTTCGCCAATTACTTCCGTTGGGTCGGCAAGGCGCGGGAATTGTTCTTCCACGCCTGCATGCCGGATTTCGACCTCGCGACGACGAACTTCTACATCCTGACCCGGTCCTTCAGTCACGATTTCCGGCGGGAGGCACGGGAGTTCGAGCCCGTCATCGTCCGGATCCGGATCGCGAGCTACAATCGCAAGTTCGTCACGCTGTCCCACGAGATCCACAGCCGCACCCAGGGCCTGCTCGGGCGTGGGGAGCAATCCCTGATGTTCGTCGACACCGTGCGCCATCGGCCCCTCGACATCCCGGCGAGCGTCATGTCGAGCTTCCTGCCGCACTTCGTGAAGGAACGCCCGCGCGGCCCGGCATTCGGCGAGCTGGCGGAGGCGTGAGCGGCCCGTTTGACGGCAGCCGACGCGGTCCCAGATAGGAACGGCCTGACGCTTGGGACGGGGGTCGGACGATGGATGACGAGATCTTTCCGGTACGCCGGACCGTGACCGAGCACGAGATCGGGCAGAAGCTCGACGACCTCTCGGTCGAGGAACTGGGCGAGCGCATCGCGCTGCTGCAACGGGAGATCGAGCGCCTGGAATCCGCCCGCGAGGCGAAGCAGGCGGCGAAGTCCGCGGCGGGCTCGATCTTCAAGTTCTGACATCCGTCCGTTCGATTTCCCGGGCTTCCGGCTTCCGGTCGTTCGGCCGCACCGCGGGGGCGCGGGGTTCACGGACCCTGCGCCGCAGGAGGGCCGGGGCCGGCTCCGCTGCCGGCAGGTGCGATCAGCCCTGCATCACGGCCTCGATCCGCTCCATCGCCCAGTCGATCTCCTCGCGGGTGATGACGAGGGGCGGGGTGAAGCGGATCGTGTGCTCGTGCGTGTCCTTGGCGAGGAGGCCGCGGGCCCTCAGAGCCTCGACGACGGGGCGGGCGCCTCCCGCGTCGGGGTGGAACTCGAGGGCCAGCATCAGGCCGCGCCCGCGCGCCTCGAGAATGCGGTTCGAGGTCAGGGCTCGCAGCCTCTCGAGGAAATAGGCGCCGTTGGCGGCCGCGTTCTCGATCATGCCCTCCTCGACGAGGACCCGCAGCGCCGCCCGCGCCACCGCGCAGGCCAGCGGATTGCCGCCGAAGGTGCTGCCGTGCTGGCCCGGCTTCAGGACGCCGAGCACCTCGGTCGTCGAGAGCACCGCCGAGATCGGGTAGAAGCCGCCGCCGAGCGCCTTTCCGACGAGGGTCACGTCGGCCACGATTCCCTCGTGCTCCTCGGCCAGCAGCCGCCCCGTCCGGCCGAGCCCGGTCTGGATCTCGTCGAGGATCAGGACGACCCGGTTGCGCGTGCAGATCTCGCGCACCGCGCGCAGGTAGCCCTCGGGCGGGATGATCACGCCGGCCTCGCCCTGGATCGGCTCGACGAGGAAGGCCACCGTGTTCGGGGTGATCGCCGCCTCGAGCGCGGCCGCGTCCCCGAACGGCACCAGGGTGAAGCCCGGCAGGAAGGGGCCGAAGCCGCCCCGCGCGTCCGGATCCGTCGAGAAGGACACGATCCCCAGGGTGCGGCCGTGGAAGTTGCCGGCACAGACGACGATCTCGGCCGACCCTTCGGGCACGCCCTTGACCTCGTAGCCCCATTTGCGCACCGCCTTGATCGCCGTCTCGACCGCCTCGGCGCCGCTGTTCATCGGCAGCACCTTGTGGGACCCGGTGAGGGCGGCGAGTTCCTCGTAGAAGGGGCCGAGCTGGTCGTTGCGGAAGGCCCGCGAGGTGATGGCGAGGCGGCCGGCCTGCTCGGTCAGCGCCGCGAGGATCCTCGGATGGCAATGGCCCTGGTTGACCGCCGAGTAGGCCGACAGGCAATCGAGGTAGCGCCGCCCGTCCGTGTCGGTGACCCAGACGCCCCGGCCCTGCGTCAGCACCACGTCGAGGGGCTTGTAATTGTGCGCGCCGAGGCGGGTCTCGATCTCGATGAAGTCCGGACGGTCGGACACGCCGATCTCCCCGTGATGCTCGCCCCCCTTCCGGCGCGCGTCCGCGGCATCGCCTCCGGGACGTCTCCGGCGCGGCGCGTCAGGACAGGTGCCGCGCCCTCTTGGCCGGCGCGCCCCTGCCTATCGGCGCGGGCGGCACTGCGCCGTCGATCTCCAGCTCCGTGAAGGGCACCGTGAACAGGAACCGGTGCGCCTCGTCGGCCACCGAGAAGCGGTAGCCGCTGAAGAGCGGGTTGCCCGCTCCCTCCTCCGGCTCCACGAAACGGGCACCGTGGCGGGCCTCCGCGAGCGCGGCCGAAGCGTCGGCGCAATCGAGCCCCTCGTGGTCGAGGCACACGACCCCCGACGGGGTCCGGACGTCGAAGTAAAATCTCGGCATGGCACCATCCGCTGCCCGCCCCCGGCGGCGCGGGCGGTTGACCTGCCTCGCACCGAGGGGCCGAGTGTGGCGCGAAACCGGTCCCCTGTCACGGGGCGGACGGCACGCGGCACCGGATCCCGTGACGGACGAGCCCCGCTCTCACGCGGCGAGGCAGGAAGACGCTTGGCGTTCCCGGGCCGCCGCGGCTACGAGCGCTCGGTGGCGCGGAGCGAGACCAGCGAGGGTCCTGAGATCATGAGCAAGCCCGTCGTCATCGCCGTCGCGATCACCGGGTCGGTGCCGCGCAAGGCGGACAACCCGGCCCTGCCGGTCACCGTCGCCGAGCAGATTGAATCGACGCACGAAGCCTTCGAGGCCGGCGCCAGCCTCGCCCATATCCACGTGCGCAACGACGACGAGAGCCCGTCCTCCGACCCCGACAGGTTCGCCGCCGTGCAGGAGGGCCTGCGCCGGCACTGTCCGGGCCTGATCGTGCAATTCTCCACCGGTGGGCGCGGGCGCGACCCCGGCGCCCGCGGCCTGCCGCTGAAGCACCGGCCCGACATGGCCTCGCTCTCGACGGGCTCGGTGAACTTTCCCACCATCGTCTACGAGAACCACACCGGCCTCGTGACGGATCTCGCCGCGCGGATGCGCGAGTTCGGCGTGCGGCCCGAGATCGAGATCTTCGACCTCTCGCACCTCCACGGTGCCAAGCGCCTGGTCGAGGCGGGGCTGATCGACGAGCGGCCGCACGTGCAGTTCGTGCTGGGCGTGCAGAACGCCATGCCGGCCGAGGAGCCCCTCCTCGACATCCTGCTCGGCGAATTGCGCCGGATCCTGCCGCGCGCCACCTGGACGGCCGCCGGCATCGGCCGACAGCAGGCGGTGGTGATGGATTGGGCCCTGGCCCGCGGGGCGGATGCGGTCCGCACGGGCCTCGAGGACAACATCCGGATCACGAAGGACCGCCTCGCCGCGAGCAATGCCGAACTCGTCGGCCTCGCCGTGGAGGCGATCGCCCGCCACGGCCGGCGGCCGGCCACGCCCGCCGAGGCGCGGGCCGCCCTGGCACTGCCCGCCTGAACGGGACGGGACATCCGGGACATGGCGGCGGCTCAGTGCAGACGTCCGCACTCGCTGCGGGCGATGTCCTGCGCGATGCGCAGGAGCAGCCGGTCAACGGCCGGCCTGAGGCTGAGGAAACCGAACCGGTCGATGGTGCGCCGACAGGCGATGATCCGGGACGCCGCCTCGTCGAGAGCCCGGCCGGTCCGTGCCCCATCGGGGAGGGCCTCGTCCCCGAGATCGATCAGCAGACCGTGGCCGTGCCCCGGCGCGCCGCCGCTCCCGCGGAAGATCCGGCCCCGGTCGAGGATCGCGTGCGTCCGGCCCCCGGGGGCGAGGACACGGTACTGGGCGACGAAGAGGCCCCCCGAGCGGCAAAGCGCGGAGAAGCGGGCGAGGACCGTATTCCGGTCGTCGGCGTGGAGGCATGCCCGCGCCCGATCCGCGGGAAGCGCCGCTCCGGCCAGTGCCCGGTCTCCCGCGAGGAGTGTGGCGGCGCCCGCGTCGAGCACGCAGTGATCGCCGGCCTCGAACCACGACCACGTCCCGACAACGCCCGAGGCGGCGAGGATCCTGCGCAGGTCCGCCTCCGAATCGGCGGGGAAGGGCGCGGCATCGGGGGGGCACGGTCGGCTCCTGGGGGCGGGGCCGGCACGGGCGCGCCGGGCGGCTCGACCGCTCTTACGGCCGAGCATGGCCCGCGGTTTCGGGCGATTGTGAAAATAATCTTTCGCGCTGCCGGGTCGCGACCTCAGCGGCCGGCACGGGCGGCCGCACTGCCGAGCGCGACGAGCGTCGCCCCGCCGAGGATCGCCAGCCCCGTCAGGCTCAGCGTGCGCGCCGAGGGGACGCCGTGCCGCCTCCGCCAGCCGCCGCTCGTGCGCGGTGCGTCGTCGAGGGGCTGGCGGATGGCGCCGTAGCTGTGGCGCGCGGGCGTTGCCCGGTCGAGCATCCGGTGGATGGCAGCACCCGTCAGGTGCTCGGTCGGGCGGGGAGCGAGGGCGTAGGCCACTTGCGCGGCGCGGGCCGGCCAGCCGACCGCGACCTCGTCCCGAGGATGGCGGACGAGGCGCACGAAGGTCTCGGCCACGTCCTCGGGGGCGTAGACGAGGGGTCCCGTGTCGATCCTGCGGCCCGAGACATTGGCGCCGTGCTCCAGGCCGGGCGTGTCGACCATGGCGGGAAAGACGGAGCAGACGTGGATGCGGGGATGGCGCCGCAATTCCTGGCGCAGGCTCGCGGTGAAAGCCCGCAGCCCGAACTTGCTCGCGGAATAGGCAGCCGCGAACGGGGCCGGTGCCCAGCCACCCAGCGAGATGTTGGTGATGAGCACGCCGTGTCCCTGCGCGAGGAAGCGGGGCAGGGCGGCGTAGGCGCCGTACATGCCGCCGAGCAGGTTGATCTCGACGGTTCGGCGGTGAAGGTCGAGCGGCGCATCCTGATAGGGTCCGAACACACCCGTGCCGGCATTGTTGATCCAGACGTCGAGCCGCCCGAACGTCTCCTCGGCGCGCCGGGCGAGGCGCTCCACCGCCACCGGATCGGTGACGTCCGTCGAGACCGCGATGGCCTCGGCGCCGCACGCACGGCACTCGGAGGCGATCGCATCGAGCGCCTCGGGCCTGCGGGCAGCGAGCGCGAGACGGGCGCCGCGACGCGCGAAGGCGAGAGCCGCGGCCCGTCCGATGCCGCTCGACGCGCCGGTGAGGACGACGACGGGTCCCTCCGGATCCTTCATGTCCGCCGCTCTCGGACGAGGCCGCCGGGCCCATGCCGCACGGCGAGGCGCGAGCGCACAGGGCTCATGAAAGGTCTCCCTCCGTTCTCGCCTGGGCAACCGCGGCCGATCCTGGCCTGTTCCCGGTCCCACACGGAGTGGCCGGCCCGGACCCGGCTCGCGGGACCCTGCGAGAACTCCCTCGGCCGAAGGCAGCGGTCTTCCTTCGGGGATCTGCGCGCCGATGCGGCAACTCATCGATCGGCTGGGTCGACGCCAAGGGACGACGTGCGGCTCACCAGCCGCACGAGGCGATGTCCGAACGACCGGAGGAGATCCTTGGGGAGACAAGGGCGCTCGGCAGCCGCCACGCCCGGACGGGACCGAGGGCCAGGATCACGCGGAGCCCCGCGCGGGAACCGAGGAAGGGCCGGAAACGGAGGAGGCTTCGCCTCTACTCCGCGGCAGCGACCCGGACAGGTCCGGCGTCGCGCAGGATCTCGTCGGCCGCGGCGCGCGCCAGGAGGGCGTAGCCGCGGTCGGCCATGTGAAGGCCATCGGCGGCGAACAGTTCCTTGCGGGTGAGCCGTGCCTCGTCGACCCAGCTGCGCATCAGCTCCGAGCGGCGGATCACCGGCACGCTCATCTCCTCACCGATCTCGCGAACCGCGTCCCGGAAGCGGTAGGAGCCCGGTGTCGCATCGAATTTCGGGCACCATTGCGGCTCCATCAGAACCACGTCGATGCCGGCCTCCCGGAGGGTGCGCAGGCCCGCCAGGGTCGCCTCGCGGAAATGATCGAGGTCGATCCCGCGCAGCGGGTCGTTGCTGCCGGTCTGCCAGATCACGAGATGGGGCTTGGCCGCGACGACGTCGCGGCCGAGGCGGCGCATCATGTCGTCGACGTGCTCGCCGCCGATGCCGCGGTTCAGCACCGTGACGCCGCCGACGAGATGCGGGAGGGAGCGGTTGAGATCGACCTGCAGGCGGGCGGGATAGCTCGCCGCCGGGCTGCTCGCGCCGATGCCCTCCGTCGAGGACGAGCCGAAGGCGACGATCCGCAGCGGGCCGCCGGAGGCGAGCTGCTCCCGGACATGCGGCAGATCCACGGCGGGCGAGGCCTCGAAGCCGAAGATGGCGAGATCGAAGCCCTCGGGCAGGAGATCCGCGTAGGCGAGCACTGCGGTCGGCAGCACGCTGAGGCCGGCCAGCACGGCGATGCCCCGCATCAGGGCACGCAGCGGCCGCACACGAGACCGGAGGGAGGAGGCGAGCTGAGCGATCATCGGAGCAGCAGGGTCGGCGTCTTCACACTAGGGAGCATACAGGCCAAACTGGAAGAGCCCGCTCGTTGGATCACTTGAATGCGGCGGAAGTTCGTAACACAAAATTCATGATACGTCTGCTCGCCTCATCGGAAACCGTCCGAACCCGCACGGCGAAGTCTCGCTCATCCTGCCCGATGTCGGATCGCGTACGAAGCTGAAATCCGGCGCTCTCCCGGGGAAAACGGGACGTTTCTCACCAATAATTTAACCCGTGTTAGATCCCCTGCGTCTCGGATTGCTACAGTCCCGCGCCTTCGGATGCTTGCCGGAGTGTCTGAATTCCAGTGCGGAACAGGCCCATGCGTCATGAGTTCGAGTCGCGTACTGCCTCGGAGCCCGTCTGGCTGAACCGCTGGCACCCCAGCAGCGGCGCCGGCGCGGAGGCGCCGCATTGCTCGGTCCGGCCCTGGCCCGGCGCCCGGGCACCGCTGGCGGAGGACGATCCGGGCACTGATTCGGCCTTTCTGGATGCCGTGGCGCAGGGCCTCGCCCTGCCCGAGAAGGCGCTTCCCTCCGCCTGCCTCTGGGACGAGGCGGGGGCGGAGCTGATGGCGCGGGCCGCGGAGCATCCGGATTGCTATCCGACCCAGCGGGAGATCGCGCTTCTCACGGATATCGCTTCCGAAGTCGCGACCCTGGTGGGTCCCGAGCCCCGGATCCTCGCCTTCGGGACCGGGTCGGCCCGCGGCGTCGATCTCCTCCTCGCCGCCCTCGACCGCCCGCACCCGCCGGAGATCGTTGCGCCCGCGGGCGAGACGCCGCCCGGTCCCGAGGACGGCGCGCGGCCGGGCGGCGGCCTCGGCCTCTGCCTCGGAGCCACCGCCGGCGGCCTCCCTCCGGCCGATCTCGCGGCCCTCCTGGAGCGCGCCCGCACGGTTCTCGGGCGGGGCTGGCTCCTCGTCGGCATCGATCCGAACGGCGACACGGAGAGCCTGCTGCGCGCGCACGCGGACGACGACGGGCTGATGGCGGCCCTGCACCTCAACATTCTCCGCCGCCTCGCCCGCGCCGATGGCGGGGCGGCGCCGGGCCAGGAGGGATCGGACCGGGAGGGCGCCGGGGCGCCCCTCGCACCGGAGGATTTCCGGCACGAGGCGCGGGTGCTGCTCGACCCGTTCCGCGTCGAGACCCATCTCGTGGCCGAGCGGGCCGGCCTGCTCCGGGTCGGCCGCGAAGCCGTGCCCTTCACGCACGGGGAGAGCGTGCGCACGGGCTGCGCCTACCGCTACGCGCCGGGCGTCTTCCAGGAGATGGCGGCCGATGCCGGATGGGAGCCGGTGCGCTGCTGGCTCGATCCCGAGGGCCTGTTCAGCCTCCACCTGCTGCGGGGCGAAGCTTAAGCGCTGGCCAGATCCTTGCAACGCGAGAGGGCGTCGCACGCCGCGCCTGCGCGGCGGATGCGGCGTCACGGCGAAACGGGACCGGGGATCAGTGGGCATGTCCGACGAGGAGGGACCGTTCCTGTCCTACAGCCTCTTCGCGAAGGAGCCGGACGGCGGCCTCTGCTGCGCCGTCCGCCAGGATCAACCCGTGCCCGATTTCGTCGAGGGCTGGTCCTACGCGGGCACGATCGCGGATGCGCGGGAGGCGCCACCGGACTTCCGTCCGCGCGCCGCGCAGGCCGCGACGAGCCTGACGGGCTATTACCTGTTCCTCTGCCTGCGTTCCCGGCGCGACGGAAGCATCTCCGCGCGCCCCTGACCCTGCCATCGGGCGGGCGGCACGCGCCCGGCCGGGCGAGGGGGATTTCCGACGGCAGGAGGCCTGAACCATCGCAGGCCCGACGGTGTTGTGCCCGGCAACCCCGCTTCCGGAGCATGCCGCACCCGATGGGCTCGTCCCGCCGCCTCCTCGCCGCCGCCGGCATCCTGATCGCCGCCGGCGGGCTCGCGGCCGCCTTCGGCCGCTTCAGCCACGCGCCGATGCCGGACGAGGCCGACCTCGCCAACCCTGCGCGGAACGCCCAGCCCGCCGCCTACGACGTGCTCGGCCGCCCCGCCGCCTCACCCGAGCCCGGCGCCGTGCGGATCGACGACGCGCTGATCCGGCGCGGGCGGGAGGCCTTCTACCGGGAGACCTTCGGCAACGAGGTCTTCCTCACCGACGTGATGGGCATGCTCGACGGCGCGCTCAGCCTCTACGAGGTCTCGCGCGCGCTCACCCTGCTGGCGGGGCGGGCCACCACCAACCTCGAAGTGCGCGTCGCCCGGCCGGTGACGGTCGGCGGCCGGACCTACCAAGTGGGGGAGTTGATCCCGACCGGCCTCGACGTCGCGAAGGGCAGCCTGTTCCCGCTCGGCATCCGGACCTTCTACGACCGCGGCCACGTGCGCATGGGCATCACCTGCGCCCTCTGCCATGCGGCCTACGACCCGGGCACCGGCAAGGTGGTGGAGGGCGCGCCGAACCGCGACCTCAACGTCGGCCTGATGATGGCCCTGGCCTCGAACACCACCGCCTACTACATGCACGGCTCGACGCCCTCCCTCGACCCGTTCCGGACCGATCCGAACCGCAGCGTCGCGACGCGCGCCGGCGGCCGCGAGCGCCTTCCGGACCCGGAGGCGCTGGAGGCCGCCGCCAAGGTGCAGGCGGCGAGCTGGCCCCCCGGCAGCTTCGATTCCTCGCCCGATCTCGTCACCAACCCGACCTCGATCCCGTCGAGTTTCACGGCCCACGGCCATCCCTACGGCTGGAGCGGGCATGCCGGGATCGGCCCCTTCCGCGGCCTGTCGGCGCTCAACAACAACGTCCACGCGCTGAATTCCGACACGACCGCCCAGGCCGACGCCGCGCCGTTCCTGTTCGGCCTCGATCCGGAAGTCTATCTCGGCACGCTCCTGCAGCGGGCCCCGTCCCCGAGCTTCCGCTTCGACCCGCAGGGCGGCCGCACGCCCTCGCAGGTCCTGAAGGCGGCCGACCCGACGCCCGACGCGCCGGGGCTGAACAGCTATGCGGCGCTCCCGAGTTTCCCGAACGCCAATTACGTGACCACGAACGGCCTCGTGGCGACGAGCCCGGGCGAGCCCGTCGGCTACGCCAACGACGCCATGTCGGCCTTCCAGAACGCTCTGCGCGCGCCCGCGCGGCCGGCGCCGCCGGAGATCCTCGCGACCGGCCGGCAGGTCTTCGAGCGGGCAGGCTGCGCCGGCTGCCATGCGGGGCCGGCCTACACCAACAACCGGGTGGTCCCGGCCCCCGAGATCGGCACCGAGCCGACACGCGCCCGCTCCTTCGCCAAGACCGAGGGAACGCTCCGGCCGCCGGACCTCTACGCCGCCGGCACCCCCTTCCCGGTGCCGCCGGGGACGAAGACGCTCCCGGTGCCGCTCGGCGAGGCTGACCGGGCGCAGGTGCAGCTCGCCTGGGCGCATGCCGGCACGCCCGGCGGCTACAAGGTGCCGAACCTGATCGGGCTCAACGAATCCGCGCCCTACCTCCACGACGGCGGGGTCGCCGTGGGTCCCGGCCCCGCCCGTGAGCCCGGGATCGGGCCGCTCCTCGATCCGGCGGTGCAGGCCGACCCGGCCGAGAGCCTGCGCGCCCTCGTCGACCGGGATCTGCGCGCGCGGGTGATCGCGGCGAACCGGGCCAGCCCCCGCGCGGTGACCGCCCGCGTCACCGGCGAGGGCCACGCCTACTGGGCGGACGCGCAAGCCGGCGTGGGTCCGGCCGAGCAGGCGGCCCTCGTGCAGTACCTGCTCTCCCTCGACGGGCCGGCGCGGTAGATCCGGCCGGGGAGGGCGCCGCCGGCCCATCCTGCCCGCCGCCCGGTGCCCGGACCGGCATGAACGATGCGTCGTGCCCGGCACGACCGGCAGCCTCGGGCTCCGCCGGTCCCGGGCTCCACGGCCGGCTCCTCCGGCCGCTACGGATTTCAACGCGGCATGGCGGGTGGTCCTTCGCGCATCGCGATTCTGGCAACCTCGACGAGCCCGCGCGGGAGCGTCGCTCACGCGCTCGCCGTCGGCGAGGCCCTCTGCGACCTCGGGCACGAGGCGGTGGTACACGCGCCCGACCCCACGGGCCGCGGCTTCTACCGGGACGCTCGCTGTCCCGTCGTGTCCGTGGCCGCGCGGCCGGTCGGCGGTGCGACCGCCGACCTCGTGCGGGCGCGGATCGAGGATTACCTTCGCCACTTCGCGACGCCGGCCGCCTGCGATTTCGACGTGTTCCACGCCCAGTGCGGCATCGGCGGCAACGCCCTCGCCACCCTGAGCCGCCGCCGGCTGGTGCACGGCTTCGTGCGGACCGTCCACCACCTGGAGACCTTCGCCGACCCACAGCTCGCCTATTGGCAGGACCGGGCGATCTTCGACGCGAACCGGCTGCTCTGTGTCGCCCGGGCCTCGGCCGAGGCGCTGGCGCACGATCACGGCGTCATGGCCCAGGTCGTCGGCAACGGCGTCGATCAGACCCTGTTCCGCCCGGCGGGGGCTGCGGAGGACGAGGGTCTTCGCCTTCGCTGGGGCCTCGGAGAGGGTCCGGTCGTGCTCTGCGTCGGGGGCTTTGAGGAGCGGCGGAATTCGCTTGCCGTGATCGAGGCCTTCCGCCGGCTCCGGACGGAGCAGCCGCAGGCGCAACTCCTCGTCGTCGGCGGCGGCTCGATCCTCGACCATGCCGGCTATCAGGCCCGTTGCCGCGCTGCCCTCGACCGGGCGTCTCTGGGAGTCGGGATCGGCCGGGCGGTGATCCAGGCCGGGATCGTGCCGCAGGCGGAGATGCCCGCGATCTACCGGCTGGCGGATGTCCTCGCCGCCCCCGCCCTCAGGGGCGGCTTCGGTCCGAGCGTGCTCGAGGCGATGGCCTGCGGCATCCCGGTCGTCGGCGCGGCGCGGCCCCCCTTCACGGAGAGCCTCGCCGCCCGGGACGCGCACCTCGTCGATCCGGAGGATGCGGAGGCGATCGCGCAGGCCTTCCGTGCCGTCCTCGACCCGGCCGAGCGGGTGCGGCTCGCCGAGGCCGGGCGCCGGGTCGCCTCCCTGCACGGCTGGGCGGCCTGCGCGAGCCGGCATCTCTCCGCCTACGCGGCCTGCTCGCGGCGCGACCCTGCCACGGCGGAGGCCTGAGGAGCGGCGAACCCGCGACGGCGAGGGATTGCGCCCCCGTGCACGGCAGCCCCGAGCGTGACAGAATGACCTGCCCGACCCGGCACCGGGGGCTCGCCCGAACGTTGGCGGGGCGACGCCGACGAACGACCGGCGGGGCAGGAGACCAGACGAGCATGAGCAGACCGCGCGAGACCGAGCTGAAGCTGGAATGCGACCGTCTCGATCTGACCGCCCTCGGAGCCCACCCGCTCCTCCAGGGAGACGGCGCGCCCGCCACCCTCGTCTCGACCTATTTCGACACGCCCGACGAGGACCTGCGCGCCGCGGGCCTGACGCTTCGCGTGCGCAGCCGGGGCGAGGAGCGGATTCAGACCGTCAAGGCGGAAGGGGGGGCGGCAGCGGCCGGCCTGTTCGACCGGCCGGAATGGGAGAGCCCGATCGCGGGCGACGCGCCCGACCCGGCCGTCTACGCCGACACGCCCGTGGCCGCCATCCTCGCGGATGCCAAGGACGCGCGCCTTGAGCCCTGCTTCACCACGGTGGTGATGCGGAGGGAGCGGACGCTGAGTTACGGCGCCTCGCGCATCAGCGTGACCCTCGACGAGGGGCGCGTGGAGACGCAAGCGGGTGACGCTCCCCTGTGCGAACTGGAACTCGAACTCGAGGAGGGCACGACCGCCGACCTCTTCGCCCTCGCCCAGGCCCTCGCCGAGACGGTCCCCCTGCGCCTGGGCGCCCTTTCCAAGAGCGAGCGCGGCTTCGCGCTGCGCGACGGGCGGCTCAGCCGGCCGAGCAAGGCGGGCGCCGTGGTGCTGCGCGAGGATGCGAGCGCGGGCGACGCCTTCCGCAGCATCGTGATGGCCTGCCTGCGCCACCTGCGCCTCAACGAGGCGGTGTTCCTGGCGAGCCGGGACCCGGAGGCCCTCCACCAGATCCGGGTCTCGCTACGGCGGCTGCGCTCGGCCTTCAGCCTGTTCAAGCCGATCCTCGCGCACGATCCCCGCGCCGCGGGCCTCGGGGCGGAGATCAAGCAGGCGACCGAGCCTTTCGGCCGGGCCCGCAACCTCGACGTCTTCCTGGAGACGACGCTGCCCGAGGAGATGGCGCGCCGCCCGGACGAGCCGGGGCTGGAGGAGCTCGCGGCGCGGCTCGGGGCCGAGCGCGACCGGGCGCACGGGACGGTGTCGGAGATCCTCGCCTCGCCCGAGTGGCGGCGGCTCCTCCTCGATCTGCTCAGCTGGCTCCAGACCGGCCCCTGGCTCGGGGAGGGCGCCGATCCCGCCCGCGACGAACCCGCCAGGGACTTTGCCGCCACGGTGCTGGAGCGCTTTCGCAAGCGGGTGTGCAAGCGCGGGCGCCATCTCGCCAAGCTCGACCCGGAAGCGCGCCACCAGGTGCGCATCGCCGGCAAGAAGCTGCGCTACGGCGCCGACTTCTTCGCCTCGCTGTTTCCGGACAAGAAGGCGCGCAAGCGCCACAAGACCTTCTCGGCGGCCCTGTCCGACCTGCAGGATCATCTCGGCGCCCTGAACGACCTCGCGACCGCGCATTCCGTCATGGCGAGCCTCGCCGACGGACCGCCCGGCGTGGCCGCGAGCGGGCCGGCCCTGTTCGCCGCGGGCCTGACCGCCGCCGACAACGAGGCGCGCACGAAGCAGCTTCTGGCCGCCGCGGAGGAGGCGCACGACGACCTCTCCGACGCGAAGCCGTTCTGGCGCTGAGAGGCCTCAGCCCTGGCTCGGCCGGCTCAGGGCG
>NZ_SMNT01000105.1 GCF_004348265.1 Methylobacterium segetis
TGTTGATGTCGTACTTGGCGAGCTTCCGGAAATCGATCGCAGGGTCGGAGTAGATCTGCCGGAACGCCTCGTCGATCACGAACGCATTCGGCGGCACCGGCAGCGTGTGCATCAGCTTCGCGTCCGCAGTGAAGACCAGAACCGTGACGACGTAGCCCTGCACCTTGCCGTCTGCGATCATCGGAATGTTGATCGGTGCGAGCTTCTGATATTGCAGGCCCTCGAGGTAGGGCTCGGTCTTCTTCGCGAAGAAGCCCCCGCCCCAGGTCACTGCCCCGTAGCAGGAGAGGATGGTGACGGCGCAGATCCAGAGGCCGGTGACGAGCACGCGCATGGAGCCGCCTCAGAGCCCGACCCGGGGGGCGTAGGTGCCGTCCGACTCCGCCGCGCGCTCCGCGGCGGCCACCGTCTCGCCGATCTCCTCGACCGCGCGCAGGTGCATGGCCACGACCTCCTGGTTGCGGGCGAGCTTGTCGCGCAGGCGCGCGAGGTGGATCGCCGCCACCGCGTCGAGACCGGCCGGGTCGAGGCCGCGGGAGAGCCGGCTGAGCTCCAGGAGGCTCTGGCTCTTCAGGTGGTTGACGGCCGCGTGATCGACGGCGCGGCGCGCGAGGAGCGCCTCGGTCTCGGCCTCGATCGTGGCCTCGAGCCGGTTCAGGCAGGCGAGCAGCATCCGGGGTCAGACCTTCTGCGCGTTGGCGGACGGCGACGCCGCGGGATGGGCCTTGTCCAGCATCCGCGCGATGCCGACGCCGCCGGCCTTGGCGATCTGCTCGCCGATCCGCTCGGCGAGCATCGACTTCCAGATGCCGCCCGCATGGCCCTTGCCGAAGACGGTCTCGGATTTCTCGGGCATCATCGCCTCGACGAATTGCTGCAGGACCAATCCTTCGAACTTCCGGTAGGGGTCGGTGGAGGGGCCGGACAGGGCGGTCCCGTTCTGCAGGCCGGTCAGGGTGCCGCGGGCGTCGAGGGGCATGTGCAGGGCGGCGCTCGCGGCGCGCACGGCATCGGTGAAGGCCGCCGGATCGCCGGGCAGCGAGAGCTTGGCGGCGGCGGCCTCCGCGCGGGCGGGCTCGGCGGCGCGCGCGACGTCGAGGACGATGTCGGTGGGCGGGCTGATGCTCATCGGGCGCCTCCTCGCGCGGAGCGGAGTCGTGGTTCTGTAGGCGTCCTGGCTTACGGGAGGCTTGCGTCACCGCGGGCGGTGATCGCGTCGAGCCGGTCGAGGATCTCGCGCCGCTCCTGCGCGCGCCGGTGCTCCCGGGCGCGGCGCTCGACCTGCGCCCCGGCCCGGCATTCGGCGAGGCCGGCCTCGCGCAGCGCCGCCTCCCGCGCCTCTGCATGGCCTCGGGCCTCCGTGGCCTGTGCCGCGAGGCTGCGCAGGCGCCGGGCGGCGGCCTCCAGCGGCAGGGCCGCCTGGGCGGCGCCGCCGAGCGCGGTGAGGAGGGCGGCACGCTCCGCCTCCAGCGCGAGGACCCGAGCCCGGGCCTCCGCGAGGTCCCGCTCGGCGAGCCGGCGCATCGCTTCCTGCACGCCCATCAGGCGCTCGGCCCGCTTCAGGCGATCTCCCGGACGCGTCATCCGCTCAGCCCTTCTGCAGCCATCGGGCGTAGGCCGCGAGGTACTCGGTCAGGAACTCGCCGGCGATGCCGTGCAGGAGGAGGAGGCCGCCGAACATCACGAAGGGCGTCGCCACGAAGTAGACGGGAAGCGTCGGCGTGAGCTTGTTCACGAAGCCCGCCGCGAGGTTCACGAGGATCGCGTAGATCACGAACGGCGCGGTGATCCTCAGGCCCAGCATGAAGGCGTCGCCGACCTGATCGACGATCCGCACGAGCAGGACCTGGGTGCCGATCCCCTCCCCCGGCGGGATGCGGCCGTAGGAATCGACGAGACCGCGGAACAGCTCCCAGTGCAGATCCGCGGCGAAGAGGAGCGCGGTCGCGGTGAGCAGGATCAGCGACTCGACCGCGGGCACCGGGTCCGTGCCCTCGACGGGCGTGCCCGGCATGCTGCCGAAGCCGACCATCACGGCGGCGGCGTTCATCACCGTCTCCAGAACGACGAGGTAGACGCGGCCGAGGAATCCGATCAGCAGCCCCGTCAGGGTCTCGGTGGCGATCCAGAGGAGCGTCTGCGCCGGGGCCTGCCCGGCGAGCCGGTCCCGGAACAGCGGCAGGACGAGCGGCGCGACGGCGAGGGAGACGGCGAGCGCGACGAGGAGGCGCACCTGCTGGGGCACGCGCGGGCTGGAGAAGCCCGGCACCACGAGGAGGCAGCCCCCAACCCGGCAGACGATCAGGAACACGCCGAGGACGGTCTCGGGCGCGAGCGGGCTCACGATACCGTGCCGAGCGACTTGATCTCGACGCCCCGGGCGATCTCGAGATGCGAGAGCACCGGCAGGGTCGGGTACAGGCGCTCGATGATCATGCGCACGTAGGGGCGCGCGTCCGGCGCCGTGACGAGGGCGAAGCCGGGCACTTCCTTCATGCGGGCGCGGATCGCCTCGGCGGCCTCCGTGCCGAACTGCTCGACGAGGCGGGGGTCGATGTCGAACTCGATCACCTCGCCCTTGGCGTCCCGCTTCAGGCTCTGGTGGAAGGAGAGGTCCCAGTTCGCCCCGAGCCTCAGCACGTTGAGGACCCCGTTCTCGGCGAGGTCCCCGCAGATCTGCTGGGCGATCCGCATCCGCACGTGCTCGACGATCTGCTCGGCCCGCCGGACATGCGGGCTGATCTCGGCCACCGCCTCCAGGATCAGGTGCAGGTTGCGGATCGAGACCCTCTCCGAGAGCAGGAGCTTCAGGACCGCCTGCAGGCCCGAATGCGAGATCTGCGACGGCGCGATCTCGTCGAGGAGCCGCTTGTACTCGGGGTCGAGCCGGTCGAGCAGGCCGCGCATGTCCTTGTAGGACAGGAACTGGGGCAGGTTGTTGCGGATCACCTCGGAGAGGTGGGTCAGCAGGACCGAGGCGCCGTCGATCGGCTCGAAACCGGTGCGGCGCACCTCGGCCGCGTAGGAATCCATCACCCACAGGGCCTTCATGCCGAAGGCGGGCTCGCGGGCCTCGTCGCTCGGCACGTCGGGGCGGGGCCCGTCACCGATCACGACGAGCATCTCGCCCGGGCGCAGCTCCTGCGTCGCCACGACCGTGCCGTGGATCAGGATCTGGTAGCTCTTCGGCGGCAGGACGATGCTGTCCGAGAGCTTGATGTCGGGGACGACGAATCCGTATTGCCGGGCGAACTTGCGGCGCATCTTGCCGACGCGGTGGGAGAGCTCGGCGTGGCTCGCCTGGAGCTGGGCCGCGACCTGGCGCCCGAGCAGGAGCTCGATCTCGGGGGTCTTGAGCGATTCCTTCACCGATTCCCGGGCGGCGGCGGCCTTCTCCTCCGCCTCGGCCGCGGCCGTCGCGGCGGCGAGCGCCTGCTTCGCCGCGAGCCGCTTCGGGATGATGGTCGCGACGAAGCCGAGGAGCCCGCTCAGGGCCACGAAGGGCAGGAAGGGCAGCCCCGGCACGAGGGCGAACAGGCCCATCAGCGCGGCCGCGACCATGAGCGCGCGCGGATAGGCCCCGAGCTGGCCGAGCACCGCCTCCTCGGCCGTGCCGCGGGTGCCGCCCTTCGAGACGAGGAGGCCCGCGGCGAGCGAGACGATGAGCGCCGGGATCTGCGAGACGAGGCCGTCGCCGACCGAGAGCTTGGTGAAGATGTCGGCGGCCTGGGCGAGCGGCATCCCGTGGCGCGTCGTGCCGATGATGATGCCGCCGAAGACGTTGACGGCGATGACGATGAGCGAGGCCACCGCCTCGCCGCGCACGAATTTCGAGGCGCCGTCCATCGAGCCGAAGAAGGCGGATTCCTCCTCCAGCTCCCGCCGGCGGCGCTGCGCCTCCTTGTCGTCGATGAGCCCCGCATTGAGGTCGGCATCGATCGCCATCTGCTTTCCGGGGATGGCGTCGAGGGTGAAGCGGGCCCCCACCTCCGCGATGCGGGTCGCGCCCTTGGTGATGACGAGGAAGTTGACCGTGATCAGGATCACGAAGACCACGATCCCGATCACGAAGTCGCCGCTCATCACGAATTGCGAGAAGCCCTGGATGACGTGGCCGGCGGCGTCCACGCCCTTCTGGCCGTTGGCCAGGATCAGGCGCGTCGTGGCGATGCCGAGCGCCAGCCGCAGCAGGGTCGCGATCAGGAGGACGGTCGGGAAGGCGGAGAATTCGAGCGGCTTGCGGATCCAGAGCGCCACCATCAGGATCAGGACCGAGAGCGCGATCGAGAAGGCGAGCCCGACATCGATCAGGATCGCCGGCACCGGCAGGAACAGCACCGCCAGGATGCAGACGATGCCGGCCGCGAAGCCGAAATCCCGCCGCGACCTCTGCTCCGCGGCGGACAGGCCGCCCACCGCACCGCTCACCGCCATGGCGCCCTCACCCTCCGCTCCCAGGCCGGAGCGGTTGTGGGGGGCCAAGCTTGCGCGAGGATGGGCGCCCTCAGAACCCCGTTCCGATGCGCCCGTACGCGGTCTCGGCGAAGGCGTAGATCTGCGCGCCGACGAAGGAGCCGGTGGCGAGGAGCACGAGCAGGATCACGAGGATCTTCGGCACGAAGGTGAGGGTCACCTCCTGCACCTGCGTGAGCGCCTGGACGAGCGCCACGAGGATGCCGACGAGCATCGCCGCGCCGACCGCGGGGCCGGCCGCGACGATCACCGTCCAGATCGCGGAGCGCACGAGTTCGAGGGCGTCGACCTCGTTCATGACAGGACCTCGATCGGCTGCGCGCGGGGCGACTAGGACACCACGATGCCGGAGGCGAGGAGCATCTCGCGCCCGTCCGCGAGGCGGGCGAGCGCGCCGTCGCCCGTGATGCGCACGGACCGGACCGTGCCCGAGACCGCGCCGTCCGCCGAGGTGACGATGCGCCCGATGATCGCCTCCGCCTGATCGAGGAAGCTGGAGGCGAGGAGCGAGTCGAGCTTCTGGTTCGTCTTCGTCGCCTGCTCCACCTGGGAGAGGGTGGCGAGCTGGCCGACATATTCCGTCGAATCCATCGGCTTCGTCGGGTCCTGGTTCTTCAGTTGCGTCATGAACAGGGTGAGGAACGCGTCGGCGTTGAGCTTCGAGGCAACGGTGCCGGCGGCCTTGGCCGCGGCCGCGGTCGTCGCCTGGGTGGCGGGGACGTCCATGGGTCACACCTCCTTGCGGGCGCCCGCGGGGCGCTTCGGCCGGCGCACGGGCGGGGCGGGCGGCAGGGCCGGGCTCGCAAGGAGAGCGCCCCCCTCCCCGTCGGGCATCAGGGCGGCCTCGGCCGGGTAGAGGGCGCGGAGCAGCTTCAGCACGTCGAACGGGCGCCCGGCCTCGACGAGGGCCTGCGCCGCGCGCAGCCGCTCGTGGATCACGGGGTCGCGCGTCGCGGCGAGGATCCCGTCCTGCAGGCTCGCGTAGAGGGCGCGGGCGGGGCCGGCATGGGCGGGATCCATCAGCATCGTCTGCGCGGCGAAGTAGAGCTGGCGCAGCGGCGTCGTGGCGTCGTCCGCCTGCAGCACGTGCCCCTCCAGCAGGAAGGTCGCCTCGTTCAGGAGCTCGATCGAGACCTTGCGGTCGACCCGCAGCACGGCGCCGTTGATGAAGACCCGCTCGCCCGCCCGCAGGGAGAGGTGCATGGCCCGGCTCATCGCAGGCCCTCCCGGATCGAGCTGTTCACGTCGATGAGCGCGGCGAGGCTCCGCTCGGGCGCGCTCAGCACCTCGCCGACCTCGCGCATGGTCCACAGGCCGATCGCCACGAGATCGGCGCGCA
Organism: Methylobacterium segetis; assembly: GCF_004348265.1. Classification (GTDB taxonomy): domain Bacteria; phylum Pseudomonadota; class Alphaproteobacteria; order Rhizobiales; family Beijerinckiaceae; genus Methylobacterium; species Methylobacterium segetis. The sequence continues at coordinate 5,813 of NZ_SMNT01000105.1, forward strand.
GACCCTCCGGCAGGCCGTTCTCCGGGTTGAGCAGGTCGGCGATCAGGACGTTCCAGAGGTCCTGAACGAGCCCGACCGCCTCCGTGCGCTCCGCGCCCTTGAGACCCTGGCGCTCGACGTCGCGCAGCAGGGAGAGGGCCCGGTCGATGGCCTCGCGCTCCCGCTCGCGGCCCGTCTCGGGGGCGTCCTCGAGAATCTCGGAATAGGGGAAGCGGTACATGCGGGCCGGTGCCTCGTGGGCTCGTGTGGTCGTCGCGCGGCGGGGCGCGCAGGCGCGGAATCTCAGGCGATGAAGGCGACGAGGCTGAGCTGGCGGAGCTGGGCGGTCAGCGCGTAGGACATCTGAAGCTGGGTGGTCACCGCGTCGACGCGGGACCTCGCCTCGGCGGGATCGACCGCCTCGAGCCGGTTGATCTCGGCGGCGAGCAGCGTGGTCTGCGACGCGATGCGGCTGCTGGCGTCGGTGATCCGGGATTGCGCCCGGCCGAGATCGGCCTGCATCGCGACGAGCCCGGCGCTCGCCTCCCCGAGGAGCGTCATCACCCGGGCGGTGGCGACCGCCTGCGCCTCGACCGGCATGGCGGCGAGGTTGAGGTCGGAGGCGATCACGTAGGCCATGGCGAGCTTGCGCAGCGCGGGGGCGTTGGCGTTCGCGGAGGTCTCGATCGTCTCGCTGAGCGAGATCCGGCTGTCGATGTTGCGGCTCGACGCCTGCGACCAGAGGCTCGTCCAGGAGGATTCCGAGGCGAGCGGCTCGAGCCTCGTGGCGAGGAAGGCCTTCATGTCGGAGGCCGTCACGCCGGCCGCGCGGGGGCTGTCCTTCGCGAAGCCGAAATGGTCCCTGAAGGCCGCCTCGACCGCCGCGCGCGCCGGGGAGGCCGGGCTGCCCGCATAGGCAGCGACCGGGGGTGCGTCGGCGCGGGTGCCGCCGAAGACGTACTGGCCGGAGACGGAGGTGTTCAGCGCCGCGGTGAGCGCGGCGAGCTGGCTCGCCGCCGTGCCGGCGGCGGCCCCGGCCCGCTGGCCGTCGGAGAGGCCGATCAGGGTCGTCTGCAGCGCGTCGGCCGCCGACTGGATCTGCTTGAGGGCGGCCTGGCTCGCCGTCAGCCGCGAGGCCGCGACGCCGTTGCCGTCACGCAGGGCCTCCAGCTCGGCGGTGCGCTGGCGCAGGACGAGGCTCTCGCCGACCCGGGCTCCGAGGGCGAGGCCGATATCGGCGTGGCGCAACTCGGCGATCTCCCGGGTGGCGTTGGCCAGCCCGGCCTGGAGCCGCGGGACCCCGTCGCGCGACGCGTTCCAGAGGCTGAGGCTCGAGATGAAGCTCGTGGTCATCATGGGCCCTATCGCACCGCTTCGAGGAGGGTTCGCAGGAGGTCGTCGACCAGGGTCAGGAGCTTGGCGGAGGCCGTGTAGGAGCGCTCAAGCTGCAGGGTCTGGGCCGTCTCGTCGTCCCCGTTGACGCCGGCCACGTTCGAGAGGGCCTCGGTGGCGCGCCCGAGGAGCGTCCTCTGGTACTCGGCCTGCGCGGACGCCCCCTTGCGCAGGCCCTCCAGCCATCCGGCGGAGGCGGCGGCGAAGGCCGGGAGCGTGGCGCTGCCCCGGAGGTCGGGGCCGGGATCGAAGGCCTGCTCGGCGCCGAGCGCCGTCACGAGGGCGCGCAGGCGGCCGGAATAGGCCGTATCGCCCGTCGTGTCGTCGCGGTACGCGGCGCCGTTCATGCCGCCGTCCCGCAGGAGCCCGAGGTCGCCCCCCTGCCGCGGGTCGACGGCCGGGTTGATCCGGATGCGGGCGGCGTAGCCGGGCGCGGCCGAGCCCGGACTGGGCAGGGCAGCGCCGAGCGTGAACAGGCCCGGCCGGCGCGGGCCGGCCGGCGCCGTCCGGTCGGCCTCGGCGAAGGCGTCGACGAGGGCTCCCGCGATGGCGTCGAGTTGTGCCTCGTATTGCGGGGCGAGGTCGTCGCGGAGCGAAGCGAGGCCGGCGACACGGCCCGAGGCCAGGCGCATCGGCGAGGCGCCTCCCGTCACCGGCACCCCGTCGATCGTCACCGCGGAGCCGGCCGTACCGGGCGCGAAGGCCGCGGTCGCGGCGAAGGAGACGGGGCGCGCGGTGCGCTCGAACAGGGGCACGCCCCCGTCGGTATAGAGCGCGAGGTCGCCGCCCTCGCGCTCGACCGTGGTGAGGCCGACCTCCTCGGAGAGCTGCGCGACGATCCGGTCCCGGTCGTCGAGGCCGTCCGAGACGTCGCTTCCGTTCGCCACGCCCTTGATCACCGCCCGGTTGGCGGACTCGTAGCGGGTCAGGAGGTCGTTGATCCGTGCGACTGAGGCGGCGATCGCCGCGTCGGCGTCGCGGCGCACGCGATGGACCGCCTCGGCCGCCGCGTTGAGGCTGCCGGCCAGGTCGCGGGCGGCATCGACGGCGTTGCGCAGGAGATCGGCCGTGTCGGGCTGGTTCGCGGCGGCCTGGAGCGCGGCGTTGAGGGCACCGAGACGCGCGGCGGGCGAGGTCGCCTCGCTCGTGTCTCCCACCGTCTGCGAGAGGGCCTTGAGGCCGTCGAGCAGGGCGGCGCGCGAGGCCGAGGCCGCGGTCGCGTCGAGCTTGCGCGCGAACAGGGCCGCGTCGCCCGCCCGCGCGACCACGACGCGCACCGCGCCGCCGCCCGTGATCAGCGTCGCGACCTTGCGCGAGTAGGACGCGTCGCTCGCCCCCGCGATGTTGCGGGAGGCGACCGCGATCTGGTTCGACGCGGCGGCGAGCGAGGTCCGCGCGGTGTTGAGGGCGAGCGAGAGGCCCATCGGTCGATTTCCTCAAGCGGTCCGGAATCAGCGCTTCAGGTTCATCAGGGTCTCGAGCAGCTCGTTGCCGGTCATGAACACCTTGGAATTGGCGGTGTAGACCGTCTGCGACTCGATCATCGCGGTCAGCTCCGTGCTGACGTCGACGTTCGACTGTTCCAGCGCGCCCGCCTTGATCGTGCCGCGGCCGTTGAGCCCGGCAAAGCCGATCAGCAGGTCGCCGGATTTCGGGCTCATCGTGTAGACGTTGCCGGCGCGGGGCTCGAGGTTGTCCGGGCTCGGCACGTCGGCCAGCGGCACCTTGTAGGCGGCGGCCCGGGTGCCGTCGGCGTAGATCGCGTAGACCGTGCCGTCGGTGCCGAACTCGGCGCCCGTCACCGAGGTCGGCGCCGAGCCGTTCGCGGCCCCGTTCAGGGCGTAGGCGCCCGCGAGCTGGGAGACGTTGCTCAGGTCGATCTTGACGGGCTGGCCGTTCGGCACCGTCACCGTGGTCGTGGTGCCGAAGGGCGGCTTGCCGTTCGCGCCGAAGGTGAGATTGCTCGTCGTCAGCGGCCTGCTCGGCAGGGTGTAGGGCGGCTTGGCCGAGGCGTCGTAGATGCTCACGGACCACGTGTCGGAGGCGGTCTTGGCGAGGTAGATGTCGAGCGTCACCGCCTGGCCGAGAGTGTTGAAGGTGACGAGGGAGGTCTTCTTCGAATAGGCCGCCCCCACCGGCACCGGGGCCGGGGTCGCGGGCAGGATCGGCTCGTCGTAGGGCAGGTTGCCGGCGATCGAGCCCGCGTTCGAGGGACGCGCCTGGGTGCCGATCTGCGAGACGTTGATCGGCACCATGTCCTGCACGCTGTTGAGCGCCGGGCTCGGCTCGCCGTTGGCGAGGCTGTAGCCCATCAGCGTGAAGCCGCCTGCGTTGACGAGGTTGCCGGTCGGCCCGTCGACCACGAAATTGCCCGAGCGGGTCAGGTAGGAGCCCTTGTTGGTGTCCTGCACCACGAAGAAGCCGTTGCCCTGGATGGCGATATCGGTCTTCGAGTTGGTGAAGGCGATCGGCCCCTGCTCGCCCACCGAGCGGCGGATCGCCGTCTCGACCGCGCCCGAATTGTAATTGCCGTAATCGGCCGATTCGAGGAGCAGCGAGGAGAACTCGGTCGAGGTGCGCTTGTAGCCCGTCGTGCCGGAATTCTGGATGTTCTCCGCCACCGTCGAGATGCGGTTCGACTGCGCGTTCATGCCGGAGACGCCGGTGCGGAGCACGCCGATGAGACTCATGCGGACACCTCGGTGGGACCTGTCGTGGGGCGCATTAGGCCCGGGCTGGCTTGCGCGGGGCTGAGGGGGGCAGCCGGGCCTCAGCCCCGCAGGGATTGGGCGAGTTCGAGGAAGGCGTCCCGGCTCGGGGGCTGGCCCGGCTCCTGGCGCATCGCCTCGTAGATGCGGGGCACCAGGGCGACGGCCTGATCGAGGTCGGCGTCGGTGCCCGCGCGGTAGCCGCCCATCAGGCGCAGGTCCCGGGTCTCCTCGAACCGGGCCATCATCGCCTTGAGCTTGCGCACGAGGTCGCGCTGCTCGGGCGTCCAGACCTCGCCCGCGAGGCGCGAGATCGAGCCGAGGAGGTCGATCGCCGGATAGCGCCCCTGCTCGGCGATGGCCCGGTCGAGGACGACGTGCCCGTCGAGGGTGCCGCGGATGCTGTCGGCGACGGGATCGTTGTGGTCGTCGCCGTCGACGAGGACGGAGAAGACGCCCGTGATGCTCCCCGATCCCTCGACGCCCGGCCCCGCCCGTTCGAGGAGCCGCGGCAGATCGGAGAACACGCTCGGCGGGTAGCCGCGGGCCACCGCCGGCTCGCCGGCGGCGAGCGCCACGTCGCGGGCGGCATGGGCGTAGCGGGTGACCGAATCGACGATGAGGAGCACCGACTCGCCGGCGTCCCGGAAGCTCTCGGCGACGGCGAGCGCCACCTTCGGCGCTTGGCGACGCATCATCGGACTCTCGTCGCCCGTCGAGACGACGATGACGGAGCGCGCGCGCTGCGCGGCGATCGGGCCCTCGAGGAACTCGCGGACCTCCCGCCCGCGCTCGCCGACGAGGGCGACGACGACGCTGTCGAACCCATCCGCCCCCGCCAGCATGGCGAGCAGCGTCGACTTGCCGACGCCGGAGCCGGCGAAGATGCCGATGCGCTGGCCCGCGCAGAGCGGGGTGAACAGGTCGAGGGCGCGCACGCCCGTGCCGAGGGGGCGCCGCACCCGGGCCCGCGCGAAGGCGGCGGGCGGATCGGCATCGAGGGCGGCCGCGCGCTCGCCCGGCCGCAGGGGGCCGGCCTCGTCGATCGGCCGGCCCAGGGCGTCGACGACGCGGCCCTTCCAGCTCGCCGCGGGCCTCAGATCCGCGGGACCGAGCCGGAAGGCCGGGGTCCCGAGGCCGGCCTCGATGCGGCTCTCGAAGACCTTCAGCGTGGCGCCCGCCTCGTCGACCCGCACGATCTCGCCGACCTGGAGCCGGCCCTGCGCCTCGAAACCCATGCGGTCGCCGAGGCGCACGAAGGGGGCGACGCCGCCGATCCGGCAGGCGCTCGCCGTGACCTCGCGGATCGGGCCGCCGACGCGCACGAGGGCGCCCTCGCCGAGCGCGCCCGCCATCGCCAGTTCCAGGCGCTCGATCGCGTCGGCCGCCATCGCCTCAGCCATCGCCTCAGCCCTGTGGCCCGAGGGTCTTGATGGCCCCCTGAAGCGAGCTCTCCGCCTCGGCCGTCATGCTGGCGGCGCTCTCGAAGGCGCGCTGAATGGTGATGAGCTTCGTCATCTCCAGGATCGGGTTCACGTTCGCGCCCTCGACGTAGCCCTGCACCACGCCGATCGCCGTGAAGTCCTGCACCGGCCGCCCGGGCAGGCTGGAGGCGACGGCGTTCGTCGCCGCCCGCGCCAGCGCCGCCTTCGGGTCGAGGGTGAAGAGGCCGAGGGCGCCGACCTGATTGGTGCCCTGGAAGAGGCTGCCGTCGCGCCCGATCGTCGGCGGCCCGGCCTGCGGGTCGAGGAGGAGCGGCGAGCCGCCGGGATCGAGCACGGGCTGGCCCGCGAGGTTTCGAAGCTGGCCCGCCGCATCCATCGTCATGCGGCCGTCGCGGGTGTAGATCGGCCCGGCCGCGCCTCCGACGCTCAGCCACGCGTCGCCCTGCACGGCGACGTCGAGGGGCGAATCCGTCTTCGTGGTCGGCCCCGCCGCCCGCGAGATGTAGGTGTCGCCCGAGCCCACGAAGGCGACCGCGCCCCGGCTCGCCTGTGCCAGCAGGGCCGAGAACTTCGTCTCCTCGGCCCGGTAGCCCGCGCTCGCCATGTTGGCGACGTTGTTCGCGGTGGTGGAGAGGCGCTTCTCCAGGGCGAGCTGGCTGGAGAGGGCGACGTAGAGGCCGTTCTGCACGCCCTCAGCTCCCCGAGACGCCGAACAGGGCGAGCACCGGCGCCTGCGTCGCGCCGTTCCGCGCGTCCCAGGTCGCCGCGAAGCGCCGCACGAAGGCGTCGAGCTTGGCCGGATCCCGAAAGCTCGCGAGGTCGATCTTCGCGGAGATCAGGCTCGCGCGGCGGGCGAGCGCCTCGCTCGTCACGACCCCGCTCGTGGCGGGCAGGCCGAGCATGGTGTTGGCGACCTGGGCGAGGGCCGGATCGCCGAGGATCTGATAGGCGCTCGTCAGGCTCGGGGCCTTGCGGGCGAAATAGAGGGCGAGGCGCACACCCGTATCCGCCTCGCCGGCCTCCGTCTCCAGGGTCTGGCGCAGGTAGGCGTCGGTGACGGAGCGAACCTGCGCGTCGGGACCGAGCATCGTGCCGAAGCCGACATCCACCGCCTTCCGGCCCTCCTCCGAGGGCGCCGCGTTGCGGATCGCGAGGGTGCGGTTCGCGCCGCCCGCGGGGTAGGAGGCGCCGGTGAGCGGGCGGGTCGCGGCGGTGGTCTCGAAGAACAGCGTGTTCTTCAGGCCGAGCCCGACCTGGACCAAGCCCTTGAGCCCGGCTTCGCCGGATGCCTCGATCTGCGCCGCCACCGCGGCGGCGATCTCGCCGGGGCTCACCCGCGACGGGTCCGCGGCGATGCCGGCGAGCCTCGTCCCGTTCAGCCGGATCGTGAGGGACCGCGTGGTCTGCGCGTCGACCTGCGTCGCGAGCGTGAAGCTCGCTTCCCCCCGGCCGGACAGGTCCGTCGTGTCCGGAAGGCCGGAGGCGGCGCCGAGCCGGGCGGGTGCCGCGGGGATCGGGGCGCCGTTCTTCAGGGCCGCGTCGGTGCCCCGCGCGGAGAATCCTCGGGTGAAGTCGAAGGCGCTCGCGAAGGCGACGTAGCGGTCGTCGGCCAGGCGGTTGGCGAAGCTCCCGGGGGCGACGCCCTCGGTGAGGACCTTCCGCATGAAGGCCTTGGCGTAGATCATGTCCTCCAGGCCGAACGCCTTCATGGCGTAGCCGTAGAGGCGCCGGTCGGCGAGGAAGGCGTCGGCCGACGCTACGGCCCCGATCCTGGCGGCGTAGTAGCGCGTGTCGCGCGCGAAGACCGGGTCGGCCGATGTCCGCTTGGTGGACGCCGCGAGATCGCGCGCGATCAGGCGGTAGCTCGTCAGCGTGTCGGTCACGGGCGCGCCTCGAGGGGCGGGCGGGAGGTCGGGGAGGTGGGGGCGACGGCCATGGCTTGCGCGCTCGCGAGGGGCCGGATGGGGCGTCCCCCGCTCTAGGCCCCGAGCCTTGCCCGGGGCTGTCGCCGACGGGCGGCCGTCACAGCAGCGCCGGGCCGATGATGGTCTCGGTGGTGATGACGACCCAGCCGGCGCCCGTGTCGCGGATGGAGAGCACCCGGCCGGCTCCCGGCAGGACGCTGCCGACCGCGACCTGCCGCAGCCCGTCGCGGCCTTCGAGGAGGGCCTGCCCCCCCGAGACCTGCCTCAGGACGTAGCCGCTCGGCGGGGCCGGGACGGGCCGCGGCGGGAGGGTCGGGCGCTCGGCGACGGGCCGCTCGGCGATGGGGCGCTCGGGCAGCGAGCCGGTGGTGAGGGGGTCGAGGTCGGGCTCGACCGGGCGGGCGGCGGCGACGCCGGTCTTCCAGGCGAAGGGGCCGGCCTGGGCGGGCAGCACGTCCCGCGTCGCGTAGGGCCGGGCGCCCGTCGAGATGGCGTAGCCGGCCAGCGCGCCGACCGTCAGGGCGAGGAGGCCGAGGCCGGCGAGCGCCGCCCGCTCCACCGCCGCCTCGCGGGCTCGCCGACGGGTGACGGTGCCGGCGAGGGGGCGCTGCGCCCGGGTCGGGGGGACGACGCCGGAGGGCTTGACGGCGGGGCGCGACATGGGACGATGCGTGTCCGGGCGTGACCTTCTTCCTAACGGAGCGTGAAGCGCGATGCTTGACGGCCGGTTAACGGCGCGTCCGGCGCGGCGATGATCGCGCTCGCGAAGCGATCCTCGCCCGGACGACGGGACGTTGATCGCGCACATGCGGATGGCCCGCGCGGGACGCCTCCCGCGCGGCGGGAATCGGTAACCGGATCAGTGGGATGGCAGATCCTGAGGAGCGCGCCGGGCGCGCGGGAGAGCGTCCACGCGCGGTGAAGCGTCGTCGCGTGATCCAGCAGGGCCGGATCGTGGCCGGCCCCGACCGCCTCGTCGCCTGCACGATCCACGACCTGTCGCGCGCCGGCGCCCGGATCCGCCTCGCGCCGCGCATCGCGCTGCCCGAGCGCTTCGACCTCCTCATTGCCGGGGACGCCCTGACGACGCACCGGGCGCGGCTGCGCTGGCGGCGGGGCGAGTTCGCGGGCGTCACCTTCGAGGATGGCGCGGATTAGGAAGCCCGGCCCATCCACAGGCGCGGGCGGCGGGACGCGCCCGGCTCCGCCCGCTTAATCGCTTGATAACGGGGCGTCCGCATAGTCGCGGCATCGGCGAAGGAATTCTCAGGCATGAGAATGGTAGCCGATGCAGGCACAGCGGACGGGTCCTCCGGACCCAGGGACATGATGTCGTTTCCGCTGATCCGGTGCGAGTCCGGACGTGTAGTGCGTCAGCGCGAGGCCCCCTCGGCGTGCCCGAGACGGTCGGCCGTTCCGCTATCCCGGTGAGAGCCCGGCCCCCGAACCCGCCCTGCCAACTCGCCAGCACCGGAAGAGTCTCCCGTGACCAGCCTCCTGACCAACATCTCCGCGATGACCGCGTTGACGACCCTCAAGGGCATCAACCAGCAGCTCGACATGACGAGCAACCGCGTCTCGACCGGACAGCGCGTCTCGAACGCCTCCGACAACGCCGCCTACTGGTCGATCGCCACCACGGTGCGCACCGACAACGCCTCGCTCGGCGCCGTCAAGGACTCGCTCGGCCTCGGCTCCTCGGCGGTCGACACCGCCTATAACGGCCTCAACTCGATCCTGACCGACCTGCAGAACGTGCGGGCCAAGCTGCAGACCGCCCTGACGCCCGGCGTCGACCGCGGCAAGGTCCAGACCGAGGTCGCCGCCATCCAGAACAAGATGAAGGCCACCGCCGATTCCTCGGTCTCCAGCGGCCAGAACTGGATCTCGGTGGATTCCAGCGCCACGACCTACCAGGACAAGCAGCAGGTCGTGGCCGGCTTCTCCCGCAATGCGAGCGGGACGATCGACTTCTCCTACGTCCAGGTGGATGTCGGCAGCATCAAGCTCTACGACGCGACCGGCACCAGCATCACGAAGCCCGCGACCGAGGCGCAGGTCGTCGCGAGCCAATCGCTGACCGGAACGGCCGGATTCCGCCCCGGCGCGGCCGTCGGCACCCGCGGGACCGCGGATTTCACCTCCGCCGTGGCCGAGCTGACGATCACGCTGGCCTCCGGCAACGCGACGATCACGCTCGACAAGGCGAGCCTGACGGCCGCCGTCCGCGATACCGCGAAGGTGACGACCGAGGAGTTCGTCGACGCGATCAACAACACCATCGCGGGCGACGCCACCCTGAAGAACAAGGTCTCGGCGAGCCTCGAGTCCCAGGGCCGCCTGACGTTCAAGACCACGGCCGCGGCCTCGACCGCGAAGCTCCAGATCGACACCACCGCCAACAACTCGATCGATTTCGGCTTCGGCGGCGCGAGCATCACCGGCCTGCAGGCCAGCGGCACCAATGCCGGCACCACGATCGGCAAGGGCATCCTCGACAGCGATGCCGGCACCTACACGGCGCCCGGCATGTCGGGCGCCTTCACGGTCGCGAAGTTCGACATCTCGAAGCTCGTCGGCACCAAGGGCGACGACGACCTCCGGGCCATCATCAACGCGGTCGACAAGGCGATCGGGCAGGTCACGGATGCGGGCACCAAGCTCGGCGCCAACAAGACCCAGATCGACGGCCAGAAGACCTTCGTGGACACGCTGATGAAGGCCAACGACCGCACGGTCGGCATCCTGGTCGACGCGGATGTCGAGGAGGAATCGACGAAGCTGAAGGCCCTGCAGACGCAGCAGCAGCTCGCGATCCAGGCGCTCAGCATCGCCAATTCGAGCAGCCAGAACGTGCTCTCGCTGTTCCGGTAGGATCATCCCGGCGAGGCCGGGTCCGCGAGACGAAGGCCGCGCCCGGACGGGCGCGGCCTTTCTCGTTGAGCGCCCTCACCCGACGAAGGTGTAGCCGGCGAGGCGCTTGGCCTCGATCGGATCGTAGCCGAGGCGCTGGCGCAGCTTCTTGCGCAGCTTCGAGATGTGGCCCTCGACCACGCTCTCCTCGACCTCCGTCTCGTGGCGCGCGTAGACCGCGTTGAAGATCTGGCTCTTCGTCACCGGGCGGCCGCGGTTCCTCGCGAGGTATTCGAGGATGGTGCGCTCGCGCCGGGGCAGCATCAGGCTCGTTCCGTCGATCTCCGGATCGCGGCCGTCCGTGTAGACCCTGAGCCGGGCGCCCGGGTCGGGCGTCGCGCTGACGCGGGTCTCGCCCCGGTTCATGCGGCGGCGGATCGCGCTCGCCCGGGCGAGGATCTCGCGGACATGGACGGGCTTGCGCACCACGTCGTCGATGCCGGCCGTGAAGAGCGCCAGCGTCTGCTCCAGGGAGCGGGTCTCGTTCAGCGCGATGATCGGCGCCCGCGAGAGGGTGCGCAGCGCGGCGGTGCAGGTGGCGCGGTCGGCGCAATCGCCGAGCACGAAGCCGTCGATCGTGGCGAGATCCTGGGCCGGAGCCGTGTCGAGCCAGGTCCGGAAATCCGGTGCGGGGAGGCTGCGGGCGGGCACGCCCTCCTCACCGAACCCAGCAACGTAATGCGCGGCAACGCTGTGCCGCTCGTCGACGACAATGTACACCCTCAACCCCCATGATCGGCAAGCGTCGTCGCGCGGCCTTCACGCGCGGGCGCGCGGCCGTTCTTGTGAGGAACACTTGCAGTCTGATGCCGATGGCCGGGCTGTATGCTTGCGAAATTCGTGGGCTATACTGGCCCCGGCCGTCTCACGAACCGTCCCGTTAACGGTTGCGCAAGCAAGCATTCCGGGCCAAATGGTTAACGAGTCGTTAACCGGGAGGCCGGCCGACGGGCCTGTGGCCGGCGGGCAACGAGATTGCAGCCAGAACTCGGCAGCCTCCGGAGCCGCTGCATTCAGGGATTGCGGTCGCGCTGGTTCGGGCGGGGCGGCCCGGCCCGAAACGCCCTGGCGGCCCCGATCAGGGCACGCCACATCTGCAGCCGATTCGGCGCAGCCGGACCGCGCCGAGTGGGGCCGGCTGCGCCTAGCGGGCCAACTCGCGCAGGCCGAGGCGGATCAGGGTCTTCGCCTCCGCCCCCTCCCCCGCGCCCTTCATGGCGGCGGCGACGGCGGCCGAGGCCTGGACCTGGGGGTAGCCGAGATTGACGAGCGCCGAGATCGCGTCCGCCACCGGCTGGGGCGCGGTGCGGTCCTCGACCGCCCCGGTGAGCGCGATCAGGGCGGGGTCGATGGGGGCGAAGGCGGGCGCCTTGTCCTTGAGTTCGGCGACGAGCCGGGCGGCCAGCCGCGGCCCGACGCCGGGGGCGCGGGCGATGGCGCCCTTGTCGCCCGTGGCGATGGCGGTGGCGAGGTTGGCCGGCTCGAGCACCGAGAGCACGCCGAGCGCCACGCGGCTGCCGACGCCCTGCACGGTCTGGAGCAGGCGGAACCACTCCCGCTCCGCGTCCGAGCGGAAGCCGTAGAGGCGGATCATGTCCTCGCGGACATGGGTTTCGATCGAGAGCTCCGCCGCCTCGCCGGGCTGCGGCAGCCGCTGCAGCGTGCGGGCCGAGCAATGCACCACGTAGCCGACGCCGTTCACGTCGAGGATGACGAAATCCTCGCCGTAGGAATCCACCAAGCCCCTGAGCTTCCCGATCATCGAGCCGTCCGTCCCGTCCTGCCGGATGCCCTACAGGGTTCCGGGTCCTGTCGCCAACGCGGCCTTGAGCCGCCGGTGGGTTCGTGAAATCAAGGTCCGCGCCCCGACCGGGGCAGAGCCACCCGACGATTCGAGCGACAGCCCGATGCGCCAGACCGCGCCCCTCCCCTTCCGTGCCGTTGCCGGCCTCGCCGCCGCCCTCATCCTCGCCGGCCCCGCCGCGGCGGAGAATGCGGGGGCGCCGACCGCCGACCCGACGCAGGTGCGCCCCGGCGCCTACCGGCTCGATCCCGCCCACGGCAAGATCACGTGGTCGGTGAGTCACCTCGGCTACTCGACCTATTACGGCCAGATCACCGACGTGGCGGCGCAGGCCCAACTCGACCCGAAGGAGCCGGGAAAGAGCCGGATCACGGTCACGATCGGGATCGACAGCGTCAACGGCCTCAACGACAAGCTCAACCAGCACCTGAAGACGCCGGACTTCTTCGACGCGGCGAAATTCCCGACCGCGACCTTCACCTCCACCTCGGTGGAGCCGACGAGCCCGACCACGGCCCGGGTCAACGGCGACCTCACCCTGCGCGGCGTGACGAAGCCCGTCTCCTTCGACGCGACCTTCAACCAGGCCGGGATCAGCCCCGTCGACAAGACGTACACGGTGGGCTTCGACGGGCGCACGGTGCTCAAGCGCTCGGATTTCGGCATCAACGCCTTCCTGCCCGTGCTCGGCGACGAGGTGTCGCTGCGCCTCGAGGGCGAGTTCAAGGCAGTGGAGTAGCCGGCCCTCAGCCGCGGGCGAGCGCGGCGGCGATCCGGGCCGCCGCCGGGCCGCCGACGCCCGCCGGCAGGTGCCGGCTCTTGAGGGCGTGCGCGCCGCGATGGTTGGCGTGGGTGATGGCGATGGCGAGCGCGTCCGCCGCGTCGGCGAGCTTGAACTCGGCCTTGGGCAGCAGGAACTTCACCATCGCCTGGATCTGCACCTTCTCGGCGTGGCCGGAGCCCGCGACCGTCTTCTTGATGAGGTTGGCCGCGTACTCGAAGACGGGGACGCCGGCGAGCGCCGGCACGAGCAGGGCGACGGCGCGGGCGTGGCCGAGCTTCAGCGTCGCCTGCGCGTCCTTGTTGACGAAGGTCTCCTCCACCGAGACCTCGTCGGGCCGGAACGCCTCGACGGTGCGGGTGATGCCCTCGTAGAGCTCGCGCAGGCGCAGCGCCAACGGCAGGTCCCCGTCCGAGGTGATGACGCCGCAGCCCACATAGGCGAGCTTGGAACCGGCCGCCTCGATCACGCCCCAGCCGGTGCGGCGCAGGCCCGGATCGATGCCGAGGATGCGGACGGGGGCATTCATGGGGTCTCTCCTGATGCGGCGGACCCTAGCGGTTCGCAGGATGCGCCGCCACCCACTGCCGCATTCCCGTGAGCAGTTCGGGGATGGGCAGTCGCTCGACATCCCGGTCCGAGTAGCCGCGCTCCGTTAAGGCATCGTAGTTGTCGGCGACGAAGTCGTTGAACCGGTCCCACATCGCCGAAGGGCCGGGAGCGCTCAGGTTCTCCTCGGTCGCGAGCCAGTTCCGGACCTCGCTGAGCACGCTGAGCGGCTCGTTGCCGTGCACGGCGATGTCGGAGTTCGACAGGTCGGACAGAGCGGCCTGATAGCGGTATCGCTCGGCCTCGAGGATCAGGCACTTCTTGGAGCGGAACGCCTCGGCGCCGTAGAGGCGGCAGCCGACATCGAGTCCCAGTTCGAACGGCATGTTCAGCCGATAATACTCGCCCTTGCGCGTCGCCTGGATCCGCGACAGATCGTGGATGCCGAACCGAGATTCGCGGATGAGCGCGACGATCTTCTCGATGCGCGGCTCGCCCGAATTCAGGCGCTCCAGGGCGATCCTGGGTTCGTAGCCGAGATCCAGCACGCAGAAGAGCAGCGGCCGCAGGAGCGGCAGATAGGCATCGTCGAACGGACAGTTGACGAAGACGTTCGTCTCGAACGGCACGCGCCGCGTTCCTTCAGCCGCGCGTCGCCTCCGATCCGACGCCGTATCGATCCCGGGTGCTGATCGTGCCGTCCCGACGATGGACGTAGAGATCCGCCCCCTCCTCGCGAGCCCGCTCGCGCGCGTAGCGGATCGCCTCGGCCTGCGTGGCGAAGATGCGGGAGGCGCGCGCCGCCCCCGACGCGCGGACGCTCCAGCGGCCGCCGGGACGCGAGATGACGTGCTGGGCCTTCTTCATCGCGGTCGCCGGGCCGTTCTCACCTGAGCCGGGTCCGAATTTTGTCCTACGCGCCGCGGAAGGCAAGTCCCCGACCGCGGCCCGCCTCGGCCCCTACGAACCTGTGATCGCCCGCGCCAGCGCGGGGAACGCGGCGGCGCGGGGACGGCCCATCACGCCGCGAGCTTCGCCATCAGCGCCTCGGAGAGGGCGAAGTTGACGTAGACGTTCTGGACGTCGTCCTGGTCCTCGATCACCTCGACGAGGCGGATCAGCTTCTCGCCGGTCTCGTCGTCGACCTCGATCGTGGTCTGCGCCTTCCAGACGAGGGCGGTGCGGCTCGGCTCGCCGAAGCGGGCCTCGAGCGCCTTCGTCACCTCGCCGTAGGCGTCCTGCGCGCAGGTGATCTCGTGGCCGTGCTCGTCCGAGCGCACGTCGTCGGCGCCCGCCTCGATCGCGGCCTCCAGCATCGTGTCGGCATCGGCCACGGACGCCGGGAAGGCGACGAGGCCGACCCGGTCGAACAGGAAGGCGACGGCGCCGGTCTCGGCGAGGCTGCCGCCGGACTTGGTGAAGGCCGAGCGCACGTCCGAGGCGGTGCGGTTGCGGTTGTCGGTCTGCGCCTCGACGATGAGGGCGGCCCCGCCCGGGCCGTAGCCCTCGTAGCGGATCTCCTCGTAATTCTCGCCCTCGCCACCGGCCGCCTTCTTGATGGCGCGCTCGATGTTGTCCTTGGGCATGTTCTCGGCCCGGGCCGCGAGGATCGCGGCGCGCAGGCGCGGGTTCATGGCGGGATCGGGCGTGCCGAGCTTGGCCGCCACCGTGATCTCGCGGGCGAGCTTGCCGAAGACCTTCGAGCGGACGGCGTCCACCCGGCCCTTGCGGTGCATGATGTTCTTGAACTGGGAATGGCCGGCCATGGCGTGACCTTGTCGGTTCGTTCGCGACGGAGAAAGGCGACCGCCACCCGGCCCCATCCTCGACGTCGCCGCGTTGGGAAGAGCGCGGTTATAGGCCGGCGCCCCGGCGGGAGGCAACGCGAGCGATGACGGGACGGGCGCCCGAGCGGCGATCGGAGAGGGACGGAGGCGGGCCAGGGGCCGGGAACCGCCCGGGGGCGGGCCGGGGCTGGCTCCGGCTCGGCGTCGCGGCGGCCCTCGGCGCGCTCGCGGGGGCGACGCTGTTCCCGCGGAAGGCAGGCGGGGACGAGGCGGCGCCGGGGGTCAGGCGGCCGCGCTCTCGCGGCGGGCGTGCCACTCCCTGAGGGCGGCGAGCGTCACGACGCCGCCCGGCCATTCGAGGCCGGCGATGTGACGGTGCGGGCGGCCGGGCTCGCCGAGGTCGGAGAGGGCCGAGAAGGCGCCGTCGAGGCGGTGGCTCTCGGTGTAGCGGCTGCGCGTGGCGACCACCGGCAGGCCCGCATCGAGGGCCGAGCGGATGCCGGCGGCCGAATCCTCGAAGGCGACGGCCTCCTCAGGCCCCACGCCGAGGCGGCGGAGCGCGAGCTCGAACACGTCGGGCGCGGGCTTCTTGCGGGCCGCCTCGTCGCCGCAGGCGATCACGTCGAAGGGGCTCGCGCCCCGCGGGAAGTTGACCTCGACGAGCCGGTCGACGTTCGGCCGGCTCGTGGTCGTGGCGACCGCGAGCCCGACGCCCTCGGCGCGCGCCTCCGCCAGGAGCCGGGCGATGCCGGGGCGCAGCCCCAGCGCGCCGCTCACGACGAGGTCCCCGTAATGGCGCGTCTTGAGGTCGTGGATCTCCGGCAGGCGGGCGCGCAGCGCCTCCGCCGCGTCGGCCTGGGCGGTCTCGATGTAGTGGAGGAGGCGCTCCTTGCCGCCCATCACGGTCAGCAGGTCGGCGTAGAGGGGCGGGTCCCAGCGCCAGGGCAGCCCGAGATCCGCGAAGGCGCGGTTGAAGGCCTGCCGGTGCAGGTCCTCCGTCTCGGCGAGCGTCCCGTCGACGTCGAAGATCAGGGCCCTCAACACGACAGGGCACTCCCCCCGGCCCCGGCGCGGATCGCCGCGATGTGGCGGGCGTAATGCTCCGGCCCGTCCCGGAAGACGGCGTTGCCGGCCACGAACACGTTGGCGCCCGCGGAGGCGGCCCGGGTCACCGTCTCGGGGCCGATGCCGCCGTCGACCTCGATGTCGAGGGCGCGGCCCGCCGCCATCGCCCGCACCCGCGAGACGGTCTCGAGCGCGCTGCCGATGAAGCTCTGGCCGCCGAAGCCGGGATTGACCGTCATGACGAGGACGAGGTCGATCATCTCGAGGAGGGGCTCGACCATTGCGGCCGGCGTGCCGGGATTGAGGGCGAGGCCGGCGCGCTTGCCGAGGCCCCGGATGGTCTGGAGCGAGCGGTGCAGGTGGGGGCCGGCCTCCGCGTGGACCGTGATGATGTCGGCGCCCGCCTCCGCGAAGGCGGCGAGGTAGGGGTCGGCCGGGGCGATCATCAGGTGGACGTCGAAGACCTTGCGCGAGTGCCGGCGCAGGGCCTTGATCACCGGGGGGCCGAAGGTGAGGTTCGGCACGAAATGCCCGTCCATCACGTCGAGATGGATCCAGTCGGCGCCGGCCGCGTCGACGGCGCGCACCTCCTCGCCGAGCTTGGCGAAGTCGGCCGAGAGGATCGAGGGCGCGATGATGGGGCTCGTCATGGGCAGAACGGGGTCCTGAAAGGTTGGGGACCGCGGGCGTCTCTCGCACCGCGGCATCATGCTTGAGGCGGCCTCCGACGGGAAGTTCGCCATTCGGGTATGGCGCCCGTGCCGCAGGGGGTCAGGCGAGGCGGCGGCGGCGCTCGACGAGCTGCATGATGATCGGCGTCAGGATGAGCTGCATCGCGAGGTCGAGCTTGCCGCCCGGGATCACGATGGAATTGGCCCGGCTCATGAAGCTGTCGTGGATCATCGAGACGAGATACGAGAAGTCGATCCCCTTCGGGTCCTTGAAGCGGATCACGACCATCGACTCGTCGGCCGTCGGGATCCAGCGGGCGATGAAGGGGTTCGAGGTGTCCACCGTCGGCACCCGCTGGAAGTTGATGTCCGTCCAGGAGAATTGCGGGCAGATCGTCTGCACGTAATCGGGCATCCGGCGCAGGATCACGTCGGTGACCGCCTCCGTCGAGTAGCCGCGGAACGAGCGGTCCCGGTGCAGCTTCTGGATCCATTCGAGGTTGATCACCGGCACCACGCCGATCTTGAGGTCGGCGTAGCGGGCGATGTCGACGCTCTCGTTGACGACGCAGCCGTGCAGGCCCTCGTAGAACAGGAGGTCGGAGCCCGGCGGGAAATCCTCCCAGGCGCTGAAGGTCCCGGGCGGGGCGCCGAACTTCGCCGCGTCCGCGGCGTCGTGGGCGTAGTGCCGGGTGCGGCCGCTGCCGGATTCGCTGTAGGTGCGGAACACCTCCTCCAGTTCCGGGAGCAGATTGGCGCGGGGCGCGAAATGGCTCAGCGTCGGCTCGGCCGCCATCTTCGCCCGCATGCTCTCCCGGTCGAAGGCGTGGAAGGCGTCGCCCTCGATATAGACGGCGCTCACGTCCTCGCGGCGGAAGATCTGCTCGAAGGTGTTGCGGACGGAGGTGGTCCCGGCCCCAGAGGAGCCGGTCACCGAGATGATGGGATGGCGGGCGGACATGGGCTGATCGACGTGAGTTCCCCTCCGGCGG
>NZ_SMNT01000106.1 GCF_004348265.1 Methylobacterium segetis
GTAGAATTGCGGGCGGTAGTTGGTGAAGAACGGCGTGTGGCGCCCGCCCTCCTCCTTGGTCAGGATGTAGGCCTCGGCCTTGAACTTGGTGTGCGGCTTCACCGAACCCGGCTTGCACACGACCTGGCCGCGCTCCACGTCCTCGCGCTTGGTGCCGCGCAGCAGCACGCCGACGTTGTCGCCCGCCTGGCCCTGGTCGAGCAGCTTGCGGAACATCTCGACGCCGGTCACCGTGGTGGTCTGGGTGGCGCGGATGCCCACGATCTCCACCGTCTCGCCGACCTTGATGATGCCGCGCTCCACCCGACCCGTCACCACCGTGCCGCGGCCCGAGATCGAGAACACGTCCTCGATCGGCATCAGGAACGGCATGTCGATCGGACGCTCCGGCTGCGGGATGTAGCTGTCGACCGTCGCCATCAGCGCCAGCACCGCCTCCTTGCCGATCTTGGGCTCCTTGTCCTCCAGCGCCATCAGCGCCGAGCCCTTGGTGATCGGGATGTCGTCGCCGGGGAAGTCGTACTTCGAGAGAAGCTCGCGCACCTCAAGCTCCACCAGCTCGAGAAGCTCCTCGTCGTCGACCATGTCGACCTTGTTGAGGAACACCACCAGCGCCGGCACGCCGACCTGGCGGGCCAGCAGGATGTGCTCGCGCGTCTGCGGCATCGGGCCGTCGGCGGCCGAGACCACCAGGATGGCGCCGTCCATCTGGGCGGCACCCGTGATCATGTTCTTCACGTAATCCGCGTGGCCGGGGCAGTCGACGTGCGCGTAGTGCCGGTTCGTGGTCTCGTACTCCACGTGCGCCGTCGAGATCGTGATGCCGCGCGCCTTCTCCTCCGGCGCCTTGTCGATCTGGTCGTAGGCCGTGAAGGTCGCCCCGCCCGACTCCGCCAGAACCTTCGTGATCGCCGCCGTCAGGGACGTCTTGCCATGGTCGACGTGGCCGATCGTCCCAATGTTGCAGTGCGGCTTCGTGCGCGAAAACTTCTCTTTGGCCATGGTCGCCTCCGTCGGGTTCCTAGGGGTGCGGCAGGCCGGCAATCCGGCGCCGCATCGGGTTGAGGTGCCGGCCCGTGGGCCGGCGGAAGATCGGGAGGAGCCTTGGAGGCCCCTCGGGCCGTCAGGCGTACTTGGCGATCACCTTGTCCGCCTCGCCGCGCGGCACTTCCTCGTAATGGTCGAACTGCATCGTGAAGTTCGCGCGGCCCTGGGACATCGAGCGCAGGTTGTTCACGTAGCCGAACATGTTGGCGAGCGGCACCATCGCGTTGATGACGTTGGCGTTGCCGCGCATGTCCTGGCCCTGGATCTGGCCGCGCCGCGAGTTCAGGTCGCCGATGACCGAGCCCGTGTAATCCTCGGGGCTCACGACCTCGACCTTCATCACCGGCTCGAGCAGCACCGAGCCGCCCTTCTGCAGGGCCTCGCGGAGCGCCGCGCGGGACGCGATCTCGAAGGCGAGAGCCGAGGAGTCGACGTCGTGGTAGGCGCCGTCGATCAGCTCAACCTTGATGTCGACCACGGGGAAGCCCGCCAGGATGCCGGCACCGAGGACCGAGTTGAGGCCCTTCTCGACGCCCGGGATGTACTCCTTGGGCACCGCGCCGCCGACGATCTTCGACTCGAACTCGAAGCCCTTGCCCGGCTCGTTCGGCTCGACGACGAACTTCACGCGGGCGAACTGGCCGGTTCCGCCGGTCTGCTTCTTGTGCGTGTAGTCGATCTCGGTGCGGCGGGTCAGCTTCTCGCGGTAGGCGACTTGCGGCTGGCCGATATTCGCGTCGACCTTGTAGGTGCGGCGCAGGATGTCGACCTTGATGTCGAGGTGCAGCTCGCCCATCCCCTTGAGGATGGTCTGGCCGGATTCCTGGTCGGTCGAGACGCGGAAGGACGGGTCCTCGGCGGCGAGCTTCGAGAGCGCGATGCCGAGCTTCTCCTGGTCGGCCTTCGACTTCGGCTCGACGGCGATCTCGATGACGGGCTCCGGGAACTCCATGCGCTCCAGGATCACGGCCTTGATCGGGTCGCACAGGGTGTCGCCGGTACGGGTGTCCTTGAGGCCGGCCAGCGCCACGATGTCGCCGGCGAAGGCTTCCTTGATGTCCTCGCGGTTGTTCGCGTGCATCAGGAGCATCCGCCCCACCCGCTCCTTCTTGTCGCGGGTCGAGTTGATCACGTTGGCGCCGGAATCGACCTTGCCCGAATAGACGCGGCAGAAGGTGATCGTGCCGACATGGGGATCGTCCATGATCTTGAAGGCGAGCATGGAGAAGGGATCGGCGTCGGTCGGGTGGCGGACCACCTCTTCCTCGGTCTTGTAGTCGATGCCCTTGATCTCGCCGCGGTCGGCGGGCGAGGGCAGGTAGTCGACGACGGCGTCGAGGAGCGGCTGCACGCCCTTGTTCTTGAAGGCCGAGCCGCAGAGCACCGGGTGGAAGGCGCGCAGCTGCACGGCCTTGCGCACGAGCCGGCGCATCGTCTCCTCGTCCGGCTCCTGGCCGTCGAGGTAGGCGGTCATGGCGTCGTCGTCGAGCTCGACGCAGGCCTCGATCAGCTTGGTGCGGTACTCGACGGCCTGATCCTGGAGGTCGGCCGGGATCTCGGTCTCGTTGAAGTTCGCGCCGAGCGCCTCGCCCGACCAGACGATCGCCTTCATCTTGATGAGGTCGATCACGCCCTGGAAGTTCGACTCGGAGCCGATCGGCAGCTGCAGGCAGACGGGCTTGCCGGCGACGCGGTCGATGATGTCGGCGACGCACTTGAAGAAGTCGGCGCCGATCTTGTCCATCTTGTTGACGAACACGACGCGCGGCACGTCGTACTTGTCGGCCTGGCGCCACACGGTCTCGGTCTGGGGCTCGACGCCCTGGTTGCCGTCGAGCACGCAGACGGCGCCGTCGAGCACGCGCAGGCTCCGCTCCACCTCGATCGTGAAGTCGACGTGGCCGGGCGTGTCGATGATGTTCAGGCGCTTCTCGCGCCAGAAGCAGGTCGTCGCAGCCGAGGTGATCGTGATGCCACGCTCCTGCTCCTGCTCCATCCAGTCCATCGTCGCGGCGCCCTCGTGGACCTCGCCGATCTTATGGGACTTGCCGGTGTAGTAGAGGATCCGCTCGGTCGTCGTGGTCTTGCCGGCATCGATGTGGGCCATGATGCCGAAGTTGCGGTAGTCCTCGATCGCGTGCGTGCGGGGCATCGGGGTGACTCCGAAGAAGGGGTGAGCCGCTTACCAGCGGTAGTGCGAGAAGGCGCGGTTGGCCTCGGCCATCCGGTGCGTGTCTTCCCGCTTCTTGACGGCGTTGCCGCGGTTGTTGGCGGCGTCGAGGAGCTCGGCCGAGAGGCGCTCGACCATGGTGCGGTCGTTGCGGGCCCGGGCGGCCTGGATCAGCCAGCGGATCGCGAGGGCCTGGCGGCGCTCGGTGCGGACCTCGACGGGGACCTGGTAGGTCGCGCCGCCGACGCGGCGGGAGCGGACCTCGATCATCGGAGCGACGTTGTCGAGCGCGGCGCGGAACACCTCGATCGGGTTGGCGCGGGCGCGGTTCTCGACGATGTCGAAGGCGCCGTACACGATCGACTCGGCGACCGACTTCTTGCCCTCGTACATGATCGAATTCATGAACTTGGTCAGCACGATGTCGCCGTACTTGGCGTCGGGGATGATCTCACGCTTCTCGGCACTGTGGCGGCGGGACATGCGCGCGCTCCGTTCGGTCTTCTCTTGCCATCAAACCATCCCGCGCAGGCCGCCTTGAGCTTCCGGTGAAGCCGGCGACATCCTTACGGGATGCGCGAAAGTCTTACTTCGGACGCTTGGCGCCGTACTTGGAGCGGCGCTGCTTGCGGTTCTTGACGCCCTGCGTGTCGAGCACGCCGCGCAGGATGTGGTAGCGCACGCCCGGAAGGTCCTTCACGCGGCCGCCGCGGATCATGACCACGGAATGCTCCTGAAGGTTGTGGCCCTCGCCGGGGATGTAGCCGATCACCTCGAAGCCGTTGGTGAGACGGACCTTCGCGACCTTGCGGAGCGCCGAGTTCGGCTTCTTCGGAGTCGTGGTGTAGACGCGGGTGCAGACGCCGCGCTTCTGCGGGCAGGCATCGAGGGCCGGCACCTTGTTGCGGGCCTTCTGCGCCTTACGCGGCTGGGCGATCAGCTGGTTGATCGTCGGCATTCTCTGCCCTCTTCCTCAGGCCCGGTGACGGGGCCGCAAAACGAATATGCGCCAGGGGTCGGTCAGGACCCGTGGCGCGCTGTCGGCAGAGGAACACGTCCCTTAGCAGGCGCGCTCGTACCTACTGATCTGACTGGCGTCAGGCGATGTGAGCCTCAGGTCGGCATGGCGACGGTGGGAAGCGTGAAACTTCGACCCGTCTGCGGCGTGCGATCGACCGGAGTGGCGCGCTTCTACGCGCGCTGGGGCCGGACGTCAACCGGTCGGGGCCAGCTTCTTCCGGTGCGGAGGCGTTAATGTCGGGTGAGCACGGCGCGATCTCGATCGTCGCGGCTGTCCGGCGCGTCCGCGTTCGCGGGCGGACCGGGTCATGGAGCCGGATGCTCCCCCGGGGAGGGCGGGCACGGAGAGGCCCGCGTCGATTCGGGGAATGCGGAATCCGGGACCTGTCCGCGCGGTCGAGCCCTGTCCGGAACGAGAAAGGGCGGCCCTTGCGGACCGCCCTCCCCCCGCATCTTTCCGCTGGGCCGCTCACTCGGCCGCGGGCAGTTCCCCGACCGCCATCGCGCCGCTCTCGGCCGCGCGCTGCTGCAGGATGAGGGTGTCGCGGCGGCGCGCCACGGCGCGGATGTCCGCCGCGAGCGAGCCCGTGCCCGCCGGGATCAGCGAGCCCACGATCACGTTCTCCTTCAGGCCTTCCAGCGTGTCGACCTTGCCGTTGACCGCCGCCTCCGTGAGGACGCGGGTGGTCTCCTGGAACGAGGCCGCCGAGATGAACGACTTCGTCTGCAGCGAGGCCTTGGTGATGCCGAGCAGGACGGGGACGCCCTGGACCGGCTTCTTGCCCTCCGCGATCAGCTTGTCGTTGATCTCCGCGAACTCCGTCCGGTCGATCTGGTCGCCCGTCAGGATCTCCGAATCGCCGCCGTCGGTGATCTCCACCTTCTGCAGCATCTGCCGGACGATGACCTCGATGTGCTTGTCGTTGATCGACACGCCCTGGAGCCGGTAGACCTCCTGGATCTCGTTGACGAGGTAGGCGGCGAGTTCCTCGACGCCCTTGATCGCCAGGATGTCGTGGGGCGCCGGGTTGCCGTCGACGATGTAGTCGCCGAGCTCCACCACGTCCCCGTCCTGCAGGTGGATGTGCTTGCCCTTGGGGATCAGGTACTCGACCGCGTCCGTCCCGTCATGGGGCGTCAGCGTCAGGCGGCGCTTGTTCTTGTAGTCCCGCCCGAAGGCGATCGTGCCCGACTTCTCGGCGATGATCGCCGCGTCCTTCGGGCGACGCGCCTCGAACAGCTCCGCCACCCGCGGCAGACCGCCGGTGATGTCGCGGGTCTTGGCCGAGTCCGTGGAGACGCGGGCGAGGATGTCGCCGGCCTTCACCTTCGCGCCGGGATCGAAGCCGATGATGGCGTCGACGGGCAGGAAGTAGCGGGCCTCGGAGCCCCGCGGCAGCTTGATCGGCTTGCCGGTGTCGTCGTGGATCACCATCGCGGGCTTGAGGTCGGCCGTGCGGGCCGAGCCGCGCCAGTCGATGACGACGCGCTTGGCGATGCCGGTCGACTCGTCGGTGGTCTCGGTGATGGACTGGCCATCGTAGAGATCCTCGTAGGCCACCACGCCGTCGCTCTCCGTGAGGATCGGACGGGTGTAGGGGTCCCACTCCGCGATGCGCTGGCCGCGCTTGACCTTGTCGCCCTCGTCGATCCGCACCTTGGCGCCGTACTGGAGACGGTGCACGGCGCGCTCGGTCCCGTCGGAGCCGACGATCACCACGGCCACGTTGCGGCCGGTGGCGATGAGGTCGCCGTCCGAGTTCCGGGCGAGCGCCCGGTTGCGGATCTTGATCGTGCCCTCGAAGCTCGACTCGATGAAGGACGAATCCGCGATCTGGGCCGCACCGCCGATGTGGAAGGTGCGCATCGTGAGCTGCGTGCCCGGCTCGCCGATCGACTGCGCCGCGATGACGCCGACGGCCTCGCCCATGTTGACGGGCGTGCCGCGGGCGAGGTCGCGCCCGTAGCAGGTGGCGCAGACGCCGCTCTTCGTCGCGCAGACGAGCACGGAGCGGATCTTCACCTCCTGGATGCCGGCGGCGGTGATCGCCGGCAGGTGCCGCTCCTCGATGGTCTCGCCGGTGGCCACGATCACGGTACCGTCGGCAGCCACGAGGTCCTCCGCCGCCGCGCGGCCGAGGATGCGGGTGGCGAGCGGGGCCACGACCTGGCCCGCATCGATGATCGCCCGCATGCGGATGCCGTTCTCGGTGCCGCAATCCTTCTCGCGGATCACGGCGTCCTGGGCGACGTCGACGAGGCGGCGGGTCAGGTAGCCCGAGTTCGCGGTCTTCAGCGCCGTGTCCGCGAGACCCTTGCGGGCGCCGTGGGTCGAGTTGAAGTACTCGAGAACGTCGAGGCCCTCCTTGAAGTTCGAGATGATCGGCGTCTCGATGATCTCGCCGGAGGGCTTGGCCATCAGGCCGCGCATCGCCGCGAGCTGCTTCATCTGAGCCGGCGAGCCGCGAGCGCCCGAGTGGCTCATCATGTAGATCGAGTTGACCTGCTTGTCGGCGCCGTTCTCGTCCTTCTGGACGGAGGAGATCCGGCCCATCATCTCGGCGGCCAGCTTGTCCGAGCACTTCGCCCAGGCGTCGACGACCTTGTTGTACTTCTCGCCCTGGGTGATCAGGCCGTCATTGTACTGCTGCTCGTAATCCTTCACGAGCGTGCGGGTATCCTCGACGATCGACCACTTGTTGTCCGGCACGACCATGTCGTCCTTGCCGAACGAGATGCCGGCCTTGAACGCGTGGCTGAAGCCGAGCGCCATGATCCGGTCGCAGAAGATCACCGACTCCTTCTGACCGCAATGGCGGTAGACGGTGTCGATCATCGCGGAGATCTCCTTCTTCGTCATCAGCTTGTTGACGACGTCGAAGGGGACCTTCCGGTGCAGCGGCAGCACGCCGGAGAGGATCACGCGGCCGGGCGTGGTGTCGTAGGTCTTGGTCAGGGGCTCGCCGTCGGGGCCGATGCCCTTCCAGCGCCACTTGATCTTGGAGTGCAGCGAGACGGCCTTGGCCGCGAGCGCGTGCTCCAACTCGCCGATATTGCCGTAGACGCCCTGCATCGGGTTCTGGGTGTTGCCCGGCTTGAACTCGCCCGGCGCGCCCTCGGCGACGATCGACAGGTAGTAGAGGCCGAGAACGATGTCCTGGCTCGGCACGATGATCGGCTGACCGTTGGCCGGGTGCAGGATGTTGTTCGTCGACATCATGAGGACGCGCGCCTCCAGCTGAGCCTCGAGGCTCAGGGGGACGTGCACGGCCATCTGGTCGCCGTCGAAGTCGGCGTTGAACGCCGCGCAGACGAGCGGGTGCAGCTGGATCGCCTTGCCCTCGATCAGCTTCGGCTCGAAGGCCTGGATGCCGAGGCGGTGGAGCGTCGGGGCGCGGTTGAGCATCACGGGATGCTCGCGGATCACCTCGTCGAGGATGTCCCAGACCTCGGGCTTCTCCTTCTCGACGAGCTTCTTCGCCTGCTTGACGGTGGCGGAGAAGCCCTTGGCGTCGAGGCGCGCGTAGATGAAGGGCTTGAACAGCTCGAGCGCCATCTTCTTGGGCAGGCCGCACTGGTGCAGCTTCAGCTCCGGGCCGACCACGATGACCGAGCGGCCCGAATAGTCGACGCGCTTGCCCAGCAGGTTCTGGCGGAAGCGGCCCTGCTTGCCCTTCAGCATGTCGGCGAGCGACTTCAGCGGGCGCTTGTTGGCGCCCGTGATGACGCGGCCGCGGCGGCCGTTGTCGAACAGCGCGTCAACCGCCTCCTGCAGCATCCGCTTCTCGTTGCGGATGATGATGTCGGGCGCGCGCAGCTCGATCAGCCGCTTGAGGCGGTTGTTGCGGTTGATGACGCGCCGGTACAGGTCGTTGAGATCGGACGTGGCGAAGCGGCCGCCGTCGAGGGGGACGAGCGGGCGCAGGTCCGGCGGGATCACCGGCACCACGGTCAGGATCATCCATTCGGGCTTGTTGCCCGACATCTGGAACGCCTCGATGATCTTGAGGCGCTTGAGGAGCTTCTTGGGCTTCAGCTCGGAGGTGGTGGTGGCGATCTCCTCGCGCAGGTCGCCCGCGATCTTGTCGAGGTCGAGCTCCTGCAGGATGCGCCGGATCGCCTCCGCGCCGATCATCGCGGTGAAGGAATCCTCGCCGTACTCCTCCTGCGCGCGCAGGTACTCCTCCTCCGACAGGAGCTGGCGCTCCTTGAGGGGGGTGAGGCCTGGCTCGATGACGCAGTAGGATTCGAAGTAGAGGATCCGCTCGAGGTCCTTCAGCGCCATGTCGAGCAGGAGGCCGATGCGGCTCGGCAGCGACTTCAGGAACCAGATATGGGCGACGGGGGCAGCCAGCTCGATATGGCCCATCCGGTCGCGCCGGACGCGCGCGAGGGTGACTTCGACGCCGCACTTCTCGCAGATGACGCCCTTGTACTTCATGCGCTTGTACTTGCCGCACAAGCACTCGTAGTCCTTGATCGGCCCGAAGATGCGCGCGCAGAACAGGCCGTCACGCTCGGGCTTGAACGTCCGGTAGTTGATCGTCTCGGGCTTCTTGATCTCGCCGTAGGACCAGGAGAGGATCTTCTCGGGCGACGAGATCGAGATCTTGATCTGGTCGAAGCTCTGCGGCTGGGCCTGCTGGTTGAAAAGATTCATGACCTCTTGGTTCATGATCTACTCCTTGATGAGCGCCGCCCCGCGCCCGGGAAGCCGCGCCTTGAAACAAGCGGCGCAGCGCCCTGCCGGGGCGCCGCTGGCCGTGAACATCGTCGGGAGGCCCCGCCCCTCCCCGCTCGGACCGTGCCGGTCTCGCCGGCACGGGAGGTGTCGTGGACCGTGCCCGACTCGGGCCGTGCCCTCCTTGGGCCGTGCCCTCCTTGGACCGCGCCCTACTCGGCGGCGTCCGCCGGCGGCTCGATCTGGTCGTTGGCCGCGTCGCGCTTCGAGGAGGTGAGCTCGACGTTGAGGCCGAGCGAGCGCATCTCCTTGACGAGCACGTTGAACGATTCGGGGATGCCCGCCTCGAACGTGTCGTCCCCGCGGACGATCGCCTCGTAGACCTTGGTGCGGCCGGCCACGTCGTCCGACTTCACCGTGAGCATCTCCTGCAGCGTGTAGGCCGCGCCGTAGGCCTCCAGCGCCCAGACCTCCATCTCGCCGAAGCGCTGGCCGCCGAACTGCGCCTTGCCGCCGAGCGGCTGCTGGGTGACCAGCGAGTAGGGGCCGATCGAGCGGGCGTGGATCTTGTCGTCCACGAGGTGGTGCAGCTTCAGCATGTAGATGTAGCCCATCGTCACCTTGCGGTCGAAAGGCTCGCCCGTGCGCCCGTCATAGAGGGTCGACTGGCCGGACCGGTCGAGACCGGCCATCTCCAGCATCGCCTCGATGTCGGCCTCCTTGGCGCCGTTGAAGACCGGGGTCGCCATCGGCACGCCGCGCCGGAGGTTGTGGCCGACCTCCGCCAGATCCTCGTCGGACAGGCCCTCGAGCTCGGAGGGCGAGTAGATGCTCTTCATCTCCTCGCGCAGGGGCTCGATGTCCTGGCTCTTGAGGTAGGCGTCGACCGCCTTGGCCACCTTGCGGCCGAGGCCCGCGGCGGCCCAGCCCAGATGCGTCTCCAGGATCTGGCCGACATTCATGCGGCTCGGCACGCCGAGCGGGTTCAGCACGATGTCGGCATGCGTCCCGTCCTCCAGGAACGGCATGTCCTCGATGGGCACGATGCGCGACACGACGCCCTTGTTGCCGTGGCGGCCGGCCATCTTGTCGCCGGGCTGGATCTTGCGCTTCACCGCCACGAAGACCTTGACCATCTTCATGACGCCGGGCGGAAGCTCGTCGCCCCGCTGCAGCTTCTCGACCTTGTCGAGGAAGCGCTGCTCGAGGCGCTTCTTCGACTCGTCGTACTGCTTCTGCATCGCCTCCATCTCGGTCATGAGACGGTCGTCGATGACGGCGAATTGCCACCATTGCGAGCGCGGGTAGTCGGTCAGCCCCTCGCGGGTGAGGGTGGTGTCCTTCTTGAAGCCCTTCGGCCCCGCGATCGGCGACTGGCCGATCAGGACGTCGGCGAGGCGCGCGTAGGTGTTGCGGTCGAGGATGGCCTGCTCGTCGTCCCGGTCCTTGGCGAGGCGCTCGATCTCCTCGCGCTCGATGGCCTGGGCGCGCTCGTCCTTGTCGACGCCGTGCCGGTTGAACACCCGCACCTCGACGATGGTGCCCGTGACGCCCGGCGGCACGCGCAGAGAGGTGTCGCGGACGTCCGAGGCCTTCTCGCCGAAGATGGCGCGCAGGAGCTTCTCCTCCGGCGTCATCGGGCTCTCGCCCTTCGGCGTGATCTTGCCGACGAGGATGTCGCCCGCATGGACCTCGGCGCCGATATAGACGATGCCGGCCTCGTCGAGGTTCTTGAGCGCCTCCTCCGAGACGTTCGGGATGTCGCGGGTGATCTCCTCCGGCCCGAGCTTGGTGTCGCGGGCCATCACCTCGAATTCCTCGATGTGGATCGAGGTGAACACGTCATCCTTCACGATCCGCTCGGAGAGCAGGATCGAGTCCTCGAAGTTGTAGCCGTTCCAGGGCATGAACGCGACGAGCACGTTCCGGCCGAGCGCGAGCTCGCCGAACTCGGTGGACGGGCCGTCGGCGATGATCTCGCCCTTCCGGACCGGCTCGCCGACGCGCACCAGCGGCTTCTGCGTGATGCAGGTCGACGGGTTGGAGCGCTGGAACTTCTGCAGGCGGTAGATGTCGACGCCGGGCTTCGTCGCGTCCGTCTCCTCGGTGGCGCGGATGACGATGCGGGTGGCGTCCACCTGATCGACGATGCCGGCGCGGCGCGCGGCGATGGCCGCACCCGAATCGCGGGCGACGACGGCCTCCATGCCGGTGCCGACGAAGGGCGCGTCGGCGCGCACCAGCGGCACCGCCTGGCGCTGCATGTTCGAGCCCATCAGGGCGCGGTTGGCGTCGTCGTTCTCGAGGAACGGGATCAGGGCGGCGGCGACCGAGACGAGCTGCTTCGGGCTCACGTCCATGAGGTCGACGCGCTCGGGCCCGACGACGATGACCTCGCCGGCGCGGCGGCAGACCACGAGGTCCTCCGTCAGCTTGCGGTTCTCGTCCATCACGGCGTTGGCCTGCGCGACGTAGTACTTCGCCTCCTCCATGGCGGAGAGGTAGGCGACCTCGTCGGTGACGACCCCGTCCTTCACGCGGCGGAAGGGCGTCTCGATGAAGCCGTACTTGTTCACCCGCGCGAAGGTGGCGAGCGAGTTGATCAGGCCGATATTCGGGCCTTCCGGCGTCTCGATCGGGCAGATGCGCCCGTAATGCGTCGGGTGCACGTCGCGCACCTCGAAGCCCGCGCGCTCGCGGGTCAGGCCGCCCGGGCCGAGCGCCGAGAGGCGGCGCTTGTGCGTCACCTCGGAGAGCGGGTTCGTCTGGTCCATGAACTGCGAGAGCTGCGAGGAGCCGAAGAACTCGCGCACGGCGGCGGCCGCGGGCTTGGCGTTGATCAGGTCCTGCGGCATCACGGTGTCGATGTCGACGGACGACATCCGCTCCTTGATGGCGCGCTCCATGCGCAGGAGGCCCAGCCGGTACTGGTTCTCCATGAGCTCGCCGACCGAGCGCACCCGGCGGTTGCCGAGGTGGTCGATGTCGTCGATCTCGCCCTTGCCGTCGCGCAGGTCGACGAGCGCCTTGACGACCGCGAGCATGTCCTCCTTGCGGAGCGTGCGCACGGTGTCGGCGGCGTCGAGGTCGAGGCGCATGTTCATCTTCACGCGGCCGACCGCGGAGAGGTCGTAGCGCTCGGCGTCGAAGAACAGCGAGTGGAACATCGCCTCCGCGGTGTCGAGCGTCGGCGGCTCGCCGGGGCGCATGACGCGGTAGATGTCGAACAGCGCGCCCTCGCGCGCCGAGTTCTTGTCGACGGCGAGCGTGTTGCGGATGTAGGGGCCGACATTGACGTGGTCGATGTCGAGCACGGGCAGCTCGGTGACGCCGACATCCTCCAGGCTCTTGAGGAGCTTGTCGGAGATCTCGTCGCCCGCCTCGGCCCAGATCTCGCCCGTCTTCCGGTTGACGAGATCCTCGGCGATGTACTGGCCGACGAGGTCCTCGTCGGTCGCCTTGAGGAACTGGGTGCCCTTCTCGCCGATCAGGCGCGCGTTGCGGGCGTTGAGCTTCTTGCCCGCCTCCAGCACCACCTCGCCGGACTCGGCGTCGACGAGGTCGACGGTCGCCTTGAAGCCCTTCAGGCGGTCGGCGTCGAACGGCACGCGCCAATCCGCCCCGTCACGGACGTAGCTGACCTGGTTGTAGAAGGTCGCGAGGATCTCCTCCCCGTCGAGGCCGAGCGCGAACAGCAGCGAGGTGACCGGCAGCTTCCGCTTCCGGTCGATGCGCACGTACACGATGTCCTTGGCGTCGAACTCGACGTCGAGCCACGAGCCCCGGTAGGGGATGATGCGGGCGGCGAACAGGAGCTTGCCCGAGGAATGGGTCTTGCCCTTGTCGTGGTCGAAGAACACGCCCGGCGAGCGGTGCATCTGGGAGACGATGACGCGCTCGGTGCCGTTGACGATGAAGGTGCCGTTCTCCGTCATCAGGGGCATGTCGCCCATGTAGACGTCCTGCTCCTTGATGTCCTTGACGGACTTGGCGCCGGTGTCGGGATCCACGTCGAACACGATCAGCCGCAGCGTCACCTTCAGCGGGGCCGCGAAGGTGATGCCGCGCTGGCGGCACTCGTCGACGTCGTATTTCGGGGCCTCGAACGTGTACTTCACGAATTCGAGCAGCGCCGTCGACGAGAAGTCGGAGATCGGGAACACCGACTTGAAGACGCTCTGCAGGCCCTCGTCGCCCCGGCCGCCCTCCGGCTCGTCGACCATCAGGAACTGGTCGTAGGACGCCTTCTGGACCTCGATGAGGTTCGGCATCTCGGCGACTTCCCGGATTTTGCCGAAGAACTTGCGAATGCGCTTGCGACCGACCAGCGTATTGGCCATGTGACCTCGCTCCACCATCTTCCGCGTCCTGGTTGCCCGGGGAAAGCCTCGCTTCCCGCGCCGGGCCGTGACGCGCGCCCCGCCGGACCGCGCCACCCGAACTGAATTCCTGCCGGGCCGTTTCAGGACCCACCGGTCGCCCGAAGCGACCTTAGCCCGCGGGTGGGGTCACCCGCGGGCTCGGTCGCGGAAGGCCGGATCCGGCCTTCCGCGCGTGAGGACGGGCCGGGGACGGCCCATCGGGGTCTTACTTGAGCTCGACCTTGGCGCCGGCCTTCTCGAGCTGGGCCTTGATCTTCTCGGCCTCGTCCTTGGCCACCGACTCCTTGACGGGCTTCGGCGCGCCCTCGACGAGGTCCTTCGCCTCCTTGAGGCCGAGGCCGGTGATCGCGCGGACCTCCTTGATGACCTCGATCTTCTTGTCGCCGGCCGAGGCGAGCACGACCGTGAACTCGGTCTGCTCCTCGACGGGGGCGGCGGCGGCACCGCCGGCCGGGCCGGCGGCCACGGCGACGGCGGCGGCAGCCGAGACGCCCCACTTCTCTTCGAGCATCTTGGCGAGGTCGGCGGCCTCGAGGACGGTCAGCGACGAGAGGTCGTCGACGAGCTTGGCAAGATCAGCCATGTTTGAGTTCCCTTACGATATCGGTTTGAACGGTTGGTTTTGAAAGGGGTGAACCGACCCTCAGGCCGCTTCGTCCTTCTTGGCATAGGCTCCGAACACGCGGGCGAGCTTGGCCGCCGGCGCGTTGACGACCTGGGCGATCTTGGTCGCGGGAGCCTGCACGAGGCCCACGATCTTGGCGCGCAATTCGTCGAGGGACGGGAGCGAGGCGAGGGCCTTCACGCCGTCCGGGTTCAGAGCGGTCGTACCCATGGCGCCGCCGAGGATCACGAGCTTGTCGTTACCCTTGGCGAAATCCACCGCCACCTTGGCGGCCGCGACCGGATCGCTCGAATAGGCGAGCAGGGTCGGACCCTTCAGGAGGGGCTTGATGGAGGCGACGTCCGTGCCATCGAGAGCGATGTTGGCGAGGCGGTTCTTGGCGACCTTCACGGTGGCGCCGGCCTGCTTCATCTGCGAACGCAGCTTCTGCATCTCGGCGACCGTGAGGCCCTTGTAGTGGGCCACGACGACGACGGCGGTGTCGCTGAACACCCCGTTGAGCGTCGAGACGAGATCAGCTTTTGCTGTCCGGTCCACTGGGGCTCTCTCCGGTTGGCGGAACCCGGGTTCGGGTCCGCCGGTTGCACTTGCCGCCCGGGACGGATCTCGGCCATTTTCACAGCCGGAACGTCCATGGACGACGCTTCACGGCCCTGTCCCCCGGCGCCCGCCCGGATGGGCGGCCGACGTGGGTTGAGAAGGTTCAAACCGATGCCTCCTCCGCCCGCGAGGCGGCCGGACGAGGGTCTTGGAATTCGGTCTTCCCCGTCTGTGCAGGCTGGGGGATTAAGCCGGTCGCCCGGCGCCTGCAGTCTCGGACAGGACATGGCCGGACACGGCCCTGAGGAGGTTTCACGCCCCGCAGGTCCTTCCGGCCATCGCCGCCCGGTCACCCAGGCGGCATCTCGAACGGAACCGGCCGATCGGACGGCTCCCATACCTCAACGTGAATTCGTGGAGCGCGGTGTATAGAGCCTAGCAAGCCGCCTGCCAAGACCTCACGCGCGACATTTCCGTCGCAGGCAAGCGTTCCGCGCCCGGTCCCGGGCGGCGGCCTGCCGCGTCCTCGCCTCTTGCCCGGCCCTTCGGCCTCCCCCTTCGGTCCCGCCCGAGCCCCGAACGCGCGCTCGCCCGCCCGGGCCCGGAATGCGCCCCCTCCCCCGTCAGGTCGGCAGGAAGCGGCGCGCGGCCTGCCACCAGGGGCGGTTGCGGTCCCGCTCCCGCTGCTCGGCCTTGGCCGCGTAGAAGGAGGCGTTGTGCTCGCCGCGCAGCGCCTCGCGGGTGAAGCGAATCAGGTGGTGGGCGACGAAGCCCATGTTGAACACCGCCTCGATCTGCCCCTTGCGCAGGGCGTGGACCGCCGCCTGCCAGAAGGGCCGCCGGTAATCCGAGAGGATGCCGACGCGGGTGATGATGTTGAAGCCGAGGATCAGGCCCCGCCGCAGGTTCGTGACGGTCAGCTTGCCCTTGGTCGGGGTGACGATGCGGTTGCCGTAGGTGACGTCGCACTGGTGCTTGAAGCGCTCGAAGATCTTCTCCGGCGCGTAGGCATGGCTGATCGCCCGCCGCCAGCTCGCCACCACGTCGTCGTGGGGCCGCTTGAACAGCACGTTCGACTCGAGCGCCGCGTCGTGGACGAGGCGGTTCTCCCGCTCCAGCCGGTCCCAGAGGGGGGTCTTGGGCAGGGCCTGGAGCAGGTTGATGGTCAGGACCGGGATCGCCGAGCGGTCGATGAACTCGATCAGGTTGTCCTCGGACTTGTCGGTGTCCGAGTCGAGGCCGAGGATGATGCCCGAGGTCACCTCCAGCCCGTA
The DNA here is from genome assembly GCF_004348265.1 of Methylobacterium segetis. Taxonomy (GTDB): domain Bacteria; phylum Pseudomonadota; class Alphaproteobacteria; order Rhizobiales; family Beijerinckiaceae; genus Methylobacterium; species Methylobacterium segetis. The sequence goes on from NZ_SMNT01000106.1 coordinate 15,740, forward strand.
GCTGTTCAGCGTCTCGATCGCCTCGTACATCGGCACGGCGGCGTTGTGCTTCTTGTCGATCCCGGCGAGCGCCTCCTCCTCCGGCGTCTCGATGCCGACGAAGACGGTCATGAAGTTCGCCTGCCGCATCAGCTCGAGGATCTCGGGCTGCTTGGCCATGTTGAGCGTCGCCTCGCAGGCGAATTGGAGCGGGTAATCGTTCCGCTTCTGCCAGTCCACGAGGTGGGGGAGCATGTCCCGCGTCGCCTTGCGGTTGCCGATGAAATTGTCGTCGACGAAGTAGACCACGGCCGGGTGGCCGGGCTGGGCGATGATGGCGTCGAGCTCGGCGCACATCTGCTCGGGGCTCTTGAGCCGGGGCTGGCGCCCGTAGAGCTGCGGGATGTCGCAGAACTCGCAGCGATACGGGCAGCCCGACGAGAATTGCAGCGAGCCGATCAGGTAGCGCTTGAGCGGCACCGCCTCGTAGGCGGGGGCCGGGAAATCGGCGAGCGCCAGCCGGTCCAGGGTCTCGAGGCGGACCTGCTCGGGCGGGCGCGCCAGGTCCCGGTCGAGGATGCCGACCAAGCGGTCGGTGGCGTCGCCGATCTCGCCGAGATGCAGGTAGTCGAAATCGGGGTACTTCTCGGGCGAGCCCGAGACCGAGGGGCCGCCGAGGACGGTGACCTTGCCGGCCGCGTGCGCCCGGGCGTTGATCTCGTGGATCTGCGGCGCCTGGATGTGCATGCCGGAGACGAAGACGGCGTCGGCCCAGGCGAATTCCTCAGGGGTGGCCCGACGGATGTTCTCGTCGATGAACCGGCACTCCCAGCTCTCCGGCATGTAGGCCGCGATCAGCAGGAGCCCCTGGGGCGGCATGAACGCCTTCACGCCCCCCATCAGGGGATAGGCGTGTGAGAAGGTGCCGAAGGAGGGCGTGTAGGCGGGGAAGACGCAGAGGATGCGTCGGCGGGACGAGACCGTGAGGGAGCATCGCATGGCCCCGTATCTAGCACAGGCTGGGCCGATGGCGCCCCCTCCTCGCGCCGATGTGCAGGCCGTTTTCGCCGGGACACGGTGCCGCTCGCGCCGCCCGGCCCCTGGATGATCGCGATCTACGCCGCGGGGCGTCGAAACGTGATCGCGCATGCGTGCGCCCGACACGAAAAACGCCCGGCCGTTTCCGGCCGGGCGCGTCCCGAATCGGTCCGGTTGTGCCGGATCAGGCCGTGAGCACGCTCGACGGCTCGACCTTCACGCCCGGGCCCATCGTCGAGGTGACGGCGATGCGCTGGATGTAGGTGCCCTTGGCCCCCGTCGGCTTGGCCTTGGCGACCGCATCCGCGAAGGCCTTGATGTTCTCGACGAGCTTCTGCGCGTCGAAGGACACCTTGCCGACGCCGGCATGGACGATGCCCGCCTTCTCGACGCGGAACTCGACCGAGCCGCCCTTGGCGCCCGCGACGGCGCTCTTCACGTCCATCGTGACGGTGCCGACCTTCGGGTTCGGCATCAGGCCGCGCGGGCCCAGCACCTTGCCGAGACGACCGACGAGCGGCATCAGGTCCGGGGTCGCGATGCAGCGGTCGAACTCGATCTTGCCGCCCTGGACGATCTCGAGGAGGTCCTCGGCGCCCACGATGTCGGCGCCCGCCGCCTTGGCCTCGTCGGCCTTGGCGCCGCGGGCGAAGACCGCCACGCGGACCGTGCGGCCGGAGCCGTTCGGCAGGTTGCAGACGCCGCGGACCATCTGGTCGGCGTGGCGCGGGTCGACGCCGAGATTCATCGAGACCTCGACGGTCTCGTCGAACTTGGCGTTGGCCTTGGCCTTCACGAGCTCGATCGCCTCGTCGAGGCCGTAGAGCTTCTGCGGCTCGATGCCCTCGCGGGCGGCGCGGATGCGCTTACCTTCACGTGCCATGCTGCCCTCCCCTTACGCGACGACGTCGAGGCCCATGGCCCGCGCGGAGCCACGGATCATCGCGACGGCGGCGTCGACCGAGTCGCAGTTCAGGTCGGGCATCTTCTTCTCCGCGATCTCGCGGAGCTGGGCCTCGGTGACCTTGCCGACCTTCGGGCCCTTGCCCGGGGTCTTGGAGCCGGAGGCCGGCTTCTTGCCGAGCTTCAGGCCCGCTGCCTTCTTCAGGAAGAAGGTGACCGGGGGCTGCTTCATCTCGAAGGTGAAGGACCGGTCCTGATACGCGGTGATGATCACCGGGATCGGGGTGCCCTTCTCCATCTGCGCGGTCTTCGCGTTGAAGGCCTTGCAGAATTCCATGATGTTGAGGCCGCGCTGACCGAGCGCGGGGCCGATCGGCGGCGACGGGTTGGCGGCGCCGGCCGGGACCTGAAGCTTCACGTAGCCCGTGATCTTCTTCGCCATGGGACTGCTCCCAAATGTTGCCCGCGGCCGGGCTGCCTGGGGCACCGGCGGGACGGGCGGTTGCAGGTCGCGGTGCGGCCCGTGGCTCCCGGCGGCGAACCGGGCGGACCTCCCGCGGATGATCGGGCGGCCGGAGCCGGCCCGCTACGGTCAGGCCTTCTCGACCTGCGCGTATTCGAGTTCCACCGGGGTGGCGCGCCCGAAGATCGAGACGGCGACCTTGAGGCGGGAGCGGCTCTCGTCGATCTCCTCGACGGTGCCGTTGAAGCTGGCGAAGGGGCCGTCGGCGACGCGCACCGTCTCGCCGATCTCGAAGGAGATCGAGGGCTTCGGCCGGTCGACGCCCTCGGCGACCTGGCCCTTGATGCGCTCGGCCTCGGCATCCGGGATCGGCACCGGCTTCGACTTGTCGGCGCCGAGGAAGCCCGTGACCTTGGGCGTGTTCTTGATCAGGTGGTAGACCTCGTCCGTGAGGTCGCACTTCACCAGCACGTAGCCGGGGAAGAACTTGCGCTCGGCGTCGACCTTCCGGCCCCGCCGGACTTCCGTGACCTTCTCGGTCGGCACCATCACCTCGTCGAAGAGGTCGGTCAGCCCGCGCTGGGCCGCCTGGTCCTTGATGGACTGGGCGACCTTGTTCTCGAAGTTCGAGTAGGCGTGGACGATGTACCAGCGCTTCGACACGGTTCTCATCAACTCCGGACGTCCGCGGACCCCGTGATGCGGGGCCCGGAATTCTGCTTCAGGCGTCAGACCCCGAGGATCACGCCGACGAGGTAGCGCAGGGCCTGATCCACCACGGTGAAGAACAGGCTCGCGGCGACCACCATGATGAACACCATGACGGTCGTGATGGTGGTCTCCTTGCGGGACGGCCACGTGACCTTGCGACCCTCGTCGCGGACCTGCTGGATGAATTCCAGCGGGCCCGTGCGCTTCGGCGCGGGCCGCGCCGGGGGCGTCTGGCGCGGCGGCGTCGGCGTCGACGATCCGCGCGGTGTGCCACGCGTCAGGTCCATCTTCTTCGTCGCTTCGTTCGATGCCATGGCGCCGTAACCGGGGAGACTCGTGTCCGGGAAAGAGGAGGCGCGGCGCCTTGGGCTCTGGGGAAGCCCGCACCGACGGCCATCATCGATCTCGGAGTGCGCCCGCTCTAGCGCAAGTCCGCCGCCTTGTCGACAGGCAGCGACCGTGCAGGTGGCAGGCTGGCGAAGGGGACTGGCAGGAGTGGAGGGACTCGAACCCGCAACCTCCGGTTTTGGAGACCGGCGCTCTGACCAGTTGAGCTACACTCCTAGGCGCCACGCTCCATGCCCCATCGCAGGCCGCCGCGCAAGGGGGGCGACCGGGCCCGCGGGGCCTCAACGCCCGTGGTCGGCGAGTTCGGCAGCGGTCAGGGAGCGGAGGCCCGCCGGGTCGGAGTGGAACAGCTCGTCGCTGCGGCTGTAGGGTCCCTTGTGGAAGGAGGCGCGGACGACCTTGGCGATCCGTGCCCGGGCTTCGCTGTCGGGGGTCCACGCGATGATGAACTCGCGCGTCGGGGCGGCCACGATGATCCCGGGCGTACCGAGCGCCTTCCGGACGCGCTCCATGAAGCCGGGCAGCAGCAGGCGGCTCGCGGCGTAGCCGTCCTCGGTCGCTGAGGTGGCGAAGCGCCCGGTGGCGCCCGTCGGCGATGCCTCGATCGAGACCTGCCTCGCCTCGGCCTCGGAATTGCGTCGGGCTGGCTCGTCGAGCACCCCGGCCTCGATGCCCCAGGCCGTCAGCATCGGTATCGTGATCAACTGGTAGCGGTTCGGCTCGTCGAGGGCGTAGGCGACAAGCAGCCGCTTCGAGAAGGGCCGGGTCACGAGGTCGGGGGTCCGCGTGGCGTAATCGGGCGGGACGAGCTGGATGCGCAGCCGGGCCTGCGCCGCCGCGAAGGGCTCCGTCCGGGCGGGCGGGGGCGAGTCCTTCGGGTAGGGCCCGCCCGGCATCGTGCGCGTCAGGAACGCCAGGATGCGGCGCTGCCGCTCGGCCTCGCTCCTGCCGCGCAGGTCGCCGTGGAGATTGCCGAGGTAGAGCGTGTAGGCCTCGACATGGACCTGCTCCGGGTCGTCGTCGGTCGAGATCGTCGCCGCGGGGTACAGGCCGCGGAGGATCGTGACGATCTCGTCGCGGAAGCGTCCGTCCTTCAGGTCGTCGGCGCGGGTCGGGGACGGGCAGGCGAGCAGGGCTCCGTATCCCAGCAGGGCTCGGCGCGTCGGCTGCATCGGAGGGCCTCGTCACGGGCGAAATCCGTCCGGAAGACGATTTCGCCCGGCCACCGTCAAGACGAGGGCCGGGCGAAGCTTGGGTCTTCACGATCTTGTCAGATCGCCGTCCGTCGTTCTGCCGACTTTCGATTGCAGAACCAGGCGATCTGGAGATCGGAAGCTTTACTCGTTGATGGCTGCGACGACGCCTGCGCCGACGGTTCGGCCGCCCTCGCGGATGGCGAAGCGCAGCTTCTCCTCCATGGCGACGGGCACGATCAGCGCGACGTCCATGGTCACGTTGTCGCCCGGCATCACCATCTCGGTGCCCTCCGGCAGGGTGCACACGCCCGTCACGTCCGTGGTGCGGAAGTAGAATTGCGGGCGGTAGTTGGTGAAGAACGGCGTGTGGCGCCCGCCCTCCTCCTTGGTCAGGATGTAGGCCTCGGCCTTGAACTTGGTGTGCGGCTTCACCGAACCCGGCTTGCACACGACCTGGCCGCGCTCCACGTCCTCGCGCTTGGTGCCGCGCAGCAGCACGCCGACGTTGTCGCCCGCCTGGCCCTGGTCGAGCAGCTTGCGGAACATCTCGACGCCGGTCACCGTGGTGGTCTGGGTGGCGCGGATGCCCACGATCTCCACCGTCTCGCCGACCTTGATGATGCCGCGCT
>NZ_SMNT01000107.1 GCF_004348265.1 Methylobacterium segetis
GCCCAGGCGACGCGCCCGGCGCACAGGTCGGCGGACCCGTCGGCGGACCACGTGGCCTGGGGCGTGCGCAGGCTGAGGCCGAGCCCGTCCGCGTCCGGGCGGAGCACGAGGCGCAGGGGCGGGGCGGCGGGCAGGCCGGAGCGCAGGTCTGGGCGCAGGCCGGGGCGCAGGCTGCCGAGGCCGGCGCGCAGCTCCGCCCGCCACCAGGCGGCGAGCGCGGAGAGCGCGGCGGCGAGATGCGCGCGCCAGGGGGCGGCCGGGCTCATTCGGCCCTCCTCGGCCCGAGCTCGGCCTGGCGCCCGCCCGCCGGCGGGGCCGGGGCGGCGGGCAGCAGGGCCGGCCGGGGCGCGCGGGCGCCGGGCTCGCGCCCGTCGGGACCGGTGAAGGTGATGAGGAAGCTGCGGCCGCGGTCGGGCGAGGCGTAGAGGTAGGGGCGCCCCCAGGGGTCCCGGGGCACGGAGGCGCCCTTGAGGTAGGGTCCGTTCCAGGCGGCGAGGCCGCCGGGGGGGCTGACCAGGGCCTGCAGGCCCTCGGTCTCGAGGGGGTAGCGGCCGGTGTCGATGAAGAACAGCTCGACGGCGCTGGAGAGGGTCTCGACCTGGATGCGGGCGGTCTTGGCCTTGGAGTCGGTGAGGTAGCCGAGCACGCGCGGGCCGACCAGGCTCATGATCAGCCCCATGATCGACAGCACCACGATCACCTCGACCAGCGTGAAGCCCGCCTGCGCGGAATCCCGCCCGCCCCCAGGTCCCCATCCCGTCCATCCCGCCCGCGCGCGCATGACGGCCTCAGGTTCTCGTGCTTCGGAAGGTCGGGCTCGCCTCGGGCAGCACCTCCGGCACGCGGAAGGTGACGCCGTCGGGCGAGGGGATCGGCGTGTTCGAGACCTGCCAGTGCGGCCGGCTGCCGGTCTTGGCGAAGTCCGGGTCGTTCGGCGGCGGTGTGAGCAATTGGTAGCGCAGCACCATCGCGAAATCCTCGTGCGCGGTGTTGTGGCAATGGCTCACGTAGGCGCCGCCGAACTCGCCGAAGCAGACCTGGATGCGGACCGTCCCGCTCGGGCGCAGGCGCCAGACGTCCTTGCGCACGAGCTTCTCGGTCGGGCCGATCGAGGCGCCGCCGCGGTCGAGGGTGAGGCCCTCCTCGAAATGCAGGTGGATCGGGTGGTCCCAGCCCCCGCCCCCGTTGACGAAGGTCCAGTGCTCGACCTCGCCGGGCCTCGGCACCAGCGCGCTGATCCGGTTGGCGTTCAGCGTGTGGGCCGACTGGCCGTTCACCTTGATCGAGTAGGGGAAGGCTTCGTGCTCGCCGCAATCGGGGATGCAGAGGCCGGTCTTCGGGTCGCGGGAATCGCCGCCGCCCGAGCGCCCGAACTCGATGACGCGCTCGCGCACGGGGGCGACGACCGGGATCTGGGTGGTCAGCGTCCTGAGGCCGCCCTTCCAGTCGGAGGTCGAGAAGTCCGTGCTCGGGTCGGCCTCGAGCCCCGTATAGGTGCGGCTCGGGTCGTCGACGCTCTTGATGCCGCCCCTGCGGACCCGGAACTCCATCACGGGCCCGACGCAGGGGTCCTCCTCCTTGCCCCTGAGCGCGTCCCGCATGGACATCGTCTTGTCGGGCTTGCGGCCGTCGGTCTGCCTGAGCAGGTTGACGAGGTAGAGGCTGTCGCCGTCGGCGAAGGCCGAGAAGTCGACGACGATGTCGTAGCGCTCGCCGTTGCCCTGCTCCTCGAGCGCGGTGAGCTGGACGGGATTGACGACGAGGTTGCCGTCGTTGGCGATGAACCAGAACGGCACCGCCGTGCCGGAGGAGAACTTCTTCGACCTGTTGACCCCGATCGCGAACTTGTAGAAGCGCGCCATCGCCGCGTTGAGGATGCGGAAGCGGTAGCGGCGCGGCAGCACCTCCATGTAGGGGTAGTAGCCGCCGTTCACGGCGATGACGTCGCCGAGGAAGCCGTCGGTGTCGAAGATGTCGAAGAACATCTGCCCGTCCCTGTCGAAGGCCGGGTTCGAGACCGCGAGGTTCACGTCGAAATCCTGGTTGCCCCAGGCGGTCGCATCCCCGCTCGGCAGGAGCAGGTTGATCCCGTCCCTGACCGCGGTGCAGGCCCGGTCCGGGCCGCTATAGACGTTGCACAGGGCGAAGTTGCCCTTGTGCACGTTCTCCGCCGTGAAGAAGAACCGGTGGTCGTGAAACCACATCGACCCTTGGATCTCGCGGTAATCGCCCTCGACCATCATCAGGCCGCCGTCGTCGGTCGGGCCGGAGGCCTTCTGCCGGTAGAGCGGGTCGCTGAAGGCGCGATGGGCCGGCAGGTCGCGGCGGGCGAGGGTCAGGGCCCAATGGTAATCGTAGAAGGTGCCCGGATAGTGGAAGGCGTTGCAGGCGCCGTCGCTCTCGGCGCCGTTATGCGCGTTGTGGAAATGGGTGGTGATCTCGTTGCGGCCGAAGCCCCGGTTCTGGGTGCGGTCGGCCGGGAGATCGTTGTAGATGCGCGTCAGCATCGGCTCGCCGTAGCGGGCCTTGATCAGGCAGGGCATGCCGTAGCCGAGGCGCGAGCCCGCGCTCGAGCCCGCCCAGCCCGGCTGGCGCACGCCGAACGACCACATCGCGTTCATGTCCTGCTCGGGCATCTCCGCGCAGAAGCGGGTGGCGGCCTCGCATTGCCCGAGGGACATGAGGTAGCCGACCTTCGGGAAGAGGTCGCGGTTCGCGCTCGTCGGGTCGTTCGACCAGCGCTGATGGGCGAAGAACTCGCCCGGCGGGCGGCCCTCGCAGGGGCCGCGGCCGGTCAGCGGATTGGTCAGGCGCTGCCAGTTCGCGCCCCGCTTCGACCATTCGTCGTGGTAGGAGAGGCGCCGGGCCGGCATCTCGGGGAGGGGGCGCCCGCTCGGGCTCATCCAGAGCACGTCGTCGCTGCCCGCCGCCGCCGCGAGGGGGATGCGCGGCTGGACGAGGGCCCGGTGCAGGGGCTCGTGGAACTTCTCGGCGCCGAACAGGGGGCTGCGCGGCGTCCCGGTCGGCACGGTGGCGTAGGCGCTGCGCACGAAGGGGCTGAGGCCGTGCTTGGCCGCGATCAGGCCGCCCGCGCCGTAGATCCCCCAGCGGAACAGGTCGCGCTTGGTGATCTGACCGTGCGAGACGGCCTTGACGATCTCCAGCCTGTTCTCGCGGGCGCGCTCGGCCTCCTGGATGCGGATCCGAGAGGTGGTCTTCCGGTCCAGAAACATGGCGACAGGTCCCCAGCGTCGGGCCGGGCGGCCCCGGCCTCGCGTGAGCGTCGGGGACCGGCCCATTCCCGGTTGATCGTGCGACAGCCTTCCGCGGCCCCTGCCGGGCCGAGCCGCGCCGCCGCGCGCCGCGCCCGGACGTTGCCCGGGCATCGGCAGCCTGTCGGCTCGCTCCTGATGGTGGTTTCGTTGGTGCCGACCCGTTCGCTGCCGATCAGATCTTGCACAATATAGTTTATTGGACTTGTGCCAGCGTAACGGCTGTCTTACCGCAAGATTAAACTGAGTATTCAATCCGGTAAAATTGTAAAAACTACGCAGATCTGAAACAGTACGCTTGAGGACCCTTCTCTCCTTACCCCTGTGCTTGCGACGACCCGAGGCGCCTCGTCGTCAGAGGAGGGATGCTTGTCCCGAATCGTGAGGATTTTCAATAACTCTGAGTCATTAGACCGGATTAGTCCCCCGCGCGCGCCCGCAACTGTACCGACGGGATGCGGGGAATGCCAGGTTTCGCGGGTCCCGGAAGCGTGCGGGTCCAGTATTCGCGCCCGGCCCGCACGCATCGCGGCCCCTGCCGGCCGCCGACGACCGGGGCGCGCCCCGAGGAAGCGGTCAGACCGTGATGTCGAGGATCCGCCGCCGCGCCGGCTCCGCGGCCGCCTCGATCCCCGCCCCGGCCCGCGGGCGCTCGACAGGCTGCGCGATGTCCACCGTGACGGGCGCGTCGGCCGGCGCGCCGCGGCGCAGGGCGGCGTTGCGGGCGGTGAGTTCGAGCTCCGCCTGCCGCAGCAGGCCGATCGAGGAGAGGGGCGCACCGGCGATCATGGATCGGTCCTCCCGAACCGCCAGATCAGCACGCGGCCCGTGAAGATCCCGTCACCGCGATCCGTCGAAGGCCGCCGATTCCGCCCGCCGCGGCTCGCGCCGCCGGAGCAGGTGCTCGAGGCGGGCCTGCCAGCCCTGCGCCCGCTCCGCGCTGGAGAGCTGCAGGCCGCGCTTCGTCGCCATCAGGTCGAGGATCATCAGGACGATCCAGGGACCGCCGATACCGAGGAAGAATGCCATCGCTCGATCCCCTCCCGGAGAGCCGGCCGCGAAAGATTCGGGCCCGCCGATGATAGAGCGCGGCGCCGGGGCAGCAAGCGGAGGCCGGGGAGCGGGGCTTCGCCGGAGCGGCTGCGCAGGCGCGCCCCGGCCCGCGGGAGCCTCGCCGCACTTTCGCGCGCCATCGGCAGTTCGACGCATATGAGAGCGCCTCCCTCTGGTGCATGATGATCGCGCCCAATTATCCGCGACGCGTATCATCACCGGCCTCATGCCCCGTACCGTGACCTACCGGATCACCGACCGACCCGACGGCCGCTTCGATGTGGCCGTGACGATGGAGCCCGCCCGGGACGCCGGCGCGGGATCGGCCGGGGCGCAGGCGAAGACCTTCCTGCGGGAGGGGGTGGCGACGCTCGCCGAGGCCGAGGCCTGGGTCGAGGGGCTGCGCGTCCTGATGGGGGCCCTCGGCGCCCCCGTGGCCCGGGCGGAGGACGGCGGGGCCGCCGTCGCCCAGGGGGTCCTGCAGCGCTCGAACCTCTGATCCCGCCCGGCGCATCCGTCAGGGCAGGCGCGGCGTGCAGACGGTGCCGGCCCCGCCCCCGAGAGGAACGACGGCCACCGGCACGCCGTAGAGCCGCTCCAGGCTCTCGGGGGTGAGGATCTCGGCCGGCGCCCCGAGCCCCGCCAGCGCCCCCTCCCGCAGGAGGGCCACCCGGTCGGCGCAGAGGAAGGCGTGGCCGGGATCGTGGGTCGAGAGCACCACCCCGAGGCCCCGCGCCGAGAGCCGGCGGATCTGGCCGAGCACGCGCGCCTGGTTGCCGAAATCGAGGCTCGCGGTCGGCTCGTCCATCACGAGGAGGCGCGGCTCGCCCGCGAGCGCGCGGGCGATCAGGGCGAGCTGGCGCTCGCCGCCGCTGATCTCGGTGTAGACCCGCTCCGCCAAGTGGCCGATCCCGAGCGCCGCAAGCGCGGCCTCGGCCGCCGCGTGGTCGGCCCGGCCCGGGCTCGCGAAGGGCCTCATCCGGCTCGCGCGGCCCATCAGCACGACCTCGCGCACGCTGAAGGGGAACAGCGCCGCGTGCGCCTGGGGCACGTAGGCGATGGTTCGGGCGAGCCGCGCGCGCGGCCAGCGCGCGACGCTCTCCCCCTCCACGAGGACGCGGCCGGCCCTCGCGGGCAGAAGGCCGAGCAGGGTCTTGAACAGGGTGGTCTTGCCGCAGCCGTTCGGCCCGAGCAGGCACAGGACCTCGCCCGGGAAGACCGCGAAGCCGACGCCCGCGCCGACGATGCGGGCGCCGTAGCCGAAGGCGAGATCCTCGACCCGCAGCAGGGGCTCACCCCTCACGACCAGCCCCGCCGCGCGGTGGCGAGCAGCCACAGGAAGAAGGGCGCGCCGATCAGCGCCGTCAGGATGCCGAGGGGCACCTCGATCGGGGCGATGGTGCGCGCCACCAGATCGACCGCGAGCAGGTAGCCCGCCCCCAGCATCAGGGAGGCCGGGAGCAGGCGCCGGAAATCCGGCCCGACGAGGAGCCGGGCGACGTGGGGCACGATGAGCCCGATCCAACCGATCACGCCGGTGACCGAGACGGCCGCCGCCGTCACCAGGGTCGCGGCGGCGACGAAGAGGGGGCGCAGGAGGCGCGTCTCGACGCCGAGAGCCCGCGCCTCCTCCTCGCCGAGGCTCATCAGGTTCATGCGCCAGCGCAGCAGGACCAGCGGCGCGAGGCCGATCAGGATCGCGGGCAGGATCGCGCCGATGTCGGGCAGGCTCACGGCACTGAGGCTGCCGAGGAGCCAGTAGGTGATGGCGGGGAGCTGGTTGTAGGGGTCGGCCAGCACCTTCAGGAGCGAGATCGCCGCCCCCAGCACCGCGCCGACGGCGACGCCGGCCAGCACCAGCGTCAGGACGGGATCGTGGCGGCGCACCGCCGCGCCGACGCCGTAGACGATCGCGACCGCCCCGAGCCCGCCGAGGAAGGCGAGCCCCTGGATCGCGGCGACGGGCAGGGACAGGAAGATCCCGGCGACCGCGCCGAGGCTCGCGCCCGCCGAGACGCCGAGGATGTCGGGCGAGACGAGGGGGTTGCGGAACAGGCCCTGGTAGGTGGCGCCCGCCGCCGCGAGGCCCGCGCCGACGACGAGGGCGCCCGCGACCCGGGGCAGGCGCACCTGCAGGATCACGGTCTGGGCCGTCGCGTCGACCCCGCTCGGGAGGCCGAGGAGCTTGCCCCCGAGCACGGCGAGGATGTCGCCGGGCGGCACGCCGTAGCGCCCGGTGGCGAGGGACAGGAGGGCGAGGAGGAGGAGGGCGAGGACGGGCAGAAGCCCGCGCAGGAGGAGGCGCCGCGGCAGCGCGGCGGCCCGGGCGCCGGCCAGCGCGCGCGTCACCGGCCCGCGCCCGAGAGCAGGGCCGCGACCTGATCGGGCGCGAGGTCGACGTGGTAGAAGAGCGTGTAGAAGGCGCGGGTCTCCGCCTCGATCGCTTGCGGGAACAGATCCGGGTGCAGGAGGCCCGCGAGCCAGCGCAGGCCGATCAGGCGGTTGATGCCGGGCGGCGCGTCGAACCAGCCGAAGGGCAGGCGGGGCGTCTGGTAGACCCGGCCCGCCCGCACCGCCCTCAGGCCGCTCCAGAGCGGATCGGCGGAGAGGCTCGCGCGGAAAGGCGCGTCGAGGGTGAGGATCACGTCCGGGTCCCAGGTGAGGACCTGCTCGGGCGAGACGGTGACGAGCCCGCCCCGGCCCGCCGCGTCCGCGACGTTGCGCCCACCCGCCGCCTCCAGGATCTCGGTGTTGATGGAGCCGGCCAGCCCCGTCTCCAGCCCCTTAGGCCCCCGGCCGTAATAGACCCGGGGGCGCTTGTCCGGCGGGAGCGCCCCGACCCGGCCGGCGACCTCCGCGAGCGTCCGCTCGGCATAGGCCGCGAGCTCGGCCGCCCGGGCCTCCTCGCCCAGGATCGCGCCGAAGGCCCGGTAGGTCTCCGGGATCTGCGCGAAGCGCCCGTCGAGGAGAAGGTAGGGGATGCCGGTCTGCTCCTGCACGCGGTCGGCCAGCGAGGCGTAGGTCGGGCCGGTCGAGCCGACATCGACGATGAGGTCGGGCTTGAGCGCCAGCACCGCCTCGACGTTGGCGGTGTTGCCGCGGCCCGTGAGGCGGCCGGTCGTCGGCAGGTCCCAGGTCTGCCGGGCGAGGAAGGGCTTCTCGTCCGGATAGGGCGCGCGCACCCAGCCGATCATCTTGGCGGGCGCCAGCGTGTAGAGCAGCACCGAGGCCGGCGGCCCCGCCGTCAGCACGCGCTCGACGCGCTCGGGGACCGTCACCCGGCGCCCGGCCGCGTCGACGACCTCCCGGGCCTCGGCCGGCGGGGTCCCGGCGGGGAGGGCGAGGAGCAGCGTGAGCGCGAGGGCGGCGAGCCGGGGGCGGGCGCGCGGCGTCGGATCGGGGGGCATGGCGGGCGGGCGGTCCGGCGGGAAGGATCGGGGCGCAAGCTTAGGGCGGATGCACGGCTTCGCCTATGCGGCGCGCGAACCGGTGGGGTCCGGGCGCGCGGCGCGGGACGAACCATCGCCGGGCCTCGCCGCTTGAGAGAGGCACATCACAGCCAAGGGTCGTCCATGTGGTACCTCTACGGTTTCGCCGTGCTGGCGGGCGTCGCCAACGCGGTGCAGTCCGGCTCGAACGCGATGCTCGCCCGCACCTTCGCGCAGCCCTTCGCGGCCGGGCTCGTCGTCTCGACGGTGACGGGCGCCACGCTCCTCACCGTGGGGCTCGTCTCGGGGCGCCTGAGCCTGCCGAGCGCCGACCAAGCCCTGCAGGCGCCCTGGTGGGCCTGGATCGGCGGGGCGCTCGGCGCCCTCGTGGTCCTGTCCCAACTCTTCGTGGCCCGGCAGATCGGCGCCGCGCCCTATCTCGCGCTCCTCGTCACGGCGGGGGTGATCACCTCGATCCTGCTCGACCATTTCGGCTGGGTCGGCTTCGAGCCGCATCCGGCGGGGCTCTGGCGCGTCCTCGGCGCCGTCCTGATGGTGGCCGGCGTCGCGCTCGTCGCGATGACCTGAGGCCGTGATTCGTCGATTGCCGCGGGTTCCGGTGGCGGCCGGTTAAGATGTCTCCGGCAAAGATCGTCCCGGACCACGGAGACGTGACACATGCGCAGCCTCCTCCTTGCCGGGGCCGCGGCCCTTCTCATCGCGGGCGCCCCGCCGGCCGAGGCCCGGGGCGGCCGGTTCTCCGGCTTCCGGAGCCATCCGGCCCCCTTGCGGGTGGCCGAGCCCGGGCGCGCCCGGCCGGACGGCACCTCCCTCGGCGGCCTCTCCCTGCGCCTCGGGCCGACCCCGGGCCCGCAGGCGGCCCCGGTGGTGGCTCCGCTCCCCGAGCGCCCGGCGGTGGCCGCCGTCACCCCGGTGCCCGTCGCCGCGCCGGTTGCCGCACCTGTCGCGACACCCTTGCCGGTCCGCGAGGCCCGGGCCCGGGAGCCCCATTGCCCGACCGGGCGTCTCGTCGGCGGCAGCCAGGACCCGGCCTCCGGCTTCTGCCTGATCAACTGAGCGCTCCTCCCCCGAAAGTCCAATCGACCCCTGCCTGCGCCCACCCCTAGCCTCGCGCGACGGTTGCGGGAGGCTGGGCATGGAGCAGGGCGGGCGGATCGATCGGGAGGCGGCGCTGGCCGAGGCCATCGCCTCGGAGCTGCATGCCGCCGCGCGCTTCCACGAGCGGGCCGGGAACGACGCCGTCGCCGAGGCGCTCCGGCGCGATGCCGGCCGCCAGGCCCGCGAGGCCGTGACGCTGCGGTTGCAGGCCGAGCCGTCGCCGACCCTCCCGGCCTGAGCCCGCGCCGCGCCTCACCCGTCGAGGGCGAGGAGCGCCGCGTCGCCGCCGGAGGCCGCGATGTTGACCGTCACCGTCTGCTCGGCGGCGAATCGGGGCAGGTAGTGCGGGCCGCCGGCCTTCGGGCCGGTGCCGGACAGGCCGCAGCCGCCGAAGGGCTGCACGCCGACCACGGCGCCGATCATGTTGCGGTTGACGTAGACGTTGCCGTGGGGAAGCCGCTCCACGACGCGCGCCACGGTGGCCTCGATGCGGGAATGGATGCCGAGCGTCAGGCCGTAGCCCAGGGCCGCGATCCCCTCCAGCACCCGGTCGAGATCGGCCGCCTTGTAGCGGGCGACGTGGAGGATCGGGCCGAACACCTCCTCGGCGAGATCCGCCGGGCCCCCGATCTCGTAGATCTGCGGCGCGACGAAGGTGCCGCCCGCGGGTGCGAACCCGTCGAGATGGACCCGGGACCGGACCCGCATCCGCGCGGCGTGGGCGTCGAGGCGCCGCTTCGCCGAGGCGTCGATGACGGGACCGACCTGGGTGGCGGGGTCGCGCGGGTCGCCGAGGCGCAGCTCGCGCGCCGCGCCCGCCACCATCGCGATCACCCGGTCGGCCACGTCCGCCTGCACGAGGAGGAGCCGGAGCGCCGAGCAGCGCTGGCCGGCGGAGCGGAAGGCGGAGGCGACGACGTCGTCGGCGACCTGCTCGGGCAGGGCGGTGGCGTCGACGAGCATCGCGTTGATGCCGCCGGTCTCGGCGATGAGGGGGACGATCGGCCCGTCCCGCGCCGCGAGCGCCCGGTTGATCGACTGCGCCGCCCCGGTCGAGCCCGTGAAGGCGACCCCCGCAATGGCGCCATGCGCCGCGAGCCGGGCGCCGACCGCGCCGTCGCCCGGCACGAGCTGGAGCGCGCCCGGCGGGATGCCGGCCCTGTGCAGGAGCCGCACGGCCTCCGCGGCCAGGAGCGGCGTCTGCTCGGCGGGCTTGGCGACGACGGCGTTGCCCGCCATCAGCGCGGCGGCGATCTGGCCGACGAAGATCGCGAGCGGGAAGTTCCAGGGCGAGATCGCGACGAAGACGCCGCGCCCGCGAAGCGAGAGGCAGTTCGACTCGCCCGCGGGGCCGACGAGCGCGCGCGGCCCGTCGAACAGGCGCCGGCCCTCGAGCGCGTAGTAGCGGCAGAAATCCACCGCCTCGCGGATCTCGGAGAGCGCGTCGTCGAGGGTCTTGCCGGCCTCCGCCTGGAGGAGGTGGATCAGGCGTCCGCGCCGCTCCTCGATGAGGTCCGCGGCGCGCTCCAGCGCGGCGGCCCGCTCCGCCCCGGGCGTCGCCGCCCAGGCCCGGGCGGCGCGGGCGGCGGCCTCCATCGCCGCATCGGCCGCCTCCGGGCCGGCC
>NZ_SMNT01000108.1 GCF_004348265.1 Methylobacterium segetis
CCCGTCCTCCGCGAAGACGGGAGGGGGGCTCGGCGGCAGCCCGAGATCGGTGCCGGCCGCCCGATGCGCGACCGGCTCGGCCGCCAGCGCCCGCTCGACCCGCCGCACCCGGTCGGCCACGGCCGCGAGCCCCGCCAGGACGGCGCCGGCCGAGGCGACGGTCGCCCCCGCGATCACCATCGCGAGACCGCTCTCCAGGCGTACGAACGGGAACCCCTGGATCACCGAGGCGGCACCGCCGATCATCATGGCGACGGCGAGCGCGAGCAGCGCAACGATCATGTTACTCTCTGGTACAGACCGGACGTCCGGCCCGGAAACAGTAAATCCCTGGCCCGGTTTTGCAAAATCCGAAAGGGCATGGCCCGTGCCCCGGCCCCGCGTCGTCCACGGAACTTGTGGAGGGCGCTCGCGGCCCGCGGGTGGCGCCCGCCGGACCCGCGATTCCGGGTCCAAGGCCAAGCTTTCCCCGTGCACGGGGCCGGCACGGGGGCGGACGGCGTTGCCGTGGCCTCGGCACCGACTTACCTAAGCGGCCGTTGCCTTGAGGACGGTGCGCGCCTTGCGTGGCCGCCGGCACAGGATTCACCCCGAGGATGCGGCCTCGCCTGACGCCGCCTCCCATTCCCGGAGCGATGCCAATGACCTTCACCCTGCCGGAACTCCCCTACGCCTACGACGCGCTCGGCCCCTACATGTCGAAGGAGACCCTGGAGTTTCACCACGACAAGCACCACAAGGCCTATGTCGACACGGGCAACAAGCTGCTCGAGGGCACGGATCTCCAGGGCAAGAGCGTCGAGGAGATCGTCAAGGCGAGCTACAACACCAATCAGGCGCTCTTCAACAACGCCGGCCAGCACTACAACCACATCCATTTCTGGCAGTGGATGAAGCCGAATGGCGGCGGCGCCATCCCCGGCGCGCTCGCCAAGAAGATCGACGAGGATCTCGGCGGCGCGGAGAAGTTCAAGGCGGACTTCATCCAGGCCGGCATCGGCCAGTTCGGCTCGGGCTGGGCTTGGCTCGCGGTCAAGGACGGCAAGCTCGCCATCCTGAAGACCCCGAACGGCGAGAACCCGCTCGTGCACGGCGCCAAGCCCATCCTCGGCGTCGACGTGTGGGAGCACTCCTACTACATCGATTACCGCAACCGGCGCCCCGACTACCTGAAGGCCTTCATCGAGAACCTCGTGAACTGGGAGCACGTGGAGCAGATGTACGCCGAGGCGACCAAGTAGGGCGGGCCTCACCTCTCCCGTTCGGGAGAGGTCGAGGGCGCGGCACGCGCACCGGGTGAGGGGGCGGCCCTGCCGGAAGAGCCGGAACCCCTCACCCCGGCCCTCTCCCGGACGGGAGAGGGCGCGCGTCGCGCCCCTTGAGATGCGGCGCGAAACCGGCTCTTGATGCGCCCCGCCGGGCCGACCCGGCCGAGACAGGGCGCCCAGGTCATTTCCTCCCCCAAGCAAGTCATTTCCTCCCCCAAGATCGAACGCCGGACGGCCTCCGCGGGCCTCCGCCCGTGATCCGCTCCATCCTCTCCGTCGGCGGCTGGACGCTCGTCTCCCGCGTCACGGGCTTCGCCCGCGACGTGGTGATGGCCGCGGTGATGGGCGCAGGCCCCGTGGCCGACGCCTTCGTGGTGGCCTTCCGGCTGCCGAACCATTTCCGCGCCATCTTCGGCGAAGGCGCCTTCAACACCGCCTTCGTGCCGGCCTATGCGAGCCGGGCCGAGGCCGGGGCGGCGGGCGAGGCCCGCGCCTTCGCCGACCGCGTCTTCACCCTGATGCTGATCGTGCAGGCGGTTCTCGTCGCGCTCGCGCTGCCCCTGATGCCCCTCGTGGTGCGGGCGCTGGCCCCCGGATTCGCCGAGGACCCGGCCCGCTTCGACCTCGCGGTGGCGCTGACCCGCATCACCTTCCCCTACCTCCTGTTCATGACGCTTGTGACGCTGCTCTCCGGCGTGCTCAACGCGCACCGCCGCTTCGCCGCTGCCGCCGGCGCGCCCGTTCTCCTCAACCTCGCGATGCTGGCGGCGCTCGGCCTCGCCTTCCTGGTCCCGAACGCGGCCTACGCCGCCGCCTGGGGCGTCGTGGTCTCGGGCGTGCTGCAGCTCGCCCTCGTCTGGTGGGATTGCCGCCGCGCCGGCCTCGCCCCGCACCTCGCCCGGCCGCGTCTCGCCGACCCCGACATGCGCCGCTTCTTCAAGGTGCTGGGGCCGGCCGTGATCGGCTCGGCCGGCTTCCAGATCGCGGCCTTCGCCGACACCATCATCGCGAGCCTGCTGCCGACCGGCGCCGTCTCGGCCCTCTACTACGCCGACCGGCTCTACCAGCTCCCCTTCGGCGTCATCGCCATCGCCGCCGGCACGGTGCTGCTGCCCGAGATGAGCCGGCGCATCGCGGGCGGCGACGTGGCCGGCGCGCATGCCGCGCAGAACCGGGCCGCGGGCTTCTCGCTGGCCCTCTCGGCCCCCTTCACGGTCGCCTTCCTGACCCTGCCGGGCCTCATCATGACGGCCCTGTTCCAGCGCGGCGCCTTCAGCGCGGAGGATGCCGCCCGCGCGGCCTCCGTGCTCGCCGCCTACGGCCTCGCGCTGCCCGCCGTGGTGCTCGTGCGCAGCGCGGTGGCGAGCTTCTACGCCCGCCACGACACCGCGACGCCGCTGATCGCCTCGCTCACCGCCATCGCGGTCAATGTCGGCCTGAAGGTCCTGCTCACCGGCCCCTACGGCGTGACCGGCCTCGCCCTCGCCACGGCTGTCAGCCAGTGGGTGAACCTGATCCTCCTCGTCGTCCTCGCCCTGCGCCGGGGCTGGACGGCGCCGGGACGGGGGCTGCTCGTCACGATCCTCGGCGTGGTGATCGCCTGCGGCGCGCTCAGTGTCGTCGCGCTCTACGGCCTGCCCCTGGCCGACCGGCTGGTGCCGCCGCTCCCGCACCTGCGCGAGGTCGCGGTGCTCGCGCTCCTCGGCAGCGCCGGCTTCGCGGTCTACGGGCTCATCCTCCTCGGCACGCTGCGCCTGTTCGGCCTGCGCCTGCGGCGAACCTGACGTCTGGGCGGACCCCACCCCTGGGCGGGGCGCCGGCCCGCGCCATCTCGGGGGGCCGAACCGACGCGGTGGCGCCCATGTCCGAGACCCTGCTCGCCGGCAAGAGACTTGCCGTCTTCGACGCCTACGGAACCCTGTTCGACGTGCATTCCGCGGTGCAGCGCCATGCCGGGGCCGTCGGCCCCGAGGCCGGCCCGCTCTCGGAGGCGTGGCGCACGAAGCAGCTCGAATACAGCTGGGTCTACGGGCTGATGGGGCGCTACCGGAGCTTCTGGTCGCTCACGGAGGCGGCCCTCGATTATGCCCTGGCGAGGCACCCGGGCGTCGACCGGCGCCTGCGCGGCCGGCTCCTCGACGCCTACCGCGACCTCGACGCCTATCCGGAAGTGCCCGCGACCCTCGACGCCCTGCGCGCCCGCGGCCTGGCCACGGCGATCCTCTCGAACGGCGACACCGCCATGCTGGAGCGCGCGGTCGCCTCGGCGGGCCTCGGGCGCCACCTCGACGCGACGCTCTCGGTCGATCCGGCCGGGACCTTCAAGACGAGCCCCGCCGCCTACGCGATCCCCTGCGATCGGTTCGGAATCGGCCGAGAGGCGGTGCTGTTCGCATCCTCGAACCGCTGGGACATCGCCGGCGCCACCGCCTTCGGCTTCACGACGGCCTGGGTGAACCGCATGGGCGCGCCGGACGAGTACGCCGACCTGCCGCCCGGCCGGGTGATCGCCAGCCTCGACGCGCTCTTGGCGCCCGCCTGACCGGCCGCCGGCCGGGGGGCTCGACCCGGGCCCTTCGGGCGGATGATCGCGATCTACGCGCGGCGGTCCCGAAACGAGATCGCACGCGCACGGAGGTACACAATCAGGGGTCGAGTTTCGAGGCCGGTCCCGGCCGCGCTCAACCGGATTGTGCGCGGCGCATTCGCGGATTCTTAAACATCCGGGTGTTGGATTTCCCTCAACACGAACCGGAGATTTCGCGCGTGCGCCTCGACCCTTCCGTCATCCTCGTCCGGGCCGCCCTCGCCGGCGCCCTCCTCATCGGCGCCGGGGCGCAGGGCGCTTCCGCCCGCGACGGCATGAACGCGGCGATCCTCGGCGGCGTCGCCGGCGGCGTCCTCGGCGGGGTCGCCGCCAACGCCCTCATCAACGGCGCCCAGCCCGCGCCCCCGCCGCCGCCCGCCTACCGGGCGCGGCCCGCCTACGTGGAGGAGGAGGCCGTCGTGGTGCGCCCGCGCCGCGCGCCCGTCTGCCACTACGAGCGCCGCAAGGAATGGCTCGACGAGGACAATTTCGTCTACAAGCGCGTCGAGGTCTGCGAGTAAGATCAGGGCGTTAGGCCGCCTTCGTCAGCAGCCAATCCTCCACCACGAGGGCGTCGAGCCCCGTGGTGTAGAACATCAGGATCGCGTCCTCCGCCGTGTGGAGGATCGGCTTGCCCATCACGTTGAAGCTCGTGTTGAGGAGGATCGGCACGCCGGTCAGGTCGCGGAACGCCGCGATCAGGGCGGCGTAGGCCGGGTTGCGCGCGGGCGTCACGCTCTGGAGCCGGCCCGTGCCGTCGGCATGCACCACCGCCGGCACCGTCTCCCGCACGCCCTCGCGCCAGACGAGCGTCCGCTCCATGTAGGGGCTGTCGGCATAATCCTCGAACCAGTCGGGCCCGGCCTCCGCCAGGATCGAGGGCGCGAAGGGCCGGAACGCCTCCCGGTACTTCACCTTGGCATTGAGCGCGTCCTTCGCCCAGGCCGGCCGCGGATCCGCCAGGATCGAGCGGTTGCCGAGGGCGCGAGGCCCGAATTCCGCCCGCCCCTGGACCCAGCCGACGAGGCCGCCCTCGGCCAGGATGCGCGCCGCCTCCCGGGTCACGCCCCCATGCCCGAGCCGGCGCGCGCGGGGCTCCCAGGCGGCCATCCGCTCGAAGGGCTCGGTCGAGACCCGCGAGCCGAGATAGGGCGTCAGGGGACGCGCCGCTTGCGGAGGCCCGCGCCAGTCCGGATGGTCCTCGGCATAGGCGAGCCAGGCGGCGCCGACCGCGTTGCCGTCGTCGCCCGGCGCCGAAGGCACGTGCAGGTGCCGGAAGCCGGAACGGCCGAGCAGCCTGCCATTGTAGGACGAGTTGAGCCCGCAACCGCCCGCCACGACGAGGTTCTCGTGGGGCGCGAGCCGCCACGCCTCGTCGACCAGGGCGTCCATCAGCTCCGCGAAGATGTCCTGCCCGCAGCGGGCGAGGTCGGCCCAGCCGCTCTCGAGGGCGTCCGCCGGGCGCCGCGCCAGGATCGCGCCGGCGACCGCCTGCACCGTCGCCTCGTCCGCGAAGCGCAGGCGCCCGTCCTCGACCGAGAACAGGCGGCGCAGGAGCGCCATCAGCTCGGGATCGGTGCGGCCGTAGGGGGCGAGCCCCATGATCTTCCACTCCTCCCCCTTCACCTGGTCGAAGCCGGCGAGGTCCGTGACGAGGCCGTAGAGGAAGCCGACGGAGCCGCGCCCGCGATGGCGGCGCACCTCCTCGATGCGGCCGTCGCTCAGCCGGTAGAGAGCGGCCGCGCCCGTCTCGCCCATGCCGTCGACGATCAGCGCCGTCGCGTCGGAGAAGGGGCTGCCCCAGAGGCCGTAGGCCGCATGGGTGAGGTGGTGGGGATAGCGCCGCTGAGCGCGGATGGCGGCCCGCGGGCTGCCGCCGCCGCCTCGGATCTCCTGGTTGAGGGCGAGCAGCGTGCCGTAGCCGGCGCGCGCCTGCGCGAGGGCGAGGTCGGCGATGAAGATGCGCTCGGCCTGCTCGGGCACGAAGGAGCGGTTGAGCGTGCTCGGGTGGCGGGCGAGCGCCTCGAGCGCGAAGGCGCCGCTCGCCCCCTGGCCCGTCAGGAAGTCCGTGAACTGAGCCCCCCAGCTCGAGGCCACCACGATCTCGGCGCCGTCCGGCACGTGCGCCTTCAGGAGGCCGACCATGCGCGAGGCGGGGTCCGGCTCGCAATTCGGGGCCCGCTTGTACTGGAGGTAGCGCTCCGCGGCCTCCGCGAAGAGGACGTCGCCATCCGGCCCGACGAGGGCCAGCGCCGGGTCGTGGAAGGTCGTCGCGAGGCCGAGATAGTAGCGCATCGGGCGCCTCTCCATGCGGGCGGCCGCGCGGGGCCGGATGGGCGGCGGGGTTACAGGTCGTGGCCTCGGGCCGCAACGGTCAGGCTGGCTTCGGTGCGGCGCTCGCCCGTTCCCGGCCTGCGGTGAGGGCGAGGAGGGCCGCTCCGACGATCCCGGAGAGCAGCGAGCCGCCGAGCACGCCGAGCTTGGTCTCCGTCTCGTGCGCGGCATCCGCGAAGGCGAGGCCGCCGATGAACAGGCTCATGGTGAAGCCGATGCCGCACAGGATCGCGACGCCGTAGACCTGCGCCCAGGTCGCTCCCGCCGGCCGGGACGCCAAGCCCGCCGCGACGGCGAGGCGCACGCTCGCGAAGATGCCGGCCTGCTTGCCGAGGAAGAGCCCGAGCGCCACGCCGAGGGTGACCGGGTGCAGGATCGCCTCGGCCGACACCCCGACGAGGCGCACCCCGGCATTGGCGAAGCCGAAGACCGGCACGATGAGATACGTGACCCAGGGCGTCAGGGCATGTTCCAGCCCGTGGAGCGGCGAGGTCGGGTCCTCCGGCCTGCCCGGGCTCGGCCGGATCGGGATCGTGAGGGCCAGTAGCACCCCCGCAACCGTGGCGTGCACGCCGGAGCGCAGCACGAAGAACCACAGGGCGAGGCCGAGCACGAGGTAGGGCGCGAGCCGCGCGACGCCGCGCCGGTTGAGGGCGGCGAGCGCGCCGAGCGTCAGGGCGGCGAGCCCGAGCATCGTCGGGTCGAGCCCGCCCGTGTAGAAGAGGGCGATGATGAGGACGGCGCCGAGATCGTCGACGATGGCCACGGCGCTGAGGAAGATCTTGAGGGAGACGGGCGCCCGGGCGCCCAGCAGCGCCAGCACGCCGAGGGCGAAGGCGATGTCGGTGGCCGCCGGGATCGCCCAGCCGCGCAGCGTCCCGGCGCCCGCGTTGAGGGCGACGTAGACGAGGGCCGGCACCACCATGCCGCCCAGGGCGGCAAGGCCCGGCAAGGCCCGGTCCGGCCAAGTGCGCAGGCGCCCGTCGAGGGCCTCTCGCTTGATCTCCAGGCCGACGAGCAGGAAGAACACGGCCATCAGGCCGTCATTGATCCAGTGCAGCAGGCTCAACGGGCCGAGGGGCAGGTGCAGCGCCTCGGCGTAGGCCTCCGCCAGGGGCGAGTTCGCCACGATCAGGGCGAGCGCTGCGGCCGCCATCAGGACGAGGCCACCCGCCGCCTCGCTGGTGAGGGCGGTGCGGAGCGCGGAGAGCGGGCGCGGCCTGTTCATGCGGGTCCCCGCGCGTCAGGACTTCGTGCCGCCGCCGAGCACCGCACGGATCAGGCGCTTGCCGTCCTCGCTCGACCACTCGGCCGGCCCCTTCATCACGCCGATCTCGCAGCCGCCCGCGTCGATGAGAAGCGTCGTCGGCAGGCCGGTCGAGCCCGTGTCGCGCTGAACCGCGGGCAGCACGCGCCCGCCGGGATCGGCGTAGTAGGCGAGCCGCGTGATGCCGTTGTCGCGCATCCAGGCCGGCGGCCGGTCGAGGTTGCGGGTGTCGAGGTTGATCGCCACCACGGCGAAATCCGGCCCGCCGAACTCGCCCTGGAGCCGGTCGAGGGCCGGCATCTCCGCCTTGCAGGGGGCGCACCACGTCGCCCACAGGTTGACGAGGAGCGCCCGGCCCCCGAGCGCAGCGAGCGACGTCTCCGCGCCGTCCGGCCCCTTGAAGACGAGGTCGGGCGCGGGCTTCGGCACGTCGAGGAGTTGCATCGCCGCGACCTCGCCGCTGGCGTGCGGGCTCGCGCGGGCGATCGTCTCCGCGGCCCCTGGGCAAGGGCCGGCGACCTCGGGCCCGTTGCCGCCGCGGCCCGTCCCGTATAGGGCGAGGCCGGCGCCGAGCGCGGTGACGAGGGCTGCCCCCACGGCGAAGGAGGCGAGGCGGCCGGGCCTCATCCTTGCGATCCCGCGACGGGCCGGTGCGGCGAGAGGGTGTGACAGGTCATGAGCAACCGGATGTGGGGCGGGCGCTTCGCGAGCGGCCCCGCCGAGATCATGGAGGAGATCAACGCCTCCATCGGGTTCGACAAGCGCCTCGCGCCCCAGGACATCCGCGGCTCGCTGGCGCATGTGGCGATGCTGGGCGAGACCGGCATCCTGCCAGCGGAAGATGTGGCCGCGATTTCCGCCGGGCTCAAGTCGGTCCAGGCGGAAATCGAGTCCGGGCAGCTCGCCTTCAAGCGCGAGCTCGAGGACATCCACATGAACGTGGAGAGCCGCCTGCGCGAGATCGTCGGCCCTACGGCCGGGCGCCTGCACACGGCGCGCTCGCGCAACGATCAGGTCGCCACCGACATGAAGCTCTGGGTGCGCGACACCCTCGACAGCCTCGACGGGCAGGCCGAAGACCTGCAGCGGGCTCTGGCCGAGAAGGCGCTCACGCATGCCGCCACGGTGATGCCGGGCTTCACCCACCTGCAATCGGCCCAGCCCGTCACCTTCGGGCACCATCTCCTCGCCTATGTCGAGATGCTCGGGCGCGACCGCGGGCGCCTGCGCGACGCCCGCGCGCGGCTGAACGAGTGCCCCCTCGGGGCGGCCGCGCTCGCGGGCACGTCCTTCCCGATCGACCGGCACGCCACGGCGGCGGCGCTCGGCTTCGACCGGCCGACGGCGAACTCCCTCGAGTCCGTGGCCGACCGCGACTTCGCCCTCGAAGCGCTCTCGGCGGCCGCGATCTGCGCCGTGCACCTGTCGCGCTTCGCCGAGGAGCTCGTAGTCTGGACCTCGGCGCAGTTCGGCTTCGTGAGGCTGTCGGACGGCTTCACCACCGGCTCCTCGATCATGCCGCAGAAGCGCAACCCGGACGCGGCGGAACTCGTGCGGGCCAAGTCCGGCCGGATCATCGGCGCGCTCTCGGGCCTCCTCATCGTGATGAAGGGACTGCCCCTCGCCTATTCGAAGGACATGCAGGAGGACAAGGAGGGCACCTTCGACGCGCTCCAGACCCTCTCGCTCTGCCTTGCCGCGATGACCGGCATGGTGCGCGATCTCGAGCCCGTGCCGGAGACCCTCGCCCGCGCCGCCGGCTCGGGCTACGCCACCGCCACGGACCTCGCCGACTGGCTGGTGCGGGAACTCGGCCTGCCCTTCCGCGACGCGCACCACGTCACCGGCCGCCTCGTCGGCACGGCCTCCGCCCGCGGCGCGGGGCTGGAGGAGCTGTCGCTTGCCGAGATGCAGGAGGCGGAGCCGCGCATCACGGAGGCCGTCTACGCCGTGCTCGGCGTCGAGAACTCGGTGACGAGCCGGACCAGCTACGGCGGGACCGCGCCGGCCAACGTCCGTGCCCAGGCCGAGCGCTGGCTTGCACAGCTTAACGGGGAAAAGGGCTGAAAAACGTGCAGGCAACCGCCATCTCCGCGCGTGCGTTCACGGCTCAGCTATGTGAACCTCGCTAAGAGGCGGTCCGAGCGCATCGGAGATCGTGCATGCCCCTGGAGAGTTGGATCACGCCGGACGAGACGGACGCCCTCGCGGCGGCCGCGCGGGCGCAGATCGACGCGGCCCTGACCGGCCACCCGTCGACCGACCGCGAGGCTTACTGGGCCTCTGTGCGCAAGGCCTACAACACGCCCTACAACGACCCGGCGCCCCGCAAGCGTCCCGCCGTCGAGATCCCCGCCCCGCCCGCCGACCTGCCGAGGCCCGCCGACCTGCCGAGTCCCGCCGTGATCGCCGGCCTCGGTGCCCCCCCGGCCGAGATCCACGCGGCCTGAACCTCCGAGGGGCGGCGTCTCTCGATGCCTGCCGCGGCAGAGGACCGGGGCGGCAACCGGGGCGCGCCCCTTGCCCATCGCGCGCTCAAGCTTCACAAGTTGCGCGAACAAGCCCTGCCGCGGTGCGGGGTTCGCCGCGTTCGTCTGCCTGCCGCCCGCGGCGGTCGGCGTGCGGCGTCCTGGGCCGCCCCATCAGGATGTGTCGATGCTTCGTGTTGCGCGCTGGCTCACTGCCGGATCCTTCGCCCTGGCCGGGCTTGCGGCCCCGACAGGCCTCACGGGAAGCGGCCGTTTCGTGACCGGCGCATCCGCGCAGGAGGCCGAGCCGGCGCCGACCTCGCGGCGGCGCGGGCGCGAGCGGTCGGCCCCGAAGCCCGCCGTCGCTCCGCCCGGCACGCAGCAGGCCGTGCCGCTCGCCACCTTCGGGGACTGGAACGTCTTCGTGAACGGGCAGGGCAGGGCGCGGATGTGCTACGCGATCGCCCAGCCGACCGCGCGCTCCCCCGCCACGCTGAAGCGCGACACGGCCTATTTCTTCGTGACCGTGCGCAAGGGCGAGAACGTCCAGAACGAGGTCGCGGTGATGCTGGGCTTCCCCTCGAAGCCGGCGGCGGCCCAGGTGAAGCCCGGCGCGCCTCCGGCCGCGACGGACCCGACGCTCAACCTCGGCAGCACGCGCTACGGCCTCGTCGTGAAGGACGGCAATGCGTGGTTGCAGAACCCGGCCGACGAGGCCCGCGTCGTCGCCGAGATGAGCGCGCGCAACCTGAAGCTCGTCATCAAGACGACCTCGCTGCGCGGCAACCCGACGAGCGACGAGTACGCGCTCGGCGGGTTCGCGGAGGCGATGAAGAAGACGCGCGAGGAGTGCAAGTAGGAGGCGGCCGGCGGAGGCAGGGCCACCGCCGGAGGCGTGGGGGACTCTGCCGTCAGACCGCCTGCAGCCGGCGCGCCGCTTCGTGGCGAGGACGATGCGCGCCGCGGCGGACCCGCTCGCGGGCGGCCCGCGCCGCCTGCTCGACGCTGCGGAAGACCGTGCCGTCGAGGGCGTCGAAATCGCGCGACGACGAGAAGAAGCGGACGCCGCCGTGCTCGGGCACGGCGATGCCCGCGGTCGTCTCGCCGACCTCGATGATGCGGGTGGGGGCGGGCTCGCTGTAGGGGCGGGACCGGGCCTGCGGGGGAAGGGAAGCGATCTCGGTGGGCGGCAGGACCTCGACGAGGGTGGGGCTGCCGGCGTGAAGATGGGACATCGGACGAAGAACTCCCTGGGCCGGAACGGAACCGGCCATGCGATAGCTGGGCGACGTGACGGTGGGATGAGCGTCAGCGTCGACAGCACTCGCGGGACCGGCGCGGCCATGCACGGGCAACGGAGAGGTCCGGGAAGATCTGACGAACGGTCACGGCAAGTCATCCTTTCGTTGAAGGACCACGAGGCGCGAGCGCTTCGCGGTGCTTTAGCGTTTGGTGACGCGGCGCAAGCTACACACTTCAAATCACCGCGGCCGAAGGACATCGCGAAGACATCGTCCGGCAGATATGAGGATGGTATCGCCGGCCTTTCCCGTCAATGGCAGGCTTTTTCGAATTCGGGCGCCTCACTAGGACGGACAGGGCCCGCGGGCGGCTCCGCGCGACCGCTTCCTTCGCGGGCCGCCCGCCCCGGTGCCCTCAGGCCGTCGCGGCGATCACGCTCATGAGGTCGCGGTAGTCCCGGAAGACCCGCACCGCGCCGGCGGCGGCGAGGTCGGCGCCTGTCGGATCGTGCCTCCAATGGCCGCCTCCGGTGAAGCCGACCACGCTCATGCCGGCAGCACGGGCGGCGGTGACGCCCGGCACGCTGTCCTCGATGACGAGGCAGGCGGCCGGCTCGACGCCCATCCGCCCGGCCGCGTGCAGGAACAGGTCCGGGAAGGGCTTGCCGCGCGCCACCTCCGCGGACGAGAAGACCCGCCCCTCGAAGAGCGGCATGAGGCCGGTCAGCGTCAGCGTGTGGCGCAGGCGCACGGGATCGCTGCTCGAGGCGACGCAGGTGGGGATCCCGAGGGTGCGGACCGCCTCCGCGACGCCCGCCATCGCGCCGAGATCCCGGTCGAAGGCCGCGAGCGTGTCGGCCTTGACCCGCTCCACGAAGCCGTCCGGGGCGGCGACGCCGTAATCCGTCGCCACGTGCGCCATGATCGAGGGCATCGAGGTGCCTGCAAAGCGCGCGCGCACCGTGTCGACGTCGATCGCCACGCCGATCCCGTTGAGGGCGGCCGTGAGGCAGCCGAGGCTGATCGGCTCGCTGTCGATGAGCACGCCGTCGCAATCGAAGATCACGAGCGCGGGCCCGCCCGTCTCCGCCGCGGCCGCCCGGCTGCCTCCGCTTCCCTCCAAACGCCGTCCCTCCCGCTGAGCCGCGCGCCCTGTGGCATGGCGGTGCGGCTCAGGCAATCGGCCCCATCGTCGCTTGCGCCGGGGCGGGCGCGCCCCTACTCCACCGCGGATGGCGGCCCGCGCCCGGGCCGCGCGACGGGGCCCGAGGTCGAAGACGCGCGATGTTCCGCTTCCTGCTCCGCTTCCTCGGCTTTCTGCTGCTCGCCGGGGGCTTCGTCGCCCTGGTCTACGACGGCGCCCGCTCGGTCGCGAATAACGGCCTGCGGGTGACTCCCCTGAGCGATCTCCTCTTCACCCTGTTCAAGGACAAGGCGAGCGCCCTTCAGGCAACGGTGGAGGGTGTGGCCCCCTGGCTCTGGCAGGTGCTGGTGCTGCCGCTGACGCTGGCGCCGGCTTCCCTCCTCGGGCTCGGCCTCGGCGCGATCCTGCTCTGGCTCGGCCAGCCGGCCCGCGAGCCGATCGGGTTCCTGACCCGGCCCTGACGGACCCTTCCGGGGCGGGAGGCCGGCCCCCTTCTTCGGACGAGGCCCTAGCTCGCGCGCCGCCAGCGTTGCGCGACGTGCG
Organism: Methylobacterium segetis; assembly: GCF_004348265.1. GTDB lineage: Bacteria > Pseudomonadota > Alphaproteobacteria > Rhizobiales > Beijerinckiaceae > Methylobacterium > Methylobacterium segetis. The sequence goes on from NZ_SMNT01000108.1 coordinate 12,853, forward strand.
GGGCGATCAGCAGGCCGGGCGGCGGGGCGGAACTCGGCGGCGGTGCGATCAGCGCCTCTTCCAGGAAGGCGAGGGCGGTCTGCAGCCCGTGCAGCGTGTAGGGCTTGGCGATGACGCCGAGGGCGCCGCCGAAGGAGCCGTCGATCTCCGCGCCGCGTTCCGCCCCGCCGAGCACGCGCCGGTCGTTCGCCGTGACGAAGATGACGGGGATGCCCGCGTCCCGAGCGAGGCACCGGCCGACGCGAAATCCGGTCTCGCCGTCGCACAGGCGCAGGTCGACGAAGGCGAGGTCCGCGTCCAGCGTCTCGGCGGTCCGGATCGCCTCCTCGCCCGACATCGCGGTGGCCACGACCTCGTGGCCCGCGGCCGTCACCAGCGCCTCGAGCTGCATCAGGAGGATGGCTTCGTCCTCGACGAGGAAGACGCGTAGGGACCGCTGGTCCATCATGCGGATCGGGGATCTCTCGGCCGGTGCGGGAAGGCGACCGCAGGGGGCGATGCGGTTCGCGCGTGACGTGGCTTTGCGGGGCGGCTCCAAGCCTTGCGGCGGGCGCGGCGGTTCAGCCGGACAGGATCAGCTCCACGCGCGTGCCCTTGCGCGGCGCGCTCGCCACGGTCAGCCGGGCGCCGAGCTGGCGGGCGAGGGTCCCCATCAAGGACTGTCCGAAGGTGGACCGCGCCTCGGCCGCCTCCGGCATGCCGATCCCGTCATCCTCCACGACGATGCGGATCTCGCTTCCGGCGGCGACCTGCACCGCAATGGTGCCGGGCCGACCCTCGGTGAAGGCGTGCTTGAGGATGTTGGTCACGATCTCGTTGAGCAGCAGCGCGACGGCGACCGACTTGTCCGCGTGGATCACCGCCGAGGCGAGGTCCAGCTCGACCCGGATGTCGCTGCGCCCCGTCGCCCCCACGAGATCGGCCACGAGATCGCGCACGAAATCCGCGATGTCGAAGCGGGAGGCGCTCTCCGACTGGTGCAGGCGCCGGTGGACCGTGCCGAGGGCCTCGACCCGCTGCAGGGTGTCCAGCATGGAGGCCCGCGTTGACGGATCGGGGATCCGCTGGCTCTGCAGCACGATCATCGCGGCGATCATCTGGAGGTTGTTCTTCACCCGATGGTCGATCTCGTGGATCAGGGTGGTCTTGACCGCGAGCGCCTCCTGCAGCGCCTCGTTCTCCGCCTCCCGCTCGCGGATCAGCCGGTAGCGCTCCGTCACGTCGAGTTGAGCCGCGAAGTAGAATTGCAGCGTGCCGGACTTGGCATGCACCGGGTTCAGATGCAGGGCGGTGTAGAAGGTCGAGCCGTCCTTCCGGTAGTTCAGGAGGTCGATCTCGATCGAGCGCTCGGCGCGGACCGCCTCGCGAACCCGGGCAATCGATTTCGGGCAGGTGCCGGGTCCCTGCAGGAAGCGGCAATTGCGGCCGGTCACCTCGAAGCGCTCGTAGCCCGTCATCCTGAGGAAGGCCGGGTTCGCGAAGACAATGGGATTGTCGTGCCTGCGCGGGTCGGTCACGACCATCGGCAATTGCGTGGTGCGGATGATCGCGGAGAAGGGGTCGATCTCGCCGAATAACGGGTCGATCTCGCCGAATTCAGCACGCGTGCGCTCCGCGAGACGCGAGGCGTCGGCGTTGTCCATGGTCCCTCCCCGACCGATCGAGCGGCGACGCCGGGGGCGCCGCGCCGCGAACGCTATCGTACGGCTCGCGCTAGTCAAGACTTGGCAGGACGATCGCACGATGCACAGGCGATCAACACAACCTTGAATGGGATTGTCCCAGGATTATTCGGGGGATAGACCAGTATCTCTACGTATTTGTCGCCTCTCGTTCGCTCCCTGCGTCTCGAGCAAGTCGCCCGCGCCGTTCCGGCTTGGGCCGACGCTTCCGCCGCGCCGTCGGGCACCCCATATTCGGCCGAGATGTGGTGCACGCACCTTCCGAGAGGAGAGACGATGTTCCTGTTCCGCAAGCGGGCCGAGATGCCGGCCCCGGCCGATGCCCTGCCGGGCCGCCCCAGCCCGATCCCCACCGCCGAGACCCACTTCGTCAACGGGAACCCGCTCAAGGGGCCCTATCCCGATGGCCTGCAGGCGATCGGCCTTGGCCTCGGCTGCTTCTGGGGCGCCGAGCGCAAGTTCTGGCAATTGCCCGAGGGCGTTTACGTGACGGCGGTCGGTTACGCCGCCGGTTACACGCCGAACCCGACCTACGAGGAGGTCTGCAGCGGGCTGACGGGCCACAACGAAGTGGTGCTCGTCGTGTTCGACCCCGCCGTCCTCCCCCTCGAAGCCCTGCTCAGGACCTTCTTCGAGAGCCACGACCCGACCCAGGGATATCGCCAGGGCAACGACGTCGGCACGCAGTATCGCTCGGGCATCTACGTCACGGACCCCGCGCAGGAGGAGACGGCGAAGCAGGTGCGGGCGGCCTATGCCGAGGCGTTGAGGGCGAAGGGCTACGGCGACGTGACCACGGAGATCCGGCCGCTGGAGCACTTCTACTTCGCCGAAGGCTACCACCAGCAGTATCTCGCCAAGAACCCGGGCGGCTATTGCGGGCTCGGCGGCACCGGCGTCTCCTGCCCGATTGGCACGGGCGTGGCGGCCTGAAGCCGGGCTCAGCTCAAGCTTCGTCTTGCCGGTGTCGCCCGCCCATGCGACACCGCCCGCCACGGTGAAGCGGGAGACGATGGCAGATGCTGGAGCGGACGTTCGAGCGGGCTCTATTCGCGTGCCGGTGGCTCCTCGCCCCGTTCTACGCGGCTCTGGCGATCGGGCTGTTCGTGCTCCTCGTCAAGCTCCTGCAGGAGCTCGCGCATTTCATCCTGCACGCGCTCGACTCGAACGAGTCCCAGACGATCCTCGGCGTGCTGACGCTGGTGGACCTGTCCTTCACCGCCTCGCTGCTCATCATCGTGATGTTCTCGGGCTACGAGAACTTCGTCTCGAAATTCGACCATTCGGACCATAAGGACTGGCCCGAATGGATGGGCACGATCGACTTCACGGGGCTGAAGCTCAAGCTGATGTCCTCGATCGTGGCGATCTCGGCGATCCAGCTCCTGAAGGCCTTCATGGACATCAAGGCCAATTCCGACCGCGAGCTCGGCTGGCTCGTCGGCCTCCACATGGTGTTCGTGATCTCGGGTCTCCTGATGGCCCTGACCGACCGGGTCGCGGCGGGCCATCACGACAAGTAGGCGGCGCCTCAGCGCGCCTTCAGCACGCTGCGGCAGGCCGCCGGCAGGGCCGCGAGCGTCATCGGGGGCTTGGGCTTCGGCTTCACCTTCGGTGGCTTCGGGTGGAGCACCGCGTCGCTGAACCAGTAGGCGAGCTCCTCGCCGCAGCCGTCGCCGCCGGGCGGCGGAGCCTGGTCGTCGCACGCCTCCGCCCCCGCCGGGCAGGCGAGGCGGATATGGTAGTGGTAATTGTGCCCGTACATCGGGCGCACCTTGGTGAGCCAGCCGCGCTCGCCCCCCGCCTCCCGGCAGAGCGCCTTCTTGATCGCCGCGTTGACGAAGATGCGCGCCACCTCCGGCTGCTGGGCGGTGAGGCGGATCAGCCGCGTATGGGCGGGCGTCCAGACCTGCGGGTCGATGTCGAGGCGGTCGGAGCGGACCATGTCGGTCGCCGAGGTCTCCTCGCGCTCCACCCGGCTCATCCGGTGCCCGGGCATGGGGGTCAGCCAGACGTCCGCGTCGAGGCCGAGCTGGTGCGAGGCGTGGCCCGTCAGCATCGGGCCGCCGCGGGGCTGGGACATGTCGCCGACGAGGAGGCCCGGCCAGCCGACCTTCGGCGCCTTGGCGGCGAGCCGCTCCATGAAGTCCACGAGGTGGGGGGTCCCCCACATGCGGTTGCGCGACAGGCGCATCACCTGCCACGTCGCCCCATCGACGGGCAGCGCCTCGCCGCCGGCGAAACAGCCCTTCGCGTAGGAGCCGTAGGCGTGCGCGGGCCCAGGCGCCGGTGTGGTCGCCCGGCCGAACAGCTCCTTGGCCGGGACCGTCGGCGCGTCGGGATCGGCGAGGGGCGGCAGCGGCCTCGGGTTCACGCTGCCCTTGTCCTGGGCCTGCGCGGCGGAGCCCGGCGCGAGGAGGGGAGCGAGCATCGCGAGGGCGATGGCGGAGCGGGACAAGCGCGGCTGTTTGAGCATGGGCGGCAAGCTATCCGGTCGGGCGCCCCCGCGTCGAGGGGCTGGGAAGCGCGCCGGAACGTCGCCGCGGCACGGGGCGTTTTTCGGGCGCCTTCAACCGAGAGGAATAGACCGTGAGCGATACAATCTCTGATGGGGGTTCGCGCAGTCTCATCGCCAGCGACCGGGTGATCGGCACGGACGTGCGGCGGCCGGACGGCGAGCGCGTCGGCCGAATCGAGCGCCTGATGCTCGACAAGGCCTCGGGGCGCGTCGCCTACGCGGTGATGAGCTTCGGCGGCTTCCTCGGTCTCGGCGGGGGCTATCACACCCTGCCCTGGAGCGTTCTTCGCTTCGTCCCGGACTTCGACGCCTACGTCGTCGATCTCTCCGAGGATCAGCTCCGCGACGCGCCCACCCGCACCCCCGAAGGGACCGACCCGGCCGAGGACCGGGATTGGGAGGAGCGCGTTCACCGCCACTACAACGCCGCTCCCTACTGGGGCGTCTGAGGCCGCCTACGTGACCGGGCCGCACCAGCCCGGCAGGTAGCCGGCCTCCGGCGATTTTGCGAGGGCCATCGCCTCCTCAAGGGCCGCCGAGAAGTCGGTCTCGATGCGCTTCGCCTTGACGCGACGGCGCAGGAAGTCCGCCCACAGGAACTCGCTGAAGGGCGTCGTGTCCTTGGCGAAGCCCCCGGCGCGGCGTAGCTCCCCAGCGAGGCTGCGATAGGGGTCGTCGGCGAGGTCCGACACCGCCTTCGGGATGTCCCGGAATCCGGCCCGCACGCCTTGCGCGTCGTAGGGATGCGCCCAGGCCCGATGATCGCAGACTGTCCAGAAGGCGTCCTTGTCGAGCTTGTGCAGGTCGGCCACCACGGTGACGAGCACGGTCTCGACGCCTTCGAGCTGCAGGGCGCGGCCGAG
>NZ_SMNT01000109.1 GCF_004348265.1 Methylobacterium segetis
TCCTCGCCGAGCACCGCATCGCGCTGCGGCCCGACACCCGCGCCGCGCGGATCGACCGGGAGGCCCGCCGCCTGATCCTCGCGGACGGGGAGAGCCTCGCCTACGACCACCTCGTCCTCGCCACCGGCGCCCGCAACCGGGCGCTGCCGGTTCCGGGGGCGGACCTCGCGAACGTGCGCCAGCTCCGCGGCCTCGCGGACGCGGATCATCTCAAGGAGGCGCTCGCGGCCGCGGAGCGCGTGGTCGTGGTGGGTGCGGGCTTCATCGGGCTCGAATTCGCCGCCGTCGCCGCGGCACGGGGGCTCTCCGTCACGGTGGTGGAGGCCGCGTCCCGTGCGATGGCCCGGGCCGTGTCGGCCGAGACAAGTGCCTTCTTCGCGCGGGCGCACGAGGGCTGGGGCGTCCGCTTCGTCTTCGGGGCCGGCGTCGAGGCGGTCGTCGGCGAGAGCGGGCGGGCGACCGGAATCCGGCTGGCGGGAGGCCGGATCCTGCCCGCCGACCTCGTCCTCGTCGGCATCGGCGTCGTCCCGAACGCCGAACTCGCCGCGGAGGCCGGGCTCGCCGTCGCCGACGGCATCCGCGTCGACGCCTTCCTCGCCACGGACGACCCCGCGATCTCGGCGCTCGGCGATTGCGCCCGCTTCCCCTCGCCCTTCGCGAAGGGGCTGACCGCGGACGGCACGGTGCGCATCGAGTCGGTGCAGAACGCGATCGACCAGGGCCGCTGCCTCGCGGGCCGGCTCGCCGGGCGGCCCGCCGCCTACGGCGCGGTGCCCTGGTTCTGGAGCGACCAGGGCCGCCACAAGCTGCAGATCGCGGGCCTCGCCGGGCCGGAGGACGCGAGCATCCTGCGCGGCTCGGGGGACGCCTTCTCGGTGTTCCGCTTCCGAGACGGGGCGCTCCGGGCGGTCGAGTCCGTCAACCGCGCCGGCGACCACATGATCGCCCGGCGCCTCCTCGCGGCGGGAACGCCGCTCCAGCCCGAGCAGGCGGCAGACCCGGCCTTCGACCTGAAGGCGCTCGCGACCGCCCGGGCCTGAGCGCTCTCAGCGGTCGTTCTCGGTGGTCAGGTCGCCGAGCCGCGTGCCCTCGTCCGGCGAGGCCCGCTGCTCCAGCCGGACGCCGGGGCTGTTCCCGTTCGTGAAGACCGCGCCCGCGCGCATGAGGACGCTGCGCAGGACCTCGATCTGCCCGGCGGCGGGATCGCCCTGGCCCGCCTCGAAGGCGCGCACGAAGGAGGCGTCGAGCCCCGCCTTGGCCGCGAGGTCCGCCTCCGACCAGCCCAGAAGCCCCCGTGCCGCGCGCGACTGCGCCGGGCTCATCGGGGCGGCGACGTGCCCGCTCTGCTGGCCCTCGTCCGATCCAGTCAATTCGCTCCTCCTCCTCTGCGCGGCCCGCCCGCGGAAGGTGCCGCGCGGCGCCGCCCTCGACAACGGCCGAGGCGGCCAACGTTTCCGATCCCGCGGGCACCGGCCCGGCAGGGGTCGTCACCGGCCGGACGAAGCTTTGCCGGGGACGGCGCAAAATCCGGTGCCGCGCTCTGTTGACCATATTTGTGCTGAAATCTTATCGGATGGGGCCTCCAGCACGTCTCGGGAATCGGGCTTCCGCCCGGCGCGATGAGCGATCCATCGGCGTGCGGCGGGGCCGGCATCAGGCCGGCCCGAGGACGAGAAACCACGCGATGCACGCGAGAGATGGGGGCCAGACGATGAGAGCGATTTGGATCGCCGCGCTGGCCTGCGCCGTCGCGGCCGGGGCGACGACCACGGCGACGGATGCGCAGGCCCAAGGGGTGACGGGCTTCGGCAAGCAGAACCGCCGGCCGGGCGGGGAGGAGAAGCAGCCCCAGTACATTCCCTCCGCGAAGCCGACCGAGAAGATCTTCCCCCTCGACTCGACCTGGACGGCGGTCAGCCTGAACGGGAAGTCCTTCGGCGGCAACGACCGGCCGAGCTTCATCGTCGACAAGCAGTACCGCGCCCGCGGCTACGGCGGCTGCAACACCTTCGCGGCGACGGCCTTCCCCCTGCGCGAGCAGCATATCGCGGTGGGCCCGCTCGCCATCACCAAGAAGCCCTGCGACAAGGGCCTCGCGGCCTCCGAGCAGAGCTTCTTCATGGCGCTGCGCACGGCAGGCGCCTGGGACATGGTCGGCTCCCAGCTCGTCATCAAGACGCAGAGCGGCGAGCTGCGCCTGGAGCGCTCCCTCTGAGCGCCCGCGGGCGCCGTGGCCGTTAAGCCCCCGTTGACCACGCCGAACGGTCCCGCGCCCGGATTCACGGGGGCTTGAGAGCCCCCGGTGCTTCCTTCGTCCCGGTCGAGGGACAGGGCGGCGCATGCGTCAGATCATCGGGTTTCGAGCCGGCGGAGCCGCTCTTCGGTCGGGCGCGCGCATCGAGCCGCGCTACGGCACGCCGGCGGGCTACCATCCCGGGGCCGCCTGGATCGCGGCCGGCACGACGCTGCTCGGCACCCTCGCCCTGCTCTCCCTGCGCCTCGGCCTGCTCTCCTGAGAAGGCTGCCCGTTTCGGGGCCGCGCCGACGCGCCGATTCTCTCCGGCGAGGGCCCGGCGGCACGCAAACAACAGGTAGATACTGTAAATTACAATATACCTCGACGCGTTCCGGGAATTCGGTTACGCGTCGGGCCTGACGGCAGCAGCCGCCCGCGCGGCGCCGAACGCGAACACTGCCGCTCAGGAGAAGTCCATGGCCGATTCCGCAGTATCGTCCCCCTCCGGCAAGCCCGGTCACGGCCGCGTCTTCGGCTCCATCACGGAGACCATCGGCAACACCCCGCTGGTGCGCCTGAACCGCCTCCCGCAGGAGCGCGGCATCGACGCCGAGATCCTGCTGAAGCTCGAGTTCTTCAACCCGATCGCGAGCGTCAAGGACCGCATCGGCGTGAACATGATCGACGCGCTCGAGGCCTCCGGCCGCCTCAAGCCCGGCGGCACCCTCGTCGAGCCGACCTCCGGCAACACCGGCATCGCGCTGGCCTTCGTGGCCGCCGCCCGCGGCTACCGGCTGATCCTCGTGATGCCCGAGACGATGTCGCTCGAGCGGCGCAAGATGCTCGCCTTCCTCGGCGCCGAGCTCGCGCTCACTCCCGGGCCGCAGGGCATGAAGGGCGCCATCGCCAAGGCCGAGGAGCTCCTCGCGGAGATCCCGGGCGCGGTGATGCCCCAGCAATTCGAGAACCCGGCGAACCCCGAGATCCACCGCAAGACCACCGCCGAGGAGATCTGGAACGACACGCAGGGCCAGATCGACGCCTTCGTGGCGGGCGTCGGCACGGGCGGCACCGTCACCGGCGTCGGCCAGGTCCTCAAGCCGCGCCTGCCGAACCTGCGCGTCGTCGCCGTCGAGCCGGAGGATTCCCCGGTCCTGTCCGGCGGCCAGCCCGGCCCGCACAAGATCCAGGGCATCGGCGCCGGCTTCGTGCCCGGCATCCTCGACCGCTCGGTGATCGACGAGGTGCTCACGGTCTCGAACCAGACGGCCTTCGAGACGGCGCGCCTGCTCGGGCGCCTGGAGGGCATCCCGGGCGGCATCTCGACGGGCGGCAACGTCGCCGCGGCGCTGGAGCTCGCGAGCCGGCCCGAGTTCAAGGGCAAGCGCATCGTCACCGTCGCCTGCTCGTTCGCCGAGCGCTACATCTCCTCGGCGCTGTTCGAGGGCATCTGAGCACGGGGCGGACCCGGCGCCGAGCGCGCCGGGTCCGCGCTGCCCTCCCCGGGGGCACGCGCGTCTCGTGACGCGCCTGCCTCGTCCGCCGACCGGACCCGACGGCTCGCGCATGCCTCGCGACCGCGCTCCGAGCGGGATCCCTCCGCCGGCCCCGGGGGTTGAGGGCACCATGTCCACCGCCGCATCGTCGTTCGGGCGCCTGCGCTCGGCCCTGCGCTCCCTGTACGAGGGGACGAGCAGTCGCGCGCACCGGTTCCGCTACGGGCTCCTCGCCTTCGACATCGTCACCGTGGCCTTCATCGTGGTGACGTCGTTCCTGCCGCGGATGCCGGTCCTCGAAGGGATCGACCTCCTGTTCGGCCTCGGCGTCGCGGCGGACCTCGCCGCCCGCATCCTGATCGCGCCGCGCCCCTGGCGGGAATTCGGCCGCCTCTCGACCTGGACCGACCTGATCGCCATCCTCTCCTTCCTCGCGCCCGTCGTCGGCGAGGGGGCGGGCTTCCTGCGCATCCTGCGCACGCTCCGCCTGTTCCAGAACTACCACCTGCAGGAGCGACTTCGGCGCGACAGCTCGTTCTTTCGCGCGAACGAGGAGGTGATCGAGGCCGGCATCAACCTCGGCGTGTTCATCTTCGTGATGACGAGCCTCGTCTACGCGACGCAGCACTGGTCGAACCCGTCGATCGCCAACTCCGTCGACGCGCTCTACTTCACGGTGACCTCCCTGACGACGACGGGCTACGGCGACGTCACCCTCCCCGGCACGGTCGGGCGCCTCCTCTCGGTCGTCATCATGCTCTGCGGCGTGACGCTGTTCCTCCGCCTCGCACAGGTCCTGGTCCGGCCCCACCGGGTGCGCTTCCCCTGCCCGGCCTGCGGCCTGCAGCGGCACGAGGCCGACGCCGTGCATTGCAAGGCCTGCGGGCACATCCTCAACATCCCCGACGAGGGCGGCGACTGAGCCCTTCGCGGGAGGGCTCGGCTCGGGCGACGCAACCTCGCGCGGCGGGCAGGGTTGTCCCGCCACATCAGGAGGACCGCCATGACGGACCAGAAGCGCGACTCGCTCAAGGATTTCGACGCCTACGCCGACCGCAACGGCCAGGACCTCGGCGGCGAGTCGCCGCTCGATGTCGGGGTGCCGGCCCGCACGCAGCACGACCTGCGCAGCGACCCGTCCGGCCAGGCCGAGAGCGCCCGGCTCGCGAGCGGCTTCCCGCGCCAGGACGCCACCGAGGCGACGGAGGCCGAGACCCCGCCCGAGAACCTGCGCCGCCTCGGCGATGCCGGTCAGACGGAATCCGGGACGAAGGAGGCGATCGACCGCGCCACGGCCGCTGTCGGTCAGGACGACGGGAAGCGCTGATGAGCGGCGACAGCATCCCGACCGAGACCGTCACCCGCAAGCCCGACGCCGATGTCGGCAGCCCCGGCGGCCCGCCCGCCGGCGGCGGCCGCCAGACGGACGAGCAGGCCGCGATCACCCGGACGGAAGGCGGCGGCCGATCGGACGCCGAGCGCAACGCGGGATGGCAGGCGGCCCGGGGCGAGCCGGGCCGCGCCCCGCCGACGCCCGGGGGCTCCTCGGCCGGGCATTCCGACCAACAGGCTTCCCGCGGACCGGACGCGGACCGGAAGGTCGCGGGCGGCGGCTCGATCTACGAGCGCGAGGCCGACTGAGCCGGCGCGACCAGGCAGGGGACGAGGATGGGCGACGAGAAGCAGAGCGGCGATCGCGAGGCGGCCGACCCGCCGAAGCGCAAGCCCGCCAACATCGCGCCGGACGCGGTGAAGGACCCGAACGAGAAGACCGAGGGCAAGCCCGGCCTCGGCGGCGGAGGCGGCGCGTCGCGCGAGGACGAGGCGGACCCGGGCAGCGGCTGACGCCGCCCGGCCCGGCGCGGCCCATTCGCGCGATCTCCGCAACCGCGATCCGGCCCAGTGGAACCGAAACGGTTCACGACCCGATCAGCAGAGGCGAGATCCGACGCTCATCGCGGCGGAAACGATCCGTATCTGCTCTTGATCGTCGCGCTCCGATACAAAGTGTCGACGCCGCTTTTACCCTGATTCCCCAGTATAGACCTCGCCCGGCGCCGCTGGCCGGCCCGTTCGGCCCACCCGATCCCGAACGGGCGAGCGGCGCCGGCCCCGCTTCCGCCGCCCGTCCGGAGGCGGCATCCGCCCGGCCCGAGGTCTCGCCCCATGTTTCGTAAGCCCCTCCCCGACGACGTCCAGGCCCGGATGGAGGCCCTGGACCGCTCCCTCGCCATCATCGAATTCGCGCCGGACGGGACCATCCTCTCGGCCAATGCCAATTTTCTCAACGTCGTCGGCTACGCGCTCGACGAGATCCGGGGCAAGCACCACCGGATCTTCATGGCGCCCGCCGAGGCGGCGCAGGCCGAGTACGCCGCCTTCTGGGAGAGGCTGAAGAACGGGCAGTTCGCGCAAGGCGAGTTCGAGCGGCAGAACAAGGAGGGGCGCACGGTCTGGCTCAGCGCCACCTACAACCCCGTCCTCGCGGCGGACGGGCGGACCCTCTCGATCCTCAAGATCGCCAGCGACATCACGGCCAAGAAGACCGAGACCGGGCGCCTCCTCAAGATGATCGAGGAGATGCCCGTCGCCGTGATGACGGCGGACCCGAAGGACGATTTCCGGATCAACTATCTCAACGCGACCTCGCAGCGGACGCTCGGCTCGATCGAGCAGCACCTGCCGATCCGCGTCGCCGAGATGCTCGGCTCGTCGATCGACGTGTTCCACAAGAACCCGAAGCACCAGCGCCAGATGCTCGCCGATTCGAGCCGGCTGCCCTGGAAGACCAAGATCAAGGTCGGGCCGGAGGTGCTGCACTTGCAGGTCTCGGCCATCAACGGGGCGGACGGGGCCTATCTCGCGCCGATGCTGACGTGGTCGATCGTCACCGCGCAGGTGAACATGGCGCGGGAGGTCTCCGAGGTGGTGGAGGCGGTGACCTCCGCCGCGCAGGAGATGCAGGGCTCCGCCGAGGGCCTGACCCGCTCGGCCGAGGATGCGCGCACGCGCGCCACCTCCGTGGCGGCCGGCTCCGAGCAGATGAGCGGCGCGATCCAGGAGATCTCGACGCGGGTCGGCCGGGTCTCGGAGCGGGCGCAGCAGATCGCGCAGCAGGCCGGGACGACCGACACCACCGTGCGGCTCCTCGCCGAGAACGCCCGCAAGGTCGACGACGTGGTCGGCATGATCAAGTCGATCGCCGATCAGACGAACCTGCTGGCGCTCAACGCGACGATCGAGGCGGCCCGCGCCGGGGCGGCGGGGCGCGGCTTCGCGGTCGTGGCGAGCGAGGTGAAGGTCCTCGCCGCCCAGACGGCCAAGGCCACCGACGAGATCACGCAGCAGGTCTCGGCGATCCAGGGCGCAACCCGGGAGGCGGTCGCGGCGATCGAGACCATCACGAACGCCGTCGAGGAATTGTCGAACCTGACCCGCTCCATCGCCACCGCGGTGGAGGAGCAGGCCGTCTCGACGCATCAGATGTCGGCCAATATCGGCGGCGTGTCGGCGGCGGCGAACGCCACCGGCCAGCTCTCCGAGGCCGTGCGCACGGTGTCGGGCGACCTCGCGGCCCACTCCGCCCGCCTGCGCAACAGCATCGACTCGTTCCTCAAGGCGAGCTGAGGCGCGAGGCCGCCGCCCCAGCATCCGGCGCTGCCCCAGCACCCGGCGCCGCCCCGGCATCCGGGACGGCGGGTCTCCGGGCTCAGGCGCTCACCGTCTCCTTGGCGCGCTCGGCCCGCTTGCGGTCGTTCGGGTCGAGGACGGTCTTGCGCAGGCGGATCGACTTCGGCGTGACTTCCATCAGCTCGTCGTCCTGGATCCAGGCGAGCGACTTCTCGAGCGTCATCTTGATCGGCGGCGTCAGGCGCACGGCCTCGTCCTTCGAGGTGGTGCGGATGTTGGTCAGCTTCTTGCCCTTGAGCACGTTCACCTCGAGATCGTTCTCGCGGTTGTGCTCGCCCACGATCATGCCCTGGTAGACCTTGGCGCCGGGCTCAATCATCATCGGGCCGCGATCCTCGAGGTTCCACATGGCGTAGGCCACGGCCTCGCCCTTGTCGTTCGAGATCAGCACGCCGTTGCGGCGGCCGGCGATCTCGCCCTTGTAGGGCTCGTAGGCCTTGAACAGGCGGTTCATGATCGCGGTGCCGCGGGTGTCCGTCATCAGCTCGCCCTGGTAGCCGATCAGGCCCCGGGTCGGCGCGTGGAAGACGAGGCGCAGGCGGTCGCCGCCGGAGGGCCGCATCTCCAGCATCTCGGCCTTCCGCTCGGACATCTTCTGGACGACGACGCCGGAATGCTCCTCGTCCACGTCGATCACGACCTCCTCGACGGGCTCCAGGAGCTCGCCGTCCTCGCCCTTCTCGAAGACGACGCGGGGGCGCGAGACCGCGATCTCGAAGCCCTCGCGGCGCATGGTCTCGATCAGGATCGAGAGCTGCAACTCGCCGCGGCCCGAGACGTAGAAGGAATCCTTGTCGGCCGCCTCCTCGATCTTGAGCGTGACATTGCCCTCGGCCTCCTTGAACAGGCGGTCGCGGATCATGCGGCTCGTGACCTTGTCGCCCTCGGTGCCCGCGAGCGGGCTGTCGTTGACGATGAAGGACATCGTCACGGTCGGCGGGTCGATCGGCTGGGCCTGGATCGGGGTGTCGACCTGCGGGTCGCAGAACGTGTCGGCCACCGTGCCCTTCACGAGGCCCGCGATCGAGACGATGTCGCCCGCCTCGCCGACCTCGATCGGCTGGCGCTCCAGGCCGCGGAAGGCGAGGATCTTCGAGACGCGTCCGGTCTCGACCACCTTGCCCGAGCGGTCGAGCACCTTGATCGACTGGTTCGGCTTCACCGTGCCCGACGCGATGCGCCCGGTGATGATGCGGCCGAGGACGGGGTTGGCCTCCAGCAGCGTGCCGAGCATGCGGAACGGGCCGTCCTCGGTCTTGGCCGGGGGCACGTGCTCCAGCACGAGGTCGAACATCGGCGCGAGGCCGTCCTCCTGCGAGCCGTCCGGCGCGTTCGCCATCCAGCCGTTGCGGCCGGAGCCGTAGAGGATCGGGAAGTCGAGCTGCTCGTCGGTGGCGTCCAGCGCCGCGAAGAGGTCGAACACCTCGTTGACGACCTCGTTGATGCGCGCGTCGGGCCGGTCGACCTTGTTGACGGCCACGATCGGGCGCAGGCCGATCTTGAGCGCCTTCGAGACCACGAACTTGGTCTGCGGCATCGGGCCCTCGGCGGCGTCGACCAGCACGACCACGCCGTCCACCATCGAGAGGATGCGCTCGACCTCGCCGCCGAAATCGGCGTGGCCGGGGGTGTCGACGATGTTGATGCGCGTGTCCTTCCAGACCACCGAGGTGGCCTTGGCGAGGATCGTGATGCCGCGCTCCTTCTCGAGGTCGTTCGAATCCATCGCCCGCTCCTCGACCCGCTGGTTCTCGCGGAAGGAGCCGGATTGCTGGAGGAGCTTGTCGACGAGCGTCGTCTTGCCGTGGTCGACGTGGGCGATGATGGCGATGTTGCGCAGCTTCATGGGGTATCCGAAGCGGGTAGAACCCGTCACGGGACGGGCCGCAGGGCGCGGCCGGCCACGCCGGGTACGGGTTCGAGCTGTTGCGTTGCAATAGAAGGTGCGGGCTCATCCGGCAAGGGCCGTCCTCGCGGATGGGCCATGCCGGAGGAGCGGGGCGCCTAGCCCTTCAGCGCGAACGGCAGGGCCGCGAGCGCCAGCGGCAGGGCCGCGAGCGCCGCCGGGCGCAGCCAGCCCGGGCGATAGGCGAGGAGCGCGACCACGAGGAGCGCGGCGCCGGTGAGCGCGCCGATCCACTGCACGGGCCCGAAATTCCAGCCCTCGAAGGACACGGCGGCGGCGAAGGAGGCGGTGATGCCCGCCCAGCCGGCGAGCCGGAGGGTGCGGGCGCGGCCCTTCGGCACGCGGACCAGGAAGGCGTCGCGGTGGTGCCGGTCGAGGCTCAGCGCCAGCGCCGCGAGGGCGGCGAAGCTCAAGGCGAGGTTGAGGGCCAGGACGAGGGGGGTCATGCGCGTCGCCTGATCTCGGCACCCTCCGCGCTCCGCGCCTGCGGGACGGCCGCTTGGGCACGGTGCGCGGCCGGGCGGGGGGCGGGGCGCGGCTCGGCCGCTCCGGCCCGGCGCGGGCGGGGCGCGCCGGCGCGGTAGGATGCGGCGGCGAGGAGAAGGCCGATGGCCAGCATCGCCGCGTCGAAGCCGAGGAAGCGGGCCGCGCCGTCGAACGGGTGCTGCCCGGTCGTCGCCGCGCTGACGAGGGGCACGGCGAGGAACAGGAGGCTCGCCAGCCCGAACGCCTCGCGCCAGGCGGCGCGGTGGGGCCGCAGCAGCCCCGCCAGCGCGACGCAGGCCCAGGCCCCGAAGAAGAGGCGGATCTCGGTCTCCGCCCGGCCCTCGAGGCCGACCGGCAGCAGGCGGTTCGCGAGGAAGTAGACGGCGAGCCCCACCGGCAGGCCCGCCACCGTGCCGAGGTTGAGGGCGCGCACGAGGCGGTAGCCGAAGCCCGGCCGCTCGGCCGGCTTCGGCAGCCGGGCGACCGTCCAGAGGACGAGGCCCGTGCCGATCGTCGCGGCGCCCATCAGGCCGCACAGGAAGAACAGGGCCTTGAGCCAGGGCCCCGCGAAATGCGCCTCGTGCAGGCCGACGAAGGAGGCCGAGATGTGGGTCGCGGCCTTCGCGATCCCGGTCGCGCCGAGCTCCGCGCCGCTGGCGCCGTCGAAGGCGATCTGCGGGTGGAGATGCGCGAGGCCGTGGGGCTCCTCGAAGATCGTCACGATCGTCGCGGCCGCGTCGCCCGGGTTGTAGACGGCGACGTGCTCCAGGGTCTCGGAGACGCGCCCCTGCGCCTGCGCCACCAGGGGCGAGAGCGAGACGAGGCCGCCCGGCTTGCCCGCGGGCGCGCGGACCTCCGGCATCAGCTGGGCCTCGACGAAGAAGCGGATCTCGTCGCCCTTGTACGCCGCCGTCACGCCCCAGGGCACGTACATCAGCGCGAAGGTGACGAGGCCCGTATAGGCGATCATCAGGTGGAAGGGCAGCGCGAGCACCCCGGTGACGTTGTGCGCGTCGAGCCAGCCGCGCTGGGCGGATTTCGTCCTGCGGAAGGTGAAGACGTCCGCGAAGATGCGCCGGTGCGTGATGATGCCGGAGACGAGGGAGACGAGCAGGATCAGGGCGCAGATCCCGACGATCCAGCGCCCCCAGAGCGGGGGCATGTTGAGCTCGAAATGGAACCGGTAGAGGAAGTCGCCCCCTTGCGTCGCCCGGGCCGCCGTCGGCGCGCCCGTCGCGGGGTCGAGGAGCGCGTGGTGGAAGGGGCCGGCGAGGTCCTTCCACCAATGCACCTCGATGAGGGGCTTGTCGGGCTGGGGCAGGCCGATGAACCACCCGACCGCGTCCGGCGCCCTGGCCTTCAGGAAATCCGCGCCGAGATCGGCCGCGCGGCCCGCATCGAAGGTCGCCCCGGCCTGCAGCTCGGGCCGCATCCACTGCGTGATCTCGGTTCGGTAGTAGGTCGCCGTTCCCGTGACGAAGACCGCGAACAGCACCCAGCCGACCACGAGGCCCGACCACGTGTGCAGCCACGCCATCGACTGGCGGAATCCCTGTCTCATCCTGCCTGCCTCATGCCCGGCCCCCGCCCGCCCTCACGCCTGCCCCTGGACGAGCCAGAGCCCGCCGCCGAGGAGGAGGCACAGCGCCCCGAGGCCGAGGGCGGCGCGAGCGAGGGAGCGGGACGCGAACACGAAGATGGCCGCCGCGACCATGACGGCGAAGCTCGGCAGGGTCGCGGCGGCGACCGCCTCCGACCGGGGGAGCGGCAGGGTCACCGAGAGGAGCGCCGTGAGCAGCGCGGCGAGCCCGTAGCCGCCGAGCGCCGCGAGCAGGACGCGGCCGGCGACGCCCATCCGGTACGCGATGCCCCGTCCCTGTTGAGGTTGGCCCATGGCAGCCCCGTGCTCCGCGCCGGCTCCGTGCCCGTCGGCGAGCGTTGATCGACATGCGAGACAGGGCAGTAGCAAGACGACGCGCAGCGCCGCAACGTCTATGTTTCGGAATCATTCCAATATGAAAGTCGGGATTAAAGCCGGATCTTTACTTGAACAGAGCCTCGATTGCTCGCGGGACGGCTGCGGGCGCGCACCGCGTCCGGTGTGCAATCCTCGTTTGCGTGCGCTGCCGCGGCTTGAGCCCGGCCGGAACGAAGCCTAATCCTGGCTCGCGCCATCGCTTCGCCCGACCGGGCCTTCGGCGCCCGCAGCACTCCCGCTTCCTGGCATTCCCGTGACCGAGACCGCGCCTCGCCCTCCGATCCGCTTCCGTGGCCGCTCCTTCATGGCCATGGTCCTCGCCCCGTCGCAGCCCGTCGCCGACTGGCTCACCGACCTCGACGCCCTGGCAAGGCGCTCGCCCGCCTTCTTCGCGGGGCGGCCCGTGATCCTCGACGTTTCGGGCCTCGGGCTCGATCGGTCGGCGCTCTCCGGCCTCGTGGCGGATCTCGCCACCCGCGACATCGCGATCCTCGGCATCGAGGGTGCGGGCGCGGGCATCCTCGGGGCGGGCCTGCCGCCGCCGCTCTCGGGCGGGCGCCCGGCGGCCGACATCGAGCCGCCCGACCCGGCCGCGCCGGCTCCGCCCCCCGCCGAGCCGCCGGCCGCGCCGAGCCGGTCCCTGATCCTCGACACGCCGGTCCGCTCCGGCCAGGCGATCCTGCATCTCGAGGGCGACATCACGGTGATGGGCTCGGTGGCCTCCGGCGCCGAGGTGATCGCGGGCGGCTCGATCCACGTCTACGGCACGCTGCGCGGCCGGGCGATCGCGGGGGCCGCGGGCAACCCGCAGGCGCGCATCTATTGCCGCCGCTTCGAGCCCGAGCTCATCGCCATCGACGGCCTCTACCGCACCGCGGACGACCTCGGCCCGAGCCTGCGCGGCCAGGCGATCGAGGCCCGGCTCGTGGAGGACGCGATCAAGGTGACGAAGCTCGACTGAGGCCGCGCGTCGGGTCGGCCAGCGTCCCGGAATGGCACGCCGGGGCTCCCATCGGCCGCACGAAGGATTCATTCTTGCGGCGCCGCCGAGGCGGCCGAGGGTCCTCCGCGCAAGCTTCGTCCAAGGATCCGCGGATCACCATACCGACCTTCGACAATGGAGCGGCGGCCGCTGCCGGATGTCGGGTCGAGATTCGCGGCGCACCACGAAGCGAAACGGCTCGCCGTATCGAAGTGTACCGTGCCTCTGCATCGCCGCGCTGAAGGCATTACTCGCCCGGCCCGAAGAACAACGAACGTTCGGATCCTGCCTTCTGCCCGTTATCAACCGCCTGCCCGCGATCCGAAACAGGGCGGCGCGCGGTTTTTGAGCGTTTTCTGCGCTCCTTTAACGGACGAGCGAAAATCTTAACCGTTCGGTAACCATATCGACCGTCAATGGTCCGGTAAGGAATCGTTCACCGCCGTGACCAGCCAGACTCCTCCCCGCCGAACTCTTCCGCTGCGTGGCCGAGCCTTCAAGGCCCTGGCCCTGGCACCCGAGACCCCGCTGGCCGAATGGCTCGCCGATCTCGATGCCGCGCTGAAGCGCTCCCCGACGCTCTTCGATGGCCGCGCGGTCATCCTCGACGTCGCGGCGCTCAAGCCCGGCAAGGACGACCTGCAGGCGCTGCTCACCGATCTCGGGCTGCGCCGCATCAAGATCCTCGGCGTCGAGGGGGCTGAGGCCGCCGCGATGCCGGGCGACCGGCCACCGCTTCTCGTCGGCGGCCGCCCCGTCGACACCGTCGAGATCCCGGAGGTGCCGGGCGAGCCCGAGGCCCCGCCCTCGACCTCGCTGATGATCGAGGGCTCGGTCCGCTCGGGCCAGTCCATCGTGCACCCGACCGGGGACGTCACCGTGATGGGCTCGGTCTCCTCAGGAGCCGAGATCCTCGCGGGCGGCTCCATCCACGTCTACGGCGCGCTGCGCGGACGGGCCATCGCCGGCGCCGCCCGCAACCCGCGCGCCCGAATTCTCTGCCGCAAGTTCGAGCCCGAACTCCTCGGCATCGATCGCTTCGTCCGCACGGCCGAAGAGATCGGCACCAGCCTGCGCGGGCGCCCCGCGCAGATCTGGCTCGACGGCGGCGCAATCAAAATGGCCAGCTTGGATTAAGGAGTCACGAGAATGTCTAAGGTTCTCGTCGTCACATCGGGCAAGGGCGGCGTCGGTAAGACGACCACCACGGCGGCCCTCGGGGCCGCCATCGCGCAGAGCGGAAAGAGCGTCTGCGTCGTCGACTTCGACGTCGGCCTGCGCAACCTCGACCTCGTCAGGGGGGCCGAGCGGCGGGTCGTCTACGACCTCATCAACGTGGTCAACGGCGACGCCAAGCTGCCGCAGGCGCTGATCCGCGACAAGCGGCTCGACTGCCTCTCGCTGCTGCCGGCCTCCCAGACCCGGGACAAGGACGCGCTCACCGACGCGG
>NZ_SMNT01000110.1 GCF_004348265.1 Methylobacterium segetis
GTTCGGGGGGCGGGTCTCGAGGCGGACCACGTGGGGCTGCTGCAGCTGCAGCTCCGCGGCGTCCTCGCAGGTGATCACGCGCTCGTCGTGCTCGATGAAGGCGGTGAGGCAGTTCAGCAGCGTCGTCTTGCCCGAGCCGGTGCCGCCCGAGATCACGATGTTGCAGCGCACCTTGCCGATGATCTTCAGGATCTCCGCCCCCTCGGGGGAGATCGCGCCGAAGCGCACGAGCTGATCGAGGGTCAGCTTGTCCTTCTTGAACTTTCGGATCGTGAGCGCAGGGCCGTCGATGGCGAGCGGTGGCGCGATCACGTTGACGCGCGAGCCGTCGGGCAGGCGCGCGTCGCAGATGGGCGAGGCCTCGTCCACGCGCCGGCCGACCTGGCTCACGATGCGCTGGCAGATGTTCATCAATTGCTGGTTGTCGCGGAAGCGGACATTCGTGTGCTGGATCTTGCCGCTCACCTCGATGAAGGTCCGGTTCGCGCCGTTGACCATGATGTCGGCGATGTCGTCGCGGGCGAGCAGCGGCTCCAGCGGCCCGTAGCCGAGGACGTCGTTGCAGATGTCGTCGAGCAGTTCCTCCTGCTCGGCGATCGACAGGACGATGTTCTTGAGCCCGATGATCTCCGAGACGATGTCGCGGATCTCCTCGCGCGCGGTCTCGGTGTCCAGGCGGGCGAGCTGCGCGAGGTCGATCGCCTCGATCAGCGCGCCGAAGATCATGCTCTTCGTGCGGTAGTAATCCTCGGAGCGCACCTGCTCGGCAGGGGGTGCGGCGACGGGCTCGGGGCGCCGGGGCGCGGCCGGCTCGGGCACCTGCAGGGCGGGCGCCTTGGACGCGGGCGCCGCGACCGCGGGCGCCGCAGCGGCACTCTGCCGTCTACCGAACATGGGGCGTGTCCCCGTCTCTCGCGGCTCTCTGGCTCACCCGGCGGCCCTCAGGACGCTTTCCGCCGCGCGAGCTTGGCGCGGATCGGCTCGAGCAAGGGATCGAGCAGGGTGGCGCGCCCGCGGCGGATCTCGGGCCGACCGAGGATCGTCGCGGCGAGGCTGGCGAAGGTCTCGGCGGTCTTCGATCCCGGCTGCACCTCGGCGATCATCTGGCCGTTGTTGGCGGCCGCGCCGAACAGGGCAGGCTCGAAGGGTATGCTGGCGAAGAGCGGCATCTCCAGCGCCTTGGCGAACTCCGCCGCCCCGATCTCGGGGCGCTTGGGCATGTTCACGCCGTTGAGGACGATGCGCGGGCCGCGGTCGTTCGGGCGACCATGCTGCAGGCTCGCCGCGAGGTTCTTGGCGTTGCGCAGCGAGGCGAGGTCTGGGCCGGCCACGATCAGGATCTCGTCGGCGGCGACGAGAACCCGGCGCGACCAGGCCGACCAGATGTGGGGCACGTCGAGGACGATGCAGGGCACCGCCGCGCGCAGGTGGTCGATCAGCCCGTCGAAGGCCGTCTCGGCGAGGTCGATCGTCCGGTCGAGGCTCGCCGGGGCCGAGAGCAGGGAGAGATTGTCGCTGCATTTCGAGAGCAGGCGCTCGACGAGGGCGGCGTCCAGGCGCTCGGGCGCGAACACGGCCTCGGCGATGCCCTGGGGCGGGTCCTGGTTGAAGTTGAGGCTCGCCGTGCCGTGCGCGATGTCGAGATCGGCGATCACGGTCGGGGTGTCCTGGCCGCGGGCGATCGACCAGGCGAGATTATGGGCGACCGTCGAGGCACCGATGCCCCCCTTGGCACCGTAGACGGCGATCGTGCGGCCGACCGGCTTCACGCCCGGGGCCGTGAACAGGTCCGAGACCGCGGCGATCAGCGCGAGCGGGTCGACGGGCGCCATCAGGTAGTCGCTGACGCCGCGCTGGATGAACTGGCGGTAGAGCTGAACGTCGTTGACGTGGCCGACGATGAGCACCTTGGTGCCGGGGTCGCAGACCTCGGCCAGCGCGTCGAGGCATTCCAGGGGCTTCGACTTCGCCCCTTGGGTCTCGATCAGGATGACGTTCGGCGTCGGCGCCTGCCGATAGGCTTCGACGGCGGCCGCGCCGCCGCCCATCTGCACCTTCACATGAGCCTTCTGCATGCGCCGATCGGATCCGACGCTCTCGATGAGGGCGGCTGTCTCGGCCGTCTCGCAGAAGGCCTGGAGCGTGATCCGCGGCACCGGGGCGATGATGCGCTCTGGCGTCTCGGGGTGGTCCGACATGGCGGGGTTCCGGCTCGGGGTTCCTGGTGGTGCGGGCGTTCCGGCCGAGGCCGGCATCGAGCCGTCGCTCGGCGGTCGGTGACCGCCCCGCGCGGCGTCCGCGTCGCGGGAAGATCTCAGTTGCCGACCTGCGACTTCACGCTGGCCTGACCATCCTGCCGCCATGTGGTTGACGGATCCTTGCTGTCGCGCAGGTCGGTGATGCCTTTGACGCGGCGCACCGTGTCGATCCGGCCCTCGGGCCGGCCGCGAACGAGATCGACGGGGTCGGCCACCTGGGAGGCGACGTTCGACTGCGTCGCGCAGCCGAGGTTCCAGGTCGGCTCGTTGCTCAGGTTGAAGGCGGGGTCGGAGACGCCGAGATCGCGGGGCCACAGCCCGCACTGGCTCGTCACCTTCGCCTCCATGCGCTGGAAGCTGAGGCGGATCGGCGCGGCGAGGCGGGGGGCCGCCACCGGGTATCCCGCAAACGCGTAGGCCTCGGGCGCGACGCCGCCCTCGGCCCCGAGGCGGCGGATCGCCGCCGCCGTGCGCTCGGCCGCCGCGCCGGCCGCGGGCGACAGGCCGCGGGGCATGTCGACCACGAGGCGGCCGCGGCCGTAGCGGCGGAATTCCAGGAGGAAGGCGTCGATATCGGCCGCCTGGCGCGGATCGAGGTGGCCGGATCCCGTCGGGAAGACGTCGAGGCTGCGCGTCCCGTCGACCAGGGCGATCGGGTGGCGGGCCCGGTAATCGACCGGCGCGAGGGAGCCGGTCGTCGCGACGCGCTCGGCACGGCAGGCGCCGAGGAGGGCGGCGAGGGCCACCACCGCGGCGAGGGCGGCAGGCGGGCGGGGGAGGGCGGGCAGCGTCATCGGTTCGCGCGAGTCCTGTGGTCGGCCGGGGCCGCGTGCGTTCGGGGAGCGGGCGCTCAGTCGGTGATGAAGCCGACGCGGCCGCGATAAGTGGATCCGAGCGGCGCGGCGCCCGCGACGCCGTAGAGGCGGTTGATCCGTCCGAGCAGGACCGCCTGCCCGTCCTGCGCATCGACGAAGCCGTCGTCGGGACGCGTCACTTGGCGGGGCTCCATCGCCTTGGCGATGTAGGGAGTGACCATGATCATCAGCTCCGTCTCCTGGCGCTGGTAGTCGCGGGAGCGGAACAGGGCGCCGAGGATCGGCAGGTTGATGAGGCCCGGCAGGCCGCTGATCGCCGCCTTGTTCCTCTGCTGGATCAGGCCGGCGGTCATCATGGTGGCGCCGGAGGCGAGCTCGACCGTGGTCTCGGAGTTGCGGACGGTGAGGCCCGGCACGGCCGTGGTCGAGTTGCCGCTCGTGAAGGTGTAGGAATTCTGCGGGTCGATCTCGCTGACCTCGGTCCCGACCCGGATCGAGATGCGGTTCTCCGCGAGCACCACCGGCGTGAAGTTGAGGCTGACGCCGTACTTCTTGAACGCGATGCCGACGACGCAGGTGGGCTGGCCGCCGACGATGGTGCTCGGCGTGCAGCTCTGGCTCGACGGAACCGGAATCTCGCCGCCGGCCGTGAACTTCGCGGCCTCGCCGGAGATCGCGGTCAGCGTCGGCTCGGCGAGCACCCGGGACACGCCGGCCTGCTCGAAGGCGCGCAGCGTCGCCGTGAGACTGGCGCCGCCGCTGCCGGTGACCGTCGCCGAGGCGAGGTTGCCCGTCGGGAACTGGCCGCCCGAGAGGGAGAGGGGGGTCGCGTTGATGAAGTTGAGGTTCGACCAGGAGCCGTTGAGGTTGATGCCGAACTGCTTGAGTACCGTGCGGGCGACCTCGACCACGGTCACGCGCAGCATCACCTGATCCTTGTTGCGGATCGTCAGGTTGTTGATGACCGTGCCGCGGCTCGTGCCGGCGCCGGTGCCGGCCACGCCGACGAAGGCGTTGGCGATGTCGATCGCCTGCGCCGCCTCGGCAGCCGAGCCGACCGTGCCCGACAGGAGCACCGAGTCGCCGTTCGAGCGGATGTCGAACCGGCCGCCCGGGATGCTCTGGACGAGGGTCTGGCGCAGGATGCTGAGGTTGAGGTCCCGCGCGACCGTGACGTCGAGGGCGGCGATCTGGGCGCCCGCCGCGTCGAGGATGAAGATCGAGGTGGTTCCGTTCTCCATCCCGATCACGAAGACCTTGCGCGTCGAGCGCACCACGGCGT
Organism: Methylobacterium segetis; assembly: GCF_004348265.1. Classification (GTDB taxonomy): domain Bacteria; phylum Pseudomonadota; class Alphaproteobacteria; order Rhizobiales; family Beijerinckiaceae; genus Methylobacterium; species Methylobacterium segetis. The sequence goes on from NZ_SMNT01000110.1 coordinate 4,356, forward strand.
TCGCGACCTTGGGATTGGCGACGAACACCTCCTTGGCGTCGCGCGGCAGATCCACGATCATCGAGCGCCCGGCCGTCAGCTCGAGCTTGCGGGAGGCGGACGCCTCGGCCGGTCCCACCGTCAGGACGGGGGCGGCTCCGAGAGCGGGCTCGCCCCGCCCCTGCGCCCAGGCGCCGGGTCCGGCGAGCAGCCCGAGCAGGACGAGGGCCGCCCGAAAGCCTCTGGTCGGTATCATCGCTGAAGCCTCTGTTCGGCCGAGCCGCCCGTACATGGTCACCGGCCCTGCTGCCGGGAGACGCCGAAGCGCACGATCGTGAGCCCGGCATCGGCCTGCGGTTTCTCTTCCGGTTCGGGCCCGCGCCCGGAATCGGCGAGACTGCGCAGGGCGAGCGAGAGGGTGCCGACCTTCTGCGCCAGCGTGATCGCCTCGGATTGCGCCGGGGTCAGCGCGAGCGTCGCGGTCTCGCCCGTGACGACGTTCGCGCCGTTCTTCTCTTGGATAAGCTGCCCGACGGCGAGCACGCGCACGTCCCGCAGGATGATCTCGGCGCGCTGGACCTCGCCGCCGCCCGCGCGGGAGGATTCCTCGTCGCGGGAGGTGCGGATCACATCGACGTGGTCGTTGGGCAGGATGAAGCCGCCCGCCGAGTTCGCGCCGCGCGTGTCGGTGACGATCGCCACCGCCCGCATGCCGGCCGGAAGGATCGAGGACATGAATCCGCTGCCGGCCCGGGCGAGCTTCTGCTGGCGGATCGGCTCGCCGGGCAGGAAGCCGCCGCGCAGCACCGAGCCCGCCGTCTCCTCGATCCCCTTGGGCGAGGCGCTGCGGGTGATGTAGCCGGTGGCGACCGCGTCCTGAGGCCATTTCTGCCAGCGCAGATCCGCGGGCTGCAGGGTCTGGCCGAGGGGCAGTTCGGCGGCCGCCACGAGGACCTCGGCGACCGGCACGGGAGGCGGGGGCGGCTCGGCCTGGGCGACGGGCGCCGGAGGCGGCTCGTCCCCGCTCATCAGGAACGCGGCCCCGCCGCCCGCGACGAGGGCGATGGCGAGGACGGCGAGACGGGCTGGTTTCATCGTCGGGCCGGAACAATCCGACGGCGGAGGCGCCGTCTGCCCGGTCAGATTTGCGGGAAAATCGTCAAATTACGGTTAAGGAGATGTGACCGGCGAGATGGAACGCCGGGACTGGAATCGGCACAGGCGTACCGCGGCTCAGCCGGCGAGCGCCCGGGTCCAGAGCAGGGTGTCGGGCAGCACGATCAGGGCGGCGAAGGCCAGGGCGATGCCGTAGGGGATGCCCGTCTTCGCGTCGTGGAGATGCAGCGCGAAGGGCAGGCGGGCCACCGGACGGGGCAGGGGGTGCGAGCGCGCGAACAGGAGGGCGAGGGTCAGCGCCCCACCGGCCAGGGCCGCCACGAGGGCGTAGTCGATGAGCTGGTCGAAGCCGAGCCAGAGGGCGGTCGCGGCCGCGAGCTTGGCGTCGCCTCCGCCGATCTTGCCCAGCGCGAAGAGCGTGAAGGTGATCGCCAGCACGAGGAGGCCCGCGCCGAGGTGCAGGCCGAGTTCCGACCAGCTCAGGAGGCCGGTCGCGGCGACGAGAGCGAAGGCCGCCACGAGACCGAGCGAGATCCGGTTCGGGATCAGCATGGTCAGGAGGTCGTTGGCCGCGGCATAGGCCATGAAGAACGGAAAGACGACGAGGAGTGCCGGCGTGGCCAGGAGGGTTGCCATGTCGTCGAACCCGGGTTCGTGTGGCGTCAGGGCTCGGGGCCGTGTCGGCCGCGGGCTCCGCAAGATGCGGGCGGCCGGAAACGGCGGGCGCGTCGCGTCCCGCCGCTTCCGGCCGATGCTCGGGGAGGCTCGATCAGTTGCCGAGCTGGGTCGAGATCGTGTTGAAGGCGGTGTTGAGCTTGGTGCCGATGATCTTCAGCGTGCCGATGATGACCACGGCGATGAGGGCGGCGATCATGCCGTACTCGATCGCGGTGGCGCCCGACTCGTCGGCGGCGAAGCGATTGAAGACGTTCTTCATGTCAGTGATCCTCAGATTCAACGACTGATCGGTGAGCCGTCGAAGATCTCTTCTCTCGATCGGCGGCAGGACGGAGCTTCGGCGATACGCCTTGCGATTGCGTTAAATCCGACGCACAAACCGCGAGCCCGGTCCGGGCTTTCGATCGTGGTGAAGAAATCGTCACTCCCGGGAACGACATTCTCATTACTGTGTTCGGCAGATGAGCAACCTGGGATTGTTTGGCGAACCTTGAATTCGCCGCCTCGCCGGCGATGTGACATCGCGGTGCCCACCATACCGGCGGAAGGATGCGTGGGGCGAGCCTCTTAGCGGTTCCTTCACCAATCCGGTGTCTCTTCGGCGGGTACGGCGATCTCCCCCGACACCGGCTCCCCGGTGCCGCCCGCCGACGTAGCGCGAGCGTCCCGAGTCACCGTCCGATGCGCAGCCGAGCCAGCCTTCCTTCGAGACGGACCGCGATCCGCGGCACCGTCGCGCTGTCGCTCCTCGCCCTCGCGGCGACGGCGCGGGCCGAGACCGACATCGGCGTCGTCACGGTCGTGGTCGACAATGCCAAGGTGATGCGGCTCCCGGAGCGCACGCAGACCGTGGTGGTCGGCAACCCGATCATCGCCGACATCACCCTGCAGAAGAACGGCGTCCTCGTGCTCACGGGCAAGAGCTTCGGCACGACGAACCTCATCGCCCTCGACGCCGCCGGCGCGATGATCGCCGAGTCGCAGATCCGCGTCGAGGCACCGCAGGCCGCGGTGATCACCGTGCAGCGGGGGCTGGAGCGGGAATCCTATTCCTGCACGCCGGCCTGCCAGCCCTCGGTGCAGCTCGGCGATTCCGCGAAGTACTTCGGCGACGTCAGCCAGCAGGCGGAGAACCGTCGCAAGCTGGCCACCGGTGCGAGCGAGCGCTGACCGTCGCGCCCGCGCCGGGCTGTCCACACGCACTGACTGAATTCCGCAACGCTTCGGCAATCCTTGATCGGTAGGTTCGATCAAACCTGATCGGTTGCGCCCCCGTGCGACCCGGATCGAGCCATGACGCAACCTGCCGCCCCGCCCCGCGGTCGCTATCGGCCGCTCACCCGCCTCGCGCGGCTGACCACCACCTTCGGCGCGGCGTGCGAGGGCGCGTCGGCGGTCGAGTTCGCCTTCATCGCCCCCCCGTTCCTGGCGCTTCTGTTCGCCATCTTCGAGATCGGGCTCACCATGCTGGTGACCCAGAACCTGAACGCCCAGCTCACCTCGGCGAGCCGCCTGATCTACACCGGCGAGTTCCAGGGCAGCGCGGGCAACAAGAATGCGGACGCGACCACGATCCTCAAGAACCTGCGCACGGCCCTGTGCCAAGCGAACGGGAAGGCGCTGCCGAGCCTGTTCGACTGCAGCGCGGTGAAGCTCAACGTTCTCGCCGTCTCGAGCTTCGCGAGCGCCGTCACGAGCCCGACCGTCTACGACCCGGTCAAGGGCAAGCTCGTCTGGAATTCGTCCTTCGGCAGCCAGTATGCCTGCGGCCACGGCAACGAGATCATCGTGGTCCAGGCGGCCGTCGAGTACCCGGTGTTCCTCTCGCAGCTCTACGCACCCGCCTCCCTTCTGGAGAACGGCCGCCGCGTCGTTCAGGCGGCGGCGGCCTTCCGGGTCGAGCCGCTGAACACGAATCCGTGCTCGTGAGGAGCGCTCATCCGATGCAGGCCCCACGCCCCATCCCGGAGCCCGGACGGTGAGTGTCCATCGCGCCCGGGCCGCGCGGCCGGCCTTCCCCTGCGCCTCGTTCGCCCGCGCGGAACGGGGCGGCACGGCCGTCGAGTTCGCGCTGCTCCTCCCGGTGATGCTCGGGGTCTATCTGGGGCTCGCCGAGCTCGGCCGCGGCATCCAGGCCAAGCGCGGCCTCGCCCAATACGCCCGCACCATCGCGGACCTGACGGGGCGCGGCACGCCGCCCGACATGACGCCGATCTTCGAGGCGGCGAACCTGGTGGCCCGCCCCTACGACAGCGCCGCCATCGACGCGCGGATCAGCGCCATCGGCGTCTACAAGACGGGCAACACCTACCGGGCCGTCGTCTGCTCGTCGGCCGGGAACAGGGGCAGCAACAAGCGCAGCGTCAAATCGGACATCCAGGCCGAGGCGCGCCACGGCAGCACCTTCCCGGAGACCTTCAAGGAGAAGACGACGAGCGTCAACGCCGCCCTCTACAACCGCTACATCCTCGCCGAGGTGACGGGGACCTTCACGCCGATGCTCGGTTCGAGGCTCTTCCAGTTCACGGGCGTGCAGCTGTCGAGCACCCTGCAGGAAACCATCGCGTGGCCGCAGCGGACGGACGAGGAGATCGTGCTCCCGAGCGGCGATCCCTGCCCCACGAAGGCACCGACCTGAGAGCCGCTTGGCCAGCGCTCCGATGTGCCGGCCGGGATCAGTCGTCGACGTCGGCGCGTGCGTTGAAGGACAGCGAGCGCCGCTCGCCCGGCCCCCGGAAGGGCTCGACCCCGTGCAGCAGCCAAGCCGGGAACGTCCACAGGACCCCGACCTCCGGCGGCACGCTGAGGAGCGTGCGCGCGAAGCGCTGCTTCCCGCCCGTGAGGAAGTTCAGGTGGCCGGCTTGGCGCCCGGAGATATAGGTCTTCCGCAACTCCTCTTCCGCCGGGGGCTCCGGGGAGCGGAGATAGAGCACGCCGGAGAGGTCGCCGGAGTGGAAATGAACCGGGCTCGGCGTTCCGGCGACCTGGCTCACGATCCAGATCTGGTCGATCACGACGCGCCTCGCCGCGACGCCCTCCGCCGCGAGCACGTAGCGCCGGAGGCGATCCTCGATCACGGCCACCAGGGACGCCTCGCCGCCAACGCGGGCGACCTCCGGGGGAACGAGGAACTCGCTGCCGCCCGGCCGCGCGCTCCGGTCCGCGAACTCGTTGAGGCGGCCGACGAGCGCCGCGGGGACGCGGGTGCGTCCCATCACCGGCCCGAACGGCGACAGCATCTCCACCGGCGGATCGCCGCCGTCGCTGCCCGTCGGCTCGGCCCCCGCCTCGTACTTGCGAAGGGCGCGGGTCTTTCGCGCGACGGCGCGGTGGCGCAGGTCGTCCGTCTCACCGGCCATGGGAGGTCCTGAATCGGAGGATCGCCGTCACGATGACCGGCGCGGGCCGCCTCTCTGCCTGTGCCCGAGCAGGCCCGTCAGAGGGATTGGTTGTAGGCCCCGACCTCCGGGTTCTCGCGCAGCACGCCGTCGACCGCCTTGAACATCGCGCGCAGCCGCTCCTCGGAGACCGGGCTCTCGACGACCACGACGAGCTCGGGCTTGTTGGAGGAGGCGCGCACGAGGCCCCAGGTTCCATCCTCGGTGGAGACGCGCACGCCGTTCACCGTCACGAGGTCGGTGATCTTCGCACCCGCCACGGTCTCGCCGGCCTCCTTCATCGCCTTGAAGCGCGCGGTGACCTTCTCGACGATGCCGTACTTCACCTCGTCGTCGCAATGGGGCGACATCGTCGGCGAGCCCCAGGTCTTCGGCAGGGCCCGATAGAGCTCGGCCATGGACTTGCCGGGGTTGCGGTCGAGCATCTCGAGCACGGCGATGGCGGTGAGCAACCCGTCGTCGTAGCCGCGCCCGATCGGCTCGTTGAAGAAGAAGTGCCCCGACTTCTCGAAGCCGGCGAGCGCCCCGAGCTCGTTCACGCGGCGCTTGATGTAGGAATGGCCGGTCTTCCAGTAATCGGCCTTGACCGCCTGGGCCTGCAGTTCCGGATCGGTGTTGTAGAGCCCGGTCGACTTCACGTCGACGACGAAGGTCGCGCCCGGATGCAGCTTCGAGAGGTCGCGGGCGAGCATGACGCCGATCTTGTCGGCGAAGATCTCCTCGCCCTCGTCGTCGACCACGCCGCAGCGGTCGCCGTCGCCGTCGAAGCCGAGGCCGACATCGGCGCCCGTCTCCTTCACCTTGGCGGCGATGGCGTGGAGCATCTCCAGGTCTTCGGGGTTCGGGTTGTAGCGCGGGAAGGTGTAGTCCGGATCGATGTCGAGGGGGACCACCTCGACGCCGAGGCTCTCCAGGAGCTTCGGGGCGAAGGCGCCCGCCGTGCCGTTGCCGCAGGCGGCCACCACCTTGAGCTTGCGCGAGATCGGCTTGGCGCGGGACCTGAGGTCGGCGAGATACGTCTCGGCGAAGCCTTCGATGAACTCGTAATTGCCGCCGTCCCGGTAGCGGTAGGTGCCGCCGAGCACGATCTCCTTCAGGCGGCCCATCTCCTCGGGGCCGAAGGTCATCGGGCGGTTGGCGCCCATCTTCACGCCGGTCCAGCCGTTGTCGTTGTGCGAGGCCGTGACCATCGCCACGCAGGGGCAATCGAGGGCGAACTGCCCGAAATAGGCCATCGGCGAGAGGGCGAGGCCGACATCCTTCACCCTGAGACCGGCCGCCATCATGCCGGCGATCAGCGCGAGCTTGATCGAGGAGGAGTAGGAGCGGAAATCGTGCCCCGTCACGATGTCGGGGCGCACGCCCATCTCGTGCACCAGCGTGCCGATGCCGAGACCGAGCGCCTGGACGCCCATCAGGTTGATCTCTTTGGGGAAGAGCCAGCGCGCATCGTACTCGCGGAAGCCGGTCGGCCTGACGAGGGGCAGTTGCTCGAACGCGAAGGTGTTGGGCGTCAGCGAAGCGTGCGGCTTGGGAAACATCGCGGGCCCTCGACGGCGATGGAAAGGATCGTGAGGGGCATAGCCGAAGGGCCGGGAAAGGAAAAGCTTCGCCGCGGGAGGCGGATCGCACCCCGCGGCGAGACCGTGACACCGCGCCCCGTCAGGCCGCGCGGATCTGGGCGAGGAAGGTGTCGACCTGCTGCTTGAGGGCCAGCGACTGGTTCGACAGGTCCTGCGCCGAGCCGAGGACCTGGGCCGCGGCGCTGCCCGTCTCGCTCGCCGAAGCCGAGACCTGGGCGAGGTTGTTCGAGACGTCGAGCGTTCCGCGGGCGGCCTCGCCGACGTTTCGGGCGATCTCGTTCGTCGTCGCGGTCTGCTCCACGATGGTGGCGGCGATCACGCTGGAGATCTCGTTGACCGAGACGATGGTACGGCCGATCTGGCGGATCGCGGTCGCCGCGCTGCCCGACGCCGACTGGATCGCGGCGATCTTCGAGGCGATCTCGTCGGTGGCGCGCGCGGTCTGGGCCGCGAGTTCCTTCACCTCGCTCGCCACCACCGCGAAGCCGCGGCCTGCCTCGCCTGCCCGCGCCGCCTCGATCGTGGCGTTCAGCGCCAGCAGGTTCGTCTGAGCGGCGATCGCCGAGATCATGGTGACGGCGGTGCCGATCTCCTCGGCGGCGCGCGTCAGCTGGTCCATGGAGCCGCTCGTGGCCTCCGCCTCGCGGAGCGCGGCGCCGGCGACCTCGGCCGAGCGGGCGACGCTGCGCTCGATCTCGCCGAGGGACGCCACCATCTCCTCGGTCGCGGCCGCGACGGTCTGCACGTTGGAGGACGTCTGCTCGGCGGCCGCGCTCGAGGCGACGGCCCGCTGGTTCGTGTCCTGCGCGACGCCCGTCATGGAATGGGCGGTGGCGTCGAGCTCGTTCGCCGCGGAGGTGACGATCTGCAGCGAGCCGGTGACGCCCTGCTCGAACTCCCGCAGCAGGTTGTCGCGCCGCGCGAGGCGCTGCTCGCGGGCCGATTGGTCCGCGGCGGCCCGGGCCTCCATCTCGTTTCGGATCACGGCGTTCTCGCGGAAAACCTCGACGGCCTTCGCCATCTCGCCCATCTCGTCGATGGCGTCGCGCGAGGGCACGTCGACGTGGAGATCGCCGGCCGCGAGCCGGCTCATCGCGCCGGTCATGCCTCGGATCGGCCGGATGATGCCGCGCGCGATCAGGGCGGCGAAGGCGATGCCGAGCACCACGACGAGGCCGACGAGGGCGAGCAGCGTGAGCTGGAAGGCGCTCGTCGTGGCGGCGGTCTCCTCGTCGATGGCGGCGACCGATGCCTCGATGGACCGCTGCGCCCGAGCGCCGCTCTCTGCGATGAGCTGCAGTTTGGGCTCGAAACCCTGCTGGAACAGGTCGGCGCTCTGCGTCATGGCATCCGACGTCGCCTTGAAATTGTCGCGGTAGGCGGCGAGCGCCTCCCGTGTCGCGGCCAGCACCCTGGCGGGGCTGCCGCCGAGCCCCTCGGCGAGCGCCGCGAGGGCGGCCTCCGCCTTGCCGACATTGGTCGCGAAGGTGGCCGGGCCCTTCGAATCCTGCACCGCGAGGTAGCGCCAGTTGGAGACGCGGACGAGCAGGATCGCGCTCTCGGCGGCGGCCGCGCGGCTCGCCGCGTCGGCTTGGCCGCTCGCGCGGATCTCGGCGACGAGCGCGTTCGTCGCCTTCGTCAGCTCGTCACCACCGGTGAACAGCTTCGCCTTGCTCGCGCGGATCGCGTCGCCGAGGGCGCCGAGACGGGCGATCTCGCCCTTCATCTCGCCCGCGGTCCGCACCACCGTGCCGTAGAGGACGCGCCGCTCGTCGGACTTCGTCACCGCCGCGAGCTTGCCGGCGATGGTCGCCATGTTGGCGGCCCCGTCGTTCATCGCCGCGATGTTCTCGACCTTCTGCGCGGTCCGGAATTCGAGGGCGAGGCCGTTCAGGCGATCGGCCGAGCGGTTGATCGACAGGAGATCGCGCGCGTTCGATTCGATTCGAACCAGTTCCTTGTGCTGGCCGATGAGGCTGCTCGTCTGAGAGTAGGTGATCCCGCCGAGCGCCGCACCGAGTGCGATGAGAACGCCGAAGCCACCGTAGAGCCGCGTTCGAATCCCGATCTTCATGGCCCGTCACCCCACATTGCGTGATTAGAACAGATTTTGTTCTTTCGATTTTCTCACGACATACTTATCTGTTAACGCGTGATAACTAAGAAGCTCTTAACAACAGGGTATTTACGCACAACTCTACAATAATCAATTGTAAGTTGAGTGCAATCGATGCTGTACAGCGCCAGCGTGATATCCGGTCCGGGCGATGCCCGCGGGTTTGCATCGCGGCGCCCGAGCCTGTATGGAGGCGCCGCGCCCGCCGGACACCCTTGGAGGCACGGGCGCGTGGGATCGGTTCGGGGCCGTCCGTTTCGGGCGGCCTTTGCCGTTTCCACCTCTTCACATCGAAAGGATCACGCCATGAGCGCCGTTAAGCCGCTTGAGGCCGTGGCACGCGACCGGGTCGGCAAGGGGGCCGCCCGGGCCGTTCGTCGCCAGGGCCAGATTCCCGCCGTCATCTACGGCGGAGGCCAGGCCCCGCAGGCCATCGCCATCGACCTCATCCGCACCCGCACCCTGATCTACGCCGGCGGTTTCAAGACCACCGTGTTCGAGATCGCGACCGGCGGCCGCAAGACCCGCGTCATCCCGCGCGACTTCCAGCTCGACCCCGTCTCCGGCGTTCCGCTGCACGTCGATTTCCTGCGTGTCGTGGCCGGCCAGACCGTCACCGTCGAGGTGCCCGTGCACTTCCTCAACGACGACAAGGCCCCGGGCATCAAGCAGAGGGGCGGCACCCTCAACATCGTGCTGCACACGCTTGCCCTGGATGTCGCCCCCGACCAGATTCCGGACGCGATCGAGATCGACCTGAGCGGCCGCGATATCGGTGACGTGATCCACATTACCGACGTGAAGCTGCCGTCGGGCGTCACCTATACCGGCGAGGCGACCGACACGGTGGCCAACATCGTGCCGCCGACGGTGCTCGGCGCCGAGGTCGAGGCCGAGGAGGCCGCGATCGCCGAGGCGCAGTCGGCCGAGGCGGCCGACGAGAAGGCCGAGGACGAGGCCGAAGAGGCCGAAGGCGAGAAGAAGACCGAAGAGTGAGGCACCGGGCGCGAGCCCGTTCTTCAGCCTCTCACGGATGCCCCGGCCGGAAGGCCGGGGCGTTCGCATATCTGGGCCTCAGCACATCCGGAGTCTTGAGCGATGCGCCTGATCGTCGGCCTCGGCAATCCGGGACCGCGCTACGCGCGAAACCGCCACAATATCGGCTTCCTGGCCCTCGACGAGATCGCCCGCGTGCACCGCGCGAGTCCGTTCCGGCGCAAGTTCCAGGGCGAGGTGGCGGAGGTCGTGCTGGGCTCCGACCGCGCCGTGCTCCTGAAGCCTCAGACCTTCATGAACGAGTCGGGCCGTTCGGTCTCGGAAGCGCAGCGATTCTACAAGATCGCGCTCTCCGACGTGATCGTGCTCCACGACGAGCTCGACCTCGCGCCCGCCAAGCTCCGGGTGAAGCTCGGCGGCGGCAATGCGGGCCACAACGGCCTGCGCTCGATCACGGCGCAGTGCGGCAACGATTACCGCCGCGTGCGCCTCGGCATCGGGCACCCGGGCGACAAGGCGCTCGTGCACGCCTACGTGCTCAACGATTTCGCCAAGGCCGAGGAGCCCTGGGTGGAGGATCTCTGCCGGGCGGTGGCCGACCATGCGGCCCTCCTCGCCGCGGGCGAGGATGCGAGCTTCCAGAACAAGGTCCATCTCGCCATGGACGGACGCGGCTGGGGCGACGTGAAGATGCCGGGCGCCCGCAATTGACACGAAAACACGAGAACACGATATCGGTCGCGGAAGCCTCCCGTTGAAGAACGTGACCGTGACGCTGGACGAGGAGTTGTTCGCCTGGGCACGGGTCGAGGCTGCGAAGCGGGGCCTGAGCCTGTCGCGCTTCGTCGCCCAGGTGCTGATGGACCAGCGTACGCCCGACATTTCCGAGCAGCTCGCTGCCCTCGACGCGTTCCTCGACGGTCCTGGCTGGCCCGGCGTCGCCGACAATCGACCAAGACGCGATGATCTCTATGTCCGGCCGGCTCTTCTTCGACACGAACCTGATCGTGCATGCGATGGACCCGCAGGATCCGGCGCGCCGGGTGCGCAGCGCAGCCCTCATCCGGGAGGCGATGTCGCGCGGGCGCCTCGTCGTAAGCCCACAGCTCCTCAATGAGTGCTACAGAGTTCTCGTCCACGGGCGCCGCTTCGCGGCGCCGATGGAGGTCAGCCGCTATCTCTCGGTCTTTCATCCTGCCTGCACGGCGCCTGTCGACCTGCAGACGCATCGCGCCGCGATAGCGATCGAGACCCGCCACCGCCTCGCATGGTGGGACTCTGTCGCCGTCGCCTCGGCCCTGCAGGGGCGCTGCGAACATTTCGTCTCCGAGGATCTGAACGATGGGCAGGTCATCGAGACGCTGACAGTCGTCAACCCCTTCACCACTCACGCCCGCGCCATCCTGGCGCTCAGCTGACGGACTCGGATCATGGGCTTCAAATGCGGCATCGTCGGCCTGCCGAACGTCGGCAAGTCGACCCTCTTCAACGCGCTCACGCAGACCGCCGCCGCGCAGGCGGCGAACTACCCGTTCTGCACGATCGAGCCGAATGTCGGCGAGGTCGGGGTGCCCGACGAGCGCCTCGACGCGCTGGCGAGGATCGCGAGCTCGAAGGAGATCATCCCGACGCGGCTCACCTTCGTGGATATCGCGGGGCTCGTGCGCGGCGCCTCGAAGGGTGAGGGGCTGGGCAACCAGTTCCTCGCCAATATCCGCGAGGTCGACGCCATCGCCCACGTGGTGCGCTGCTTCGAGGACGGCGACGTCACCCACGTCGAGGGGAAGGTCGACCCGGCGGCCGACATCGAGACGATCGAGACCGAGCTGATGCTGGCCGATCTCGACAGTCTGGAGAAGCGCGTCGTGGCGCTGGAGAAGAAGGCCAAGGGCTCCGACAAGGAGGCGAAGGAGTTCCTCGACCTCGTCAACCGGACATTGCCCCTTCTCCGCGACGGCAAGCCGGCCCGCCTCGTCGAGCGCAAGGCCGAGGAGGAGCGCCTGTTCCAGCAGCTCGGCCTGATGACGGCCAAGCCCGTCCTCTACGTCTGCAACGTGGACGAGGGCGACGCCGACAAGGGCAATGCCCATTCCGACGCCGTGATGGCCCGCGCCAGGGCGGAAGGCGCCGTCGCCGTGGTCGTCTCGGCCAAGATCGAGAGCGAGATCGCGGTGATGCCGCAGGCCGACCAAGCGGAGTTCCTGGAGGCTGTCGGCCTCGCCGAGCCCGGCCTTAACCGGGTGATCGGGGCGGGCTACGACCTCCTCGGCCTGATCACCTACTTCACGGCGGGCCCGAAGGAGGCCCGGGCCTGGACGATCACGAAGGGCACCCGGGCCCCGGCGGCGGCGGGCGTGATCCACTCGGATTTCGAGAAGGGCTTCATCCGCGCCGAGACCATCGCCTTCGCCGATTACACCGCGCTGAAGGGCGAGGCCGGCGCGCGGGACGCCGGCAAGCTCCGGCTCGAGGGCAAGGAATACGTCGTGCAGGACGGCGACGTGCTGCATTTCCGCTTCGCCAACTGAGCGGGTCATGGCCGGGATCCACTTCGAGGACTTCGCGCCGGGCCAGGTCATCGAGAGCCCGCCCCTCGCGGTCAGCCGCGAGGAGATCGTGGCCTTCGCCCGCGAATTCGACGCGCAGCCCTTCCACGTGGACGAGGCGGCAGCCAAGCGCAGCTTCGTCGGCACGCTGATCGCGTCGGGCTGGCACACGGC
>NZ_SMNT01000111.1 GCF_004348265.1 Methylobacterium segetis
CGGCCGCATCCGCGACCGCCTCACCGAACAGAAGGGCGCCTGATGCTGATCCGGATCACAGGTGGACGGGTCGTCGATCCGACGGCCGGCCGCGACGCCGTCGGCGACGTCTGGATCGAGAGCGGCCGCGTCGTCGCGCCCTCCGAGCGCGCGCCCGACCGCACGGTCGACGCGTCGGGCTGCGTCGTGATGGCGGGCGGCGTCGAGGTCCATTCGCACATCGCGGGCGGCAACGTCGTGCTCTCGCGGCTGCTCCTGCCCGACCTCTACGTCAGCGAGGCCGCCCCCGAAGGCCATCCCTTCGCGCATGCGGGCGGCTCGGCCGCCTGGATCGGCGCGAACTATGCGCGGATGGGCTACACCACCGCCGTCGAGCCCGCGATGCCGCCGGTCAACGCGCTGGCGACCCAGCTCGAACTCGCCGACATCCCGCTCCTCGACCGGGGCGCGCTCTGCGTGATGGGCAACGACGACCACCTGCTCCAGCTCCTGCGCGACCGCGAGGGCAAAGCGGCGGTGCGGGACCTCGTGGCGCTCAACACGGCGACCTCGCGGGCGCTCGGGGTGAAGTGCATCAATGCCGGCGGCGCCTCCGCCTTCAAGGACGGCGCGCTCAAGCTCAGCCTGGACGACGAGATCCCGACCTACGGGCTCTCGACCCGCAAGATCATGAGCGCGCTCCTCGACGCCGTCGAGGAGATCGGCGTGCCGCACCCGCTGCACGTCCATTGCAACAATCTCGGGCTCCCCGGCGCCGACGAGTCCTTCGTGGCGACGCTGGAGGCGGCGGAGGGGCGGCGCATCCACTTCGCCCACGCCCAGTTCTACGCCTACGGCGTGGTCGACCCCGAGAACCCGATGACGGGCGGCTTCCGCTCGGCCGCGGAGCGCCTGACGCAGGCGATGGAGGCGCACCCGAACGCGACCTTCGACGTCGGGCAGGTGGTGTTCGGGCAGACGGTGACGATCTCCCTCGACATCCTGCGCCAGTTCGCGGGCCGGAAGGGCGCCAACCCGAAGAAGTGGATCCTCAACGCGGGCGATGCGGAGGGGGGCGGCGTGGTGCCCTTCCTCTACCGGCCGCGCGGCCCGACGAGCTCTCTTCAATGGGCGATCGGCCTGGAGCTGATGCTGCTCTCGGGCGACCCGGAGCGGACGATCCTGACGACCGACCACCCGAATGGCGGCCCCTTCACGGAATACCCGCGCATCATCCACCTCCTGATGGACAAGGAGGAGCGGGACCGCGAGATCGCGACCCTGCCGAAGGTGGTGGGCGAACGCTCCTCGCTGCCGGGCATCGAGCGGGAATACACGCTCTCCGAGATCGCGAAGCTCACCCGCTCGGGACCGGCCAAGCTGCTGGGCCTCACCGACCGGGGTCACCTGCGCGAGGGCGCGCGGGCCGACGTCGCGATCTACCGCGACGACCGCGACCGCACGGCGATGTTCGCGCGGGCGAAGCTCGTGCTGAAGGACGGCGTGCCGATCGTCGAGGAGGGCGAGATCGTCGACTGGCGCGCCGGACGCACGCTCGAACTCACGGTCGAGTCCGACAAGGCGATGGAGCGGCGCACCGACACCTACCTGCAGGACCGCTACGGCCAGGGGCTAGCCAGCTTCGCCGTGCCGGACGCGGCCTTCCCCGTCGCCGACGTGTTCGAGGAGGTGGCATGCCGCGCCTGAGAACCGCCCTCCGTCCGCAGGACGGCACCCCGCACGACCGGATCGAAGTCTGACGATGGCTGACCTCTCCCTCAACGGCATCCCGGTCGAGGACACCTTCGCCGAGGCGTTCGACGTGGCCGGCACCGCGATCATCGTCACCAACGACACGCCCAAATGGGCGATGATCGCCGCCACCGTGATGACGGGCTTCGCCACCTCGGTGATCGGCTGCGGCGCCGAGGCCGGCATCGACGCCGAACTCTCCCCCGAGGAGACGCCGGACGGGCGCCCGGGCGTGCGCATCCTGCTCTTCGGCTTCGAGCCGAACGGGCTCAAGGAGCAGCTCCTCAAGCGCGTCGGGCAGTGCATCCTCACCTGCCCCGGCACCGCCTGCTACGCCGGCGTCGAGGGGCCGACGAAGATCAAGCTCGGCGGCGCGATCCGCTATTTCGGCGACGGCTTCGCGGTGGCCAAGCGGCTGACCGACGCGCAGGGCAAGGCGCGCCGGTACTGGCGCATCCCGGTCATGGACGGCGAGTTCCTGTGCGAGGATTCAACCCGGGCGGTCGACGGCGCGGTGGGCGGCGGAAACCTCCTGTTCCTCGGCCGCAAGCACGCCGACACGCTCAAGGTCGCCGAGATCGCGGTCGAGGCGGCGAAGTCCGTGCCCGGCGCGATCCTGCCGTTTCCCGGCGGCGTGGTGCGCTCCGGCTCGAAGGTCGGCGGCCGCACCAAGGGGATGATGGCCTCGACCAACGATGCCTATTGCCCGACGCTGAAAGGACGCGCCGGCTCGGCCCTGCCGCCCGATTGCGGCGTGGTGCTGGAGATCGTGATCGACGCGCTCACCTCGCAGGGCGTGGCCGAGTCGATGCGTGCGGCGCTCCACGCGGCGACCGAGGTGGGTGCGAGCCACGGGCTCGTGGCGGTCACCGCCGGCAATTACGGCGGCAATCTCGGGCGCCACCATTACCACCTCCGGGACCTCCTCACGAAACCGGGTGCAGCATGAGCGTCCTGACCTTGCGCGAGGCTCCGCCCGAGCGCCTCGACTTCCACAGCATCAACCCGCTCGCCCTCGCGAAGCTGTCCGAGATCGAGGCGGCCAAGCTCCCGGTCGGAACGAGCCGCCGGGGCCTCACCCTCGGCGATTGTTTCTCGGTGAGCCTCGACGGATCCGACACGCTCACGATCGAGGGCGGTTCGGAGCGGCTCGACCGGGTCGGCGCCGCCCTGTCCGGAGGCACGATCCGGGTCGCGGGCGATGTCGGCCAGCGCCTCGGCGAGGGCATGGCGGGCGGCACGCTCACCGTGGCCGGCAATGCGGGGCCCTTCGCCGGCAGCGGCGCCACCGGCGGCACGATCACGATCGAGGGTGATGCCGGCGACCACGCGGGCGGCGCGGTCTACGCGGCGAAGGCCGGGCTCGACGGGGCGACCCTGGTGATCAAGGGCCGGGCCGGCGACCATCTCGGCGACCGGATGCGGCGCGGCCTCCTCGTCGCGGGTGAGGTGGGACATCATGCCGGCGCACGCATGATCGCGGGCACGATCGCGGCGCTCGCGGTCGGTGATCATCCCGGCTTCGGCATGCGTCGCGGCACGCTGCTCGTCGGCAGCCACGGCGCGATGAGCCCGACCTTCGTCGAGACGGGCAGCCACGACCTCGTCTTCCTGCGCCTCCTCGCCCGCTCGCTGCGGGGCGTGAGCCCGGCCCATGCCGACCTCGCGGCGGGCGCGCTGAAGCGCTACTCGGGCGACCTCGCGACCCTCGGCAAGGGCGAGATCTGGGCCGCGGCTTAGGCCCTGCCGACCTGCCGCGGGGGCTGGCCGGCGCGCCCGGCCGCCTCATTTATGGGCGGCAGAACCTGAGCCGGCTTCGCGCGAAGCACGGGCGCGTCGGGTTCCCTCCGCCCACGACGAGGCCCGCCCCATGATGATCCTGCTCTCGATCTGCCTCCTCGCGCAGCCGACCACCTGCCGCGAGGATCGGATCAACCTGTCCTACGAGGCGACGAACCCGTTCATCTGCCTTCGCCACTCGCAGAGCGCGCTCGCCACGTGGCAGGCGGCGCATCCCGAATGGCACGTCGAGCGCTGGCGCTGCGCGGCCCGCGGCAGCCAGCCGAAGGATCTGTGAGGGGCAGCACTCGAATTTCGCTCGAGCGTGTCGGCGCGTCCGGCGGGTCGACACGATCGCGAATTGGGGCGACGCCGGGTTTCGGCGATCGAGCGAGCCGGCGCACCGCCCCGACACCGGGCAACGATCGTTCGGGAATGAAGCTGTCGTCGTCGTGATCCGCCCCTTGGCCTCGCGCGGCGTCGGTGACACTCTCCGGCCGCGCCGCCGGCCCCCGCACGGTCCGGGCGGCGGGGTATGGGGTCGATGCGCTCGCTCAAGGTCCGTTTCGCGCTGCTGCTCGGCAGCTCCGCCCTGCTCGTCGTCCTCGCGGCCGCCGGCGCGCTCTGGTCGATCGCGGCGACCGAGAGCACCCTCGACCGGACGCTCGCCGCCCAGCACCGGCTCGAACTCCTCGCGGAGCTGTCCGGCCGCCTGACCCAGTTCGGCCTCGCCGCCCTCGAGACGGTGAGCGGCTCCGAGGCGCAGCCGGAAACCTTCTCGATCGCCCGCACCAACGTCGACCGGGCGCTGACCGCCGTCGACGAGGCGCTCGCCGCCACGATCATCGCCACGAACGACCCGCTCGACCGGACGCAATACGCGGCCCGCACCCGGCCCATGTCCCAGATCAGGGCCGCCCGGGTGATCCTCGACCGGCAGGTCGCGCAGATCGAGCGGCAACTCGACCCGGAGGCGCGCAAGAACGGCATCAAGGGCGCGCTCAACGGCTTCGGCGCCATGACGGGCCAGCCCCTATCCTTCCTGATCGAGGCCGAGCGGCGCACCATGGTGCTCGGTTCCGAGCAGGCCCGCGCGCTGTCGCAGCGCCTGCGCCTCGCCGCCGGGGCGGCCGTGCTCGTCGCCTTCGGGATCGTGTTCGTGCTCTACCGCTCGGTGACGCGCCCGACGCTCGCGCGCATCGCCGCGATCCGGAAGGCCGCGGGTGCCGTGGGCGGGGGCGAACTCGACACGCGGCTCTCGGTGGCGACCCGCGACGAGCTCGGCCTGCTCGTCGCGAACTTCAACCGCATGGCCGCCCGCCTCTCCCGGCGCGAGGGCCGCCTCGCGGCCGACCGGGCCGCACTGGAGGACACGGTCGAGGCGCGCACGGCCGATCTGCGCGCCGCCAACGCGCGGCTGGAGGCGGTCGACCGGTCCCGCCGCCGCTTCTTCGCCGACGTCAGCCACGAATTGCGCACGCCGCTCACCGTCATCCTCGGCGAGTGCGACCTCGCCGCCCGGCAGGCCGGGCGCAGCGTCGATTACGGACCTGTCTTCGCCACCATCCGCAAGCGGGCCCAGCGCCTGAAGCTGCGGGTGGAGGATCTGCTGCGGGTCGCCCGCTCGGAATCGGGCCAGATCGAGCTGGAGCGCCGCGCCGTCAGCGTGGCCTCGATCCTCGCCGAGGCCGTGGACAACGCCGCCTCCGAGGCCGCGCGCCGCCGCGTCGCCCTCGACCTGGAGCCGGGCTCGCGGGATTGCGAGGTGCTGGCCGACCGGGAATGGCTGCGGCAGGTGGTGGAGAGCCTGATCGACAACGCCCTGCGGCACGCCACCGGCGCGACGCGCGTCACGGTGGCCCTGCGCGCCGAAGAGGTCGCGCCCGGTCACGCGACCATCACGGTCAGCGACGACGGGCCGGGCTTCGGGGCGTCGGAGGCCGAGCTGTTCGAGCGCTTCCGGCGCGGGGACCGTCCGGCGGAGACGGGTTTCGGCATCGGCTTGGCACTGGCGCGGTGGGTGATTGAGCATCATGATGGGACGATCCGCCTCGGGCGGGGCGAGGGCGGACGGGGCGCGCGGGTGACGCTGACGCTGCCCGCCCTCGACCTCGCCGACGTCGAGAATCAGGGGCGGGACACACGGGAGAGCGCCGCATGACGCGGGTACTGATCGTCGAGGATGACAGCGACATCCGCGCCATGCTGGCCCGCGGTTTGGAGGCCGAGGGCTTCTCCGTCGGCATGGCGGGCTGCGTCGGGGACGCCCTGACCGCCGCCCGGGACGACGCGCCGGAGGCGGTCGTCCTCGACATCACCCTGCCGGACGGGTCCGGCCATGACGTCTGCCGGTCGCTGCGCGAGGGCGGCTATCCCGGTCCGATCCTGTTTCTCAGTGCCCGCGACGAGGTGCGCGACCGCGCGGAGGGACTGGCGCTCGGGGCGGACGACTACATCGTGAAGCCGTTCGTCTTCGACGAGCTCGTCGCCCGGCTCCGCACCCACCTTCTCCGCCGAAAGGAATCGGACGAGCCGCGGACCATCGTCACCGCCGGCAAGCTCACCCTCGACCTCAACACCCGGCAGATGAATTTCGGGGATGCGTCAGCACGCCTCACGCCGCGCGAAGCGGAACTCCTCGCCATGCTGATGGACCAAGCGAACAAACCCGTCTCGCGCGGCGACATCTTCGACAAGCTGTGGGCGAGCCAGGGCGGCCTGTCCCTGAATGTCGTCGATGTCTACGTGGGTTACCTCCGATCCAAGATGGCGGATTTCGTGCGGTTCGGCGGTCCGATCCTGGTCACCGTGCGCGGCCGCGGGTTCATGCTCGACCTGCGCGGGCAGGACTACCGACATTGATCCTCACGGCCTCGTGACGGTGCATTTCTGGGAGCATCTGGCAATTTAGCGCTTGAAGAGTCGGCCGGAATTGCCGATATAGCTCGCGCAGCAGAAATCACTGCGCCGTCAGTATCTTAGGATCCTCTTAAGGAGGTTTCGAAAGGGATTGGCGATCGAAAAGAACCTGGAGAAACACCATGAAGTGGGCAGCCCCCGTCGTTTCCGAGATCTGCGTCGGCATGGAAGTCACGAGCTACGAGTCGGCCGAGATCGACACCTTCCACTAAGGTGATGCGCCGGACCGAGGGTCGCAGGCTGCGTGAGAGCTTTCCATGCGTGTCGTGATCCTCGGTTCGGCTGCCGGCGGCGGCCTTCCCCAGTGGAATTGCCGCTGCCCCATCTGCTCGCTCGCGCGAGCCGAGCCGGAGCGCGTCAGGCCGCGCACCCAGTCGAGCATCGCGGTCTCCCCTGACGGAACCGACTGGCTCCTGGTGAATGCCTCGCCGGACATCCGGCAGCAACTCTTCGACAATCCCGTGCTGCATCCGCGCGAGGGCCTGCGCCACTCGCCGATCCGCGCCGTCCTCCTCACGAACGGCGACGTCGACCATGTGGCCGGGCTGCTGACCCTGCGCGAGGGACAGCCCTTCACCCTCTACGGCACGAACGGGATCCTCGGCTCGGTCAACGACAACCGCGTCTTCGACGTGATGGCGGCCGATGTCGTGAGGCGCGAGGCGATCTCGCTCGATGAGACCTTCGAGCCCGTCGCGGGCCTCTCCGTCACCCTCTTCTCCGTGCCGGGTAAGGTGCCGCTCTGGCTCGAGGACGAGACGATGCAGATCGGCGCCGAGACCGAGACCACGGTCGGCGCCATGATCGAGGCGGGCGGCAAGCGCCTCGCCTACATCCCCGGCTGCGCCCGCGTCACCGACGGCCTGAGGGCGCGGATCGAGGGGGTCGACGCGCTCCTGTTCGACGGCACCGTGCTGCACGACGACGACATGATCCGGGCCGGCGTCGGCACCAAGACGGGCTGGCGCATGGGCCACGTGCCGATGCGCGGCGAGGGTGGCTCGGTGGAGGCGCTCGCTCCGGTGGCCATCGGCCGACGCATCTTCGTGCACATCAACAACACGAACCCGGTCTTGGTGGAGGGCTCGTCCGAGCGCTCGGACGTCGAGTCCGCCGGCTGGACGGTCGGCCATGACGGGCTCGCGCTGACGCTCTGAATCATCCGTCCGGCGGGTGCCGGATTGGAATTTTAGTGCAGCAGGTTTATATTGGACGCGATATAATCGCGCGGATGAGGCGGTGGCTCATCGGCCCGCCCCGCCCCATCTTGATAACGGTTCCAGGAAACGCGACTCGAAGACGGACGCTTGGATACGCCATGACCGCAGCCTTCCCGACCCCCGCTGCCGACGAGACCCAGCGGCTGCTCAGCCCCGAGGAACTGGAGGCGGCGCTCCGCGACATCGGCGCCAAGCGCTACCACAACCTGCACCCGTTCCATCGTCTTCTTCACGACGGCAAGTTGAACAAGGATCAGGTCCGGGCCTGGGCTCTCAACCGCTACTATTATCAGGCGATGATCCCGGTGAAGGACGCCGCGGTGCTTGCCCGGATGACGGACGCGTCCCTGCGCCGCGTGTGGCGCCAGCGCATCGTCGATCACGACGGCGACCATCCGGGCGACGGCGGCATCGAGCGCTGGCTGAAGCTTGCCGAGGGCGTCGGCTTCGAGCGCGACTACGTGCTCTCGACCAAGGGCATCCTCTCGGCGACCCGCTTCTCGGTCGACGCCTACGTGCATTTCGTGTCCGAGCGCTCGCTGCTCGAGGCGATCGCCTCCTCGCTCACCGAGATGTTCTCGCCGACGATCATCTCCGAGCGCGTCTCGGGCATGCTGAAGAACTACGACTTCATCACGAAGGACACGCTCGCCTATTTCGACAAGCGCCTGACCCAGGCCCCGCGCGACGCGGACTTCGCCCTCGACTACGTGAAGCAGCACGCCACCACCCCGGCCCTGCAGCGGCAGGCGATGGCGGCCCTCACCTTCAAGTGCAACGTCCTCTGGACGCAGCTCGACGCCCTCTATTTCGCCTATGTCGCGCCCGGCATGACCCCGCCCGACGCGTGGCGCCCGGGCGAGGGTCTGGTGGCCGAGATTGCGGCCGTCCCGCAGGCGGCCGGCACCGGCAGGGTCGAGGCCGGCGACGTCCCGCGCCTGCCCCGCGGCGTCCGGCTGCGCTTCGACGAGACGCGGCAGAAGCACGTCCTGCTCGCGCCCGAGCGGACGTTCGACCTCGACGACAACGCGGTCGCCGTCCTCAGCCTCGTCGACGGCAGCCGGACGGTCACGGATATCGCGATCAAGCTCGGCGAGACCTACGCCGCCGACCCGAAGCTGATCGAGGCCGACATCCTCGTGATGCTGAACGACCTCGCGACCAAGAGGGTGCTGGAGCGATGAACGCGATCACGCCGAGCCGTCAAGCGGTCCCCGCCCCGGTCGGGCTCCTGGCCGAGCTGACCCACCGCTGCCCCCTGCGCTGCCCCTATTGCTCGAATCCGCTGGAACTCGACCGGCGCTCGCGCGAGCTCGACACGCAGACGTGGCAGCGGGTGCTGACGGAGGCCGCTGCGCTCGGCGTGCTCCACGTTCACCTCTCCGGCGGCGAGCCGACGGCCCGCAACGACATCGTCGAGATCACCGAGACCTGCGCCAAGCTCGGCCTCTACTCGAACCTGATCACCTCGGGGGTCGGCGGGGCGCTCGACAAGCTCCAGGCCCTCTACGATGTCGGGCTCGACCACGTGCAGCTCTCGGTCCAGGGGGTCGACGCGGCGAATGCCGAGAAGATCGGCGGGCTGAAGAACGCGCAGCCTCAGAAGATGCTCTTCGCCGAGAAGGTGACGAGCCTCGGCCTGCCGCTGACGCTCAATTCCGTGATCCACCGCGGCAACATCCACGAGGTCGAGGGGTTCATCGACCTCGCGGTGAAGCTCGGCGCCAAGCGGCTCGAAGTGGCCCACACCCAGTATTACGGCTGGGCCTACGTGAACCGCGCCTCCCTGATGCCCAACAAGGCCGACGTCGACGCCTCGATCCGCATCGTCGAGGCGGCCCGCGAGCGGCTGAAGGGCCAGCTCGTCATCGATCTCGTCGTGCCGGATTACTACGCGAAATACCCGAAGGCCTGTGCGGGCGGCTGGGGCCGCAAGCTGATGAACGTCACGCCGCAGGGGAAGGTTCTGCCCTGCCACGCGGCCGAGACGATTTCGCACCTTGAGTTCTGGTACGTGACGGAGCATTCGCTGGGCGACATCTGGGCAAACTCCCCCGCCTTCACCGCCTATCGCGGCACCGACTGGATGCAGGAGCCCTGCCGCTCCTGCGACCGCCGGGAGAAGGATTGGGGCGGGTGCCGTTGCCAAGCGCTCGCGCTGGCGGGCGACGCGGCGGCGACCGACCCGGCCTGCTCGCTCTCTCCGCTCCACGCCAAGGTGCGGGCGCTGGCAGCGGAGGAGGCGGCGGAGAACCCGCCCGACTACGTCTATCGGACGATCGGCAGCAACGTCCGGTCGCCGCTGAAGGAGGAAGCGAAGCTGTGAGGATCCTGACGACCGCGGCCTGTCTCGTCCTGCTCGCCGCGCCCGTGTTCGCTCAAACGGCGCCGGCGCAAGCGCCCGCCGCCGAGAAGGTCAATGCCGGAAGCCCGCCGGCCGCCGCCGACCTGCTCTTCGAGCAGCCGCAGATGAAGAACACCACGCCCGGCACGACGCTCACCTACGCGTATCTGCGCCGCTCGGGCATCGCCAAGGGGCCGTTCGGCCCGACCCTCAACGACACGATCAAGCTGAAGCTCGAGCCCGGCAAGGGCGCCGACGACCGCACCATCCGCGTCGAGATGTTCTCGGGTCAGAACCGCTTTCCGGCCGGCCCCTTCGAGGACATGCCGGGCAATCCGGTCATGACGCTCTTCCTGGAGCATCACCTGATGGCGCTCGCCAAGGTGCTGGAGGCGAACCCGCGCTATCTCAAGAACGCGATCCGCAAGGGCCTGCGCGACGGCGCCACCGTGACCCCGACGAAGGTGACCTACCAGGGTCGGGAAGTCGACGGCTGGCGCATCCAGACCAAGCCCTTCGAGGGCGACAAGCTCGCCGACCGGATGCGCGGCATGGCGAACATGACCTACACCTTCGTCACCTCGCCGGCCGTGCCGGGCGAGCTGGTCTCGATCGAGGCCCAGTCCAAGAACGCCGAGGGCGGCGAACTCCTCGAGGAGCGGTTGAGCTATGATCAGAAAGCTGGCTGAGCGCGGCGCGTTCGCGGGGCTCGTTCTCGCGGCTCTGGTCGGGCCGGGTCTCGCGGCTGCGGATCTCGAGAACGACTACCCGACCGAGGCGCGGGCCGACTACGTGTTCGGCTGCATGGCGGCGAATGGGCAGACCCGCGAGGCGCTCCAGCGCTGCTCCTGCTCCCTCGACGCCCTCGCCTCGATCCTACCCTACGACAAGTACGTGCAGGCGAGCACGGTTCTGTCCATGCGCCAGGGCATCGGCCAGCGCTCGAACGAGTTCCGGTCGACCAAGATGTTCGACGACAAGGTCGCGGAACTGCGCCGCGCCCAGGCCGAGGCGGAGATCCGCTGCTTCCGCGGCTGAGCGAGCCGGCACCCCGCGCCACTCTCGGGAACGGGCCATCGTCGCGTGGCCCTTCCCCGTTGCCTCCCCGGCCGCTTTCGTCCAAACCCGGGCGCTTCCGGGGCTGCGACGCCCCGCTCGTGCAGGGCCCCGCGTTTTACCGTGAGCGACACATCCTCCGCCCTCGCCCGCCTCCGTCCCGGCCTCGGCCAGCGGACGCTCGTGATGGGCATTCTCAACGTCACGCCGGACTCGTTCTCGGACGGTGGCCGCTTCCTGGGCGAGGACGCCGCGACGGCTCAGGCGGACGCCCTCGTCGCTGAGGGCGCCGCCCTCGTCGATATCGGCGGGGAATCGACCCGCCCCGGCCACACTCCGGTGACCGCCGAAGAGGAACAGGCCCGCGTCCTGCCGGTCATCAAGGCGCTCGCCTCCCGCCTGCCGGTTCCGATCTCGATCGATACCTACAAGGCCTCGACCGCCGAGGTCGCGCTGCAGGCGGGCGCTCGGATCGTCAACGACGTCTGGGGCCTCCAGCGCGAGCCCGACATCGCCCGCGTCGCCGCCGCGCACGGCGCGCCCGTCATCGTCATGCACAACCGCGAGACGATCGACGCCAGCCTCGACATCGTCGACGACATGCGGCTCTTCTTCGAGCGCTCTCTCGCCATCGCCCGCCGCGCCGGCATCCCGGATGCCGACATCGTCCTCGATCCCGGCATCGGCTTCGGCAAGAGCTGGGAGCAGCATCTCGAAGCCCTGCGGCGCCTGCCCGAGATCCGGGCCCTCGGCTTCCCGCTCCTCGTCGGCGTCTCGCGCAAGTCGCTCCTCGGGCGGCTGCACGACCGCGAGACCCGGCCTGTCGACCGCCTGCACGGGTCGATCGCGGCGCACGTCCTCGCCGGCACCCTGGGGGCGGACATCGTACGCGTGCACGACGTCGCCGCCCATATCGACGCGATGCGCGTGGTCGACGCCGTGATGCGGCGGGACGCCCGCTGATGGGGGACCGCATCCTCGTCCACCGCATCGCGGTCTACGCCTATCACGGCCTCCTGACGGAGGAGGCGCGGCTCGGACAGCGCTTCTACATCTCTCTTGATGCCAGCCTCGACCTGAGCGCGGCGGGCCGCTCGGACGACGTTGCGCAGACCGTCAGCTACGCGGACCTGACCGAGATCGCGGTCGGGATCGCGACAGGGCAGCGCTTCGCCCTGATCGAGGCGCTGGCCGAGGCGATCGCGGAGGCCGCCCTCGCGCGATTTCCGCCTCTCCTCTCGATCACCGTCCGGGTCGACAAGCCGAGCGCGCCCGTGCCGGCGGTGATCGAGGGTGTCAGCATCGAGATCACGCGCGGAAGGGCCGCCGGATGAACCATCAGGCCTATCTCGGGCTCGGCAGCAACATCGGCGACAAGCGGGCGAATCTCGAAGCCGCCGTCGAGGGGCTTCGCGCCCGGCCCGGCATCCGGATCACCGCGCGCTCGCGCGACTATCGCACGCCACCCTGGGGGGACACGGACCAGGACTGGTTCCTCAACGCCGCGATCGGCATCGAGACCGACCTGAGCCCCCACGACCTCCTCGAAGCCTGCCTCGCCACGGAAGCCGCCCTCGGGCGCGTGCGCGAGCGCCGCTGGGGCCCGCGCGTGATCGACATCGATGTCCTGTCCTATGCCGGTGCCGAGGTCTCGGACGAGCGCCTCGTCCTGCCCCACCGCTACGTCCGCGAGCGGGCCTTCGTGCTCGTGCCACTCGCCGAGATCGCCCCGGACCTCGTCATCGGTGGCGAGACCGTCGCGGAGGCGCTGACAAAGCTCGACGCCACCGGCATCACGCCGGTCTGACCGGGGAGCGGATATGCGAAGGGCCGGACCGCTGTCCCGGCCCTCGCCTCAGTTCTTCTCCGGCTCGAGGAGCTTGTTCTCCTCCTCCTGCAGGAGCGGCACCTGATACTCCCGCAGCACCTGCTCGATGTCGGCGCGGCGCTTGCGCAGGATGGTGTTGAGGGTCCGCTTCCAGTCGTTCTCCTCGTGCCGCACCCCCATCGAGATGCGGAAGGTGAGGGCCGGACGGTCGGGCTCCTGCAGAAGAGGGACCACGTCCATCTCGACCCCGCTCTGCTTGGCGAGCCAGCCCGCGGCCGGCCCCCAGAGGATTGCGGCATCGAGCTTCTTCTCGGCGAGATCCGCGATGACCTCGGCCGCCACGGTCTGGTGCTTGCGCGAGGGATCGAGCTGATAGGGCGCGTAGGCCTTCATCACGCTGACGAGGCCGAGATCGCCCATCCGGCTCACCGGCGGCGTGCCGGCGATGACGCCGATCGCCTTGCCCTTGAGCTTCGGGTCATCGAGACGCGTCACGCCCGCGAGGTCGCCCTTTCGCGAGACCAGCGTGTAGGCCGAGCGGTAATAGGGGTTGGTGTTCTGCACGAGCTCGGCGCCCGAGGCGGAGCCGATGATGAGGTCGCACAGGCCGGTGCCGAGTGTGTTCCGGACGAAGCCCGGCCCCTGAGTCAGCCAGTAATAGCGGAGCTTGACCTTGAGTTCGTCCGCGACGATCGCGGCGATCTTGTTCTCGAAACCATCCTCCTTGCGCTGGGAGAACGGCATGTTGCCCGGGTCGCCGCAGACGCGCAGAACGTCCGTCGTGACGAGGTCGGGCAGATGCTGCGCGGCGGCGTCCCGCGCTCCTGCTGATCCGAGCAGGAGCGCGAGCGTGGCAGCGAGAAGCCGGCTGGAGCGGGACATTAACCGCCCAGGCACTCCTTCTCGGTCGTCTTGACCGCCTCCGGCTTCTCTTCCTTCTCGCCCGGGCGGGCACGGCCCCAGGCGCCGGCGGCGCGGGCCTTCAGGTAGACGTAGAGGTCGTCGGCGTAGCACATCACGTTCTTGTTATCGCCGAAGGCCGGCATGACCTTCTCCTGGCCGGCCTCGGTGTCGCGCTTTCCGCCGGCGAGAATGCCGATGAACTCCTCGTAGGAGAGGCGCTTCAGCGAATCCTTGAGAGCGGGGGCGTAGGTCGAGCCCATCGCGTCCGGGCCGTGACAGACGTGGCACTCCGCGTGATAGCGGCGGTAGCCGGAATACAGATACCAGTCGACCTTCTTGCCCTCGTTGGTGACGCGGAAGGTCGGGTGACCCTGACTGTCGAGATACTTGCCGTCGTCCACCTTCACGGCCGCGTCGCGAGCCAGGAGCTTCTCGTCCTTCTCCTTGTCGTTCGGATTCAAGGAGTTGGCGAGGGCGGGATCGGCAGCGGGCTTGGCATCCTCAGCATGTACGGCGACCGATGAGACGGCCGCTAGGGCGAGGGCAGCCACGATGGGCCGCAGGACGGTGTTGCTGAGGTAATGCAAGAGACGTTTCTCCCTGAGACACCCGGCCGGACCGGGATCTGTGCCCGGCCGCTCTTCCTTACTTACAAGACATCTAAATCATAAGGATGCCGGCGCGGAAACCCGCGCCGGCACCCGTTTCATGCTGATCCTCTGCGACCGATTAGTTCGGCAGCGTGAAGACGGTCAGCTGACCACCGAGGTTGGTGTAGTTCGACAGAGCCGCGTAGCCGCCGACCGCGCCGAGACCGGCATTCGGATCGGTCAGGCCCGCCGCCAGGCCGATGCCGGCCCAGCCGCCGACACCCGACAGGACGCCGACATACTGCTTGCCCTTGTGCTGGTAGGTCATCACGTTGCCGATGATGCCCGACGGGGTCTTGAACTTGTAGAGTTCCTTGCCCGTCTTCGAGTCGACCGCCTTCAGGTAGCCCTCCAGCGTGCCGTAGAAGACCACGTCACCGGCGGTGGCGAGCGCGCCCGACCACACCGAGAACTGCTCCGGGTTCGACCACTTGATCTTACCGTTCACACCGTCCCAGGCGATGAAGTTGCCCATGCCGCCATGCGAGTTGGGGGCCGGGTACATCGACAGGGTCGCGCCGACATAGGGCTGGCCCGGGGTGTAGGACACCTTGAAGGGCTCGTAATCCATGCAGACGTGGTTGGTGGGCACGTAGAACAGCTGCGTCTTCGGCGAGTAGGCCGCGGGCTGCTGGTCCTTCGAACCGAGGGCGGCCGGGCAGATGCCCTTCGAGTTCACGTCCTCGCCGTTCTGCTCGGTCGAGTACTTCGACACGACCAGCGGGCGGCCGTAGGTCTTCGAACCCTTGTCCATGTCGACCTTGGTGGCCCAGTTCACCACCGGATCGTACTTCTCGGCGACGACGAGTTCGCCGGTTGCACGGTCGAGGGTGTAGCCGAAGCCGTTGCGGTCGAAGTGGGTGAGCAGCGGACGCTCCTTGTCGCCGACCTTCTGGTCGGAGAGGATCATCTCGTTGATGCCGTCGTAGTCCCACTCGTCGTGGGGGGTCATCTGGTAGACCCACTTGGCCATGCCGGTGTCCGGGTTACGCGCCCAGATCGTCATCGACCACTTGTTGTCGCCCGGACGCTGCTTCGGGTTCCAGGTCGAGGGGTTGCCCGAGCCGTAATACATCAGGTCGAGCTTCGGGTCGTAGGAGAACCAGCCCCAGGTGCAGCCGCCGCCCGTCTTCCACTGATCGCCTTCCCAGGTCTTCAGCGAGGAATCCTTGCCGACCGGCTTGCCGAGCGAGGTGGTCTTCTCGGGATCCATGATCATGTCGGCGTCCGGGCCCTGGGAGTGGCCGCGCCACACCTTCTTACCGGACTTCAGGTCGTAGGCGGTGACGTGGCAGTTCACGCCGAACTCGCCGCCCGAGATGCCGACGATGACCTTGTCCTTCACCGGCAGCACGGTGGCGGTGTTGGTCTCGCCCTTCTTCGGGTCGCCGTTGACGACCGACCAGTTCACCTTGCCCGACTTGGCATCGAGCGAGACGAGGGTGGTGTCGGCCTGGTGCAGCAGGATGGCGCCGTCGGCATAGGCCAGGCCACGGTTGACCGTGTCGCAGCACATGACCGGGATCACGGACGGGTCCTGCTTGGGCTCGTACTTCCAGACGATCTTGGCGTCGTGGTCGAGGTCGAGCGCGTAGACGATGTTGGGGAAGGGGGTGTGCACGTACATCATGTTGCCGACGACGAGCGGGGAGCCCTCGTGGCCGCGCAGCACGCCGGTCGAGAAGGTCCAGGCGACCTGGAGGTTCTTGACGTTGCCGGCGTTGATCTGGTCGAGCTTCGAGTAACGGGTGTTGGCGTAGTCAACCGTCTGAAGCACCTGCTG
>NZ_SMNT01000112.1 GCF_004348265.1 Methylobacterium segetis
ATCGAGTTCAACCCGCAGGGGACGCTCGCCGAGCGCATCCGCGCCGGGGGCGCGGGCATCCCGGCCTTCTTCACGAAGACCGGCGTCGGCACCAAGGTCGCCGAGGGCAAGGAGGTCCGCGAGTTCGACGGCGAGCACTTCGTGATGGAGCGCGGCCTCGTGGCCGACCTCGCCCTCGTCCACGCCTACCGCGGGGATACCGAGGGGAACCTCGCCTACCGGAAGACCGCGCGCAACTTCAACCCGATGATGGCGACCGCCGCCGCCGTCACGGTGGCGCAGGTCGAGCATCTCGTCGAGCCGGGCGCGATCGACCCCGACCACATCCACACGCCCGGCATCTATGTCGGCCGCATCATCCACGTGCCGATCCGCGAGAAGCGCATCGAGCAGCGCACCACGCGCAAGCGCGCCGACGCCGCCCCGGCCGCGGCCGGCGGCGGCGCGGTCTGACGTTCGGGAAGGAGAGACGCATCATGGCCTGGACCCGCGACCAGATGGCGGCGCGCGCCGCGCGCGAGCTCGAGGACGGCTTCTACGTGAATCTCGGCATCGGCATCCCGACGCTCGTGTCGAACTTCATCCCCGAGGGCATGTCGGTTCAGCTGCAATCGGAGAACGGCATGCTCGGCATGGGCCCCTTTCCCTACGAGGGCGAGGAGGACCCGGACCTGATAAACGCCGGCAAGCAGACGATCACGGCCCTGCCCACGACGAGCTACTTCACCTCGGCCGATTCCTTCGGGATGATCCGCGGCGGCCACATCGACCTGTCGATCCTCGGCGCCATGCAGGTGGCCGAGAACGGGGATCTCGCCAACTGGATGATCCCCGGCAAGATGGTGAAGGGGATGGGCGGCGCCATGGACCTCGTGGCGGGCGTGAAGCGCGTCGTCGTGGTGATGGAGCACGTCGCCAGGAACAAGGACGGCTCGGAGAGCGCCAAGCTTCTCAAGGCCTGCGACCTGCCGCTCACCGGCACGCATGTCGTCGACCTCGTGATCACCGATCTCGGCGTGTTCACGATCGACAAGAAGGGCGCGGGCGGCATGCGGCTGATCGAGCTCGCCGACGGCGTGAGCGAGGACGAGATCCGCGCCAAGACCGAGGCCGCCTACACGGTCGCGCTCGCCTGACGCTCAGCCGGCGGGGCGGCCCGTTTCGGGACGTTTCCGCCGGGGCGGCCCCCGACAGGGCTAAGCGAAGATTAAGCCGATTCGTCGAATGCTCCCGACCGCCGGGACAGCGAAGCGACGCGTGCCACCGCCCGGCCCTGTTGCAGCCGGGCACGAGGGTGAGTGCGTATGGGTCGCGTATCGACGGCGATGGACAATGTCGTGCCCTTCCGGCGCTCGCCACCGGCCGGCACGGCGGGACCCCGCCCGTCGGGCCTGCGCGAGGGCCAGGCCAAGCGTCGGAGCGACCAGCGCGCGCTGATGGATGCGGTCTACGCCACGGGCAGCCTTGCGGTGGCGGCGGGCGACCGCGACACCAAGCTGACCGCCTCGCGCCTCCAGGTCTACGGCTTCCTGACGATCGAGGAGGTGGGCGAGGACGGCACGAGCCGGCGCCTGCGCCCCTCCGAGGCGATCCGGGCGCGGGCGGAGCGGCCGTGGCGCCTGAGCAAGGCCGCCTACGGCGCGGGCCTCTCGGTGACGATTCCGGCCGTCGACGGCTTCCTGTTCGACACGGCCCTGCAGCCGGCCTGAGGCGGCCCTGCAGGTGATGACGCGGCGCCCGCTTCCGGCTAAACAGGCGGGCACCGCGGGCGCCCATGGCGGCGCTCCCCGGCCGGGCCTGTAGCTCAATGGTTAGAGCCGACCGCTCATAACGGTCTGGTTGCAGGTTCGAGTCCTGCCGGGCCCACCATACCCGCCTCCCTCCGTCGACGGAGATGGTCCCGCCGGGAACCGCAGGTTCGCCGGCGAGACGCCTGGCGCCCGAGGCTCAGAGAACGGAGCCCCGCGGCGCGCCTGCAGGCTTGTAGGTGCCGGCCACCTCGCGCGCGCGCTGGAACGCGTCCTCCATCTCGCGCGTGGTCATCGCCAGCGAGGTCGTCATGTCGGTGATGGCGCCTCCCGCGGCGGCGACGAGGACCGAGGTTGCCATGCCCTCGGTCGGCCCCTCCGCGATGATGAGGAAGTCGTGTTCTCCGAAGGTCATGTAATAGTTCAGGAGCTTGCCCCCCGACCGCACGATCAGGTCGCGGACAGCCTCCTCGCGGTTCTCGGGGTTGGCCATCATGCCCCTGACGGCCTCCGTCGTGAAGCGTCCCTGTGTGATGAACAGCGGCATAGCTTCCTCCCGTGTTCGGCCCGCTGCGACGCGCGGGGCCGAACCGGTTTTAGCGCACCGCCCACGCTCCCGGCGGGTCCGTACGCTTGCGCAGCGGCGGTGGCGGGCCGCGGACGATGGCAATGGCGCGCACATTTGGACGCAGATCCTTGATCGCGCGCGCCGACACCGCACCTGACTCGGGATGAAGTTGCAGAATGGACTGCTCTACCGGACCCGCAGCGGCCGCACGGCCGGGCCGGTCAGGAGGCGCGGCGACCGGGTTCATCCCTGGGAAGGCCTCGTCGAAGGCATGGACGCGCTTCTCAGCTGGACGGATGACGGCCACTTCTACGCGGACGGGAAATCGCACGGGCTCGACCTGGTCGGGCATCTGCGCGGATCCGCCGACAAGGCGATCGACCAGATGACGCTGGAGGATTACCGCCGCGGCATCGCGAGGCTCTACGGGCCGGTCCGTTCCGGCGAGTGAGGGCGGGGCCGGGCCCCACCCTCGCGGCCGAGGCTCAGTCTCAATTCGCCGGCGGCGTCAGGGTTAGCTTGCCCTTGAAGGGCGCGTCCTGGTTCTTCGTGCTCGTGCAGGCGTAGTCCTGGCTGCCCGCCTTCATCGTCCGCAGGCGCAGCGTCCCCTTGCCGTTCTGCTTCACGAGGTAGCCCTTCTCGCTCATCACGTGGATGAGATCGCCGTCGGCGTGCAGCACGCGGCCGTTCTCGAACTGGTCGCCCATCGTGATCGTCACGGGTGCGCTCGCCTGGCTGACGACGTGGAGTTCCACGTTCGTGTCGGCCGGCAGCAGCACCTCGGCCGGCGCGCAGACCGGCTTGCCGTTGTCCAGGGTGATGGTCAGCTCGACCGGCGGCATGGCGCTGCTGGCGGGCGGGGGCAGGGGCTTGCCTTCCGCCCAGGCGGGGCCGGCCGCGCATAAGGCGCCGATCGCGCCGAGGGCGAGCAGTGGGATTCGCGACATATCGGGCTCCAAGGATTCCGTGGGGAGGCCCAGGGCCAAGAAGCCCGGCGATCCGGGAGTTCCTGGACGCGACGTCCCGACGCTGCCGGAGGGCTCAGCCGACCGCGACGCTCGTCAGCCTGTCCGCCGCCCGGCGCACCTCCTCGACGATCAGTTCCTCGCTCGGGCTGCCGCCCGCCATGTCGGCCAGCAGCACCGAGACGTCCCGCTTCACGTCCTCCCGAACCTCCGGATTCTCCTCCGACAGCCGTCCGATCAGGACGCCGAGCACGAGCTCCATCGCCACCATCTTCGCGTGAAGGCGCGACAGGTCGTCGAGGGTGTCCGGATCGTTGGTGTTCATGTCCTGCTCCATCCGTGCGCTGAGCTCCCTGTCGTCGGCAACGCCGGTCGCGCCTCGCCGGCTCAAGGTGTAGAGCGTCCGGCACGAGGGCAAAGGGCGTCGAGCCCATTCCGGGACGTTGGGGCGATCGAGCATGGCGATGAAGACGACCTACGTGGTGCAGACCTTCGTGCTGAAGCGGAAGCGCCTGACGCCGGGCGACCGCGAGGTGACGGGGACCGAGAGCGGCGCGCTGAAGAAGGCCGAGGCCATGGCTGGCCGGTTCCCGGGCACGGCGGCGCTCAAGGTCGTGGCCGACGACGAGACGGGAGAACTGGAGAGCGCCACCATCCTCGCGCAGTTCGGCGAGGTGCCGGACGATTTCGCCGAGAGCCTGCAGGGCGGCTGAGGGGAGATCCGGCGGCCGATCCCGCCCGCAGGGCGCGACTGTAAGCGGGCCTCGCCGCCCCTTGGCGGGGCGGGCGACGCCTATTTCGTGATCCGCACCGAGACCGGGTCGCTGCCGGGGAAACTCTCCTCCACGCCTTCGTCGAGGCGCTGGTCCGCGCGCGCACGCTCGTTCTCGGGAAGGTCCCTGTCCGGCCGCCGGGCGACCGGACCCGGCTCGAAGACGGGGCGGCGGCCCCGGCCGGATCGCCGGATCTCGTCGTAGACGAGGAGGCTCAGGCCCGCACCGATCAGGAGGGCCGGGAGCGGGTAGGCGCGGATCGTCGCGGCAAGCTGCCCGAAGCCCTCGTTCAGCGTGCGGCTCGATTGCCGCAGCCCCGCGAGGTCCCTGGCGAAGCCGGGCGCGGTCAGGCGGGATTGAAGGGCCCCGAGCGTCTGATCGAGCCGCTCGCGGCTCGCCTCGACGTCGTGCTCCAGCTCGTCGGCCGATCTGCTCATGCGTCCATGCGCTCCGTGATGATCCGTGCATCCTCCTGGACCTGCCGCTCGGTCCGGGCGGGCTCGAGGCTCGATGCGGATGCCTTGCTGCGACCCCACAGCGCGAGCGCGAGGGCCACGGCGGCGAAGAGCCCGCCCACGATGAGGGCCGCCAGCGCCTCGGAATTCAGGAGGACGGCGAGCGCCTTCACCGCGGCGAGGATGAAGACGAGCACCGCGGTGAGCGCGAAGACCGCCGCCGCCACGAAGAGGCTGATGCCGAGGGCGAAGCGCTCCAGCCCCTCGCCCATCTCCCGGCGGAAGAGGGCGATCTCCTTGCCCACCAGATCCTGCGTCTCGCGGATCGCGGCGCCGATGAGGGACGGGATGCTCCGGGTCTGCGCGGTGGCCATCGATGCCTCACAGGTCCGGCGTGGGGAAGACGTCCGCGGGCACGACGGCGTGCGAGCGCGGGATCGGCCGCAACCCGGACGGCTTCAGGACACGGTAGAGCGCGAAGCCGGCCAGCACCGCCGCGGCCACGGCGACGCCGGGGCGACGGCGGATGGCCGCGTCCACCTCATCGTAGAGTTCGGCGGCCGTGCGCCGCTCGATCCCGGCGGAGAATTCCTCGACCCCGTCGGCCGCATTGTCGAAGAAGGCCTTCACGTTCGGGCTGTCAGAGAACCCGTCCCCGCTCGTGCGGATGGCGCCCGCGACGTCCGCGACGGCCCGGGCGACGTCGCTCTTACGCTTCTCGATGTAGCTCTGCGTCTGCCCGCGGACGGCCTGAGCGAACCCGGCGGGGCTCTCCGCCCCGGCATCGACGGGATCAGCCGTCCGATCCGTCCCGACATCGAGCATCACGCGTCTCCTTCATGCCGCATCCTTGAGGCAAGACAAACAACAGGCGCGGCAAGCAGTTCCGCCGGGTCGGCAGCAACGGCGAAGGTGACCACGCTCAGGCCGGACCGGGGCCGGCCAGCGGCTCGCTCAATGCCGTGCGAGGCTCTCGAACTTCGCCTCGGCCCCAAGCCTCTCGCAGAAGCGGGCCAACCGGCTGAGGCTCGGCTCGGCCAAGCCTCCGGCATTCGCGAAGGTCGCGAGCGCGAAGCTGACCAGAAGCTCCGCCTCCTCGTGCGTGACGGCTCGGCCGCTCAGGGTGCTCGCAGCCCCCCGCACCGCCTGCACGGCTTGCCGAAACGCCGGATCGCCCTTCAACTCCTCGAGGCGTGACGCCACGTCGATCTCCCAACACTGATCCGCCAAGCTCGGCGGATGCCGCTCATTTCACGAACCTCTCCCGGGCCTCATCGGAGGTGAAAGGCGATCCAGAGGGCGCAGGCCAGCGCGCCTCCGATCAGGAGCCATCTGACGATCCCGGTCAGGACGGCCCAGGCTTCATCGCGATCCGCCTCTCGCCTGCAGGTGCCCGGTGAGACGCAGATAGGAGCCGGAACAGGCTCCGCTAGCCCCGGCCGCCCGGATGCGGCCCTGCCCCGCGGATCGGGGGTCCCGACCGCGCCGGTGGCAGCGTCGGCACGGAGCCCGGCGCAGGGCAGGCTTCGGCCTGCCGAGCCGGACCGGCCGCTCGAGGGCGCGACTGCCGGCCCAATCCTTCGTCAGGCCGCGTTGCGCGCCGATCCAGCCTTCCCCGGCGCCTGTCCCGGCTGCGAGACGGCGCCGGCCTCGTCGCCGCGCGCGGCCCCGATCGCGACCGCCTCTTCGCAGAGGGCCGCCGCGAGCAGGCGTGCGCGCTCGACCCAGCGGTCGCGCTCCTCGCGCAGGACGGCGAGCTGGTCCCGGGCGGTGGCGAGATCGACCTGGGCATCGTCGAGTTCGTTGCGCAGGGCGCTCGTGCGCTCGCGCTCGCTCGCGAGCGCCGCCTTCAGGATGATGAGCGCCGCCTCGCTCGCGCCGCGCGGTTGCCGGCGCGCCACCGCGTCCCGCTGCGCCCCGGCGCGGGGCGCCTGCCCGGTCTGTTGCCCAGTCTCTTGCGCGGTCCCGAGATCGGACCAGATCTCGCCGATCTCGGCCCGGACCCGCGTCACGTCGAGCGCGGCCGGAGCGGGGCCGAGGTCGGGCTCCTCCCGCGCCGGGGCGGGAGCCGCGGCCAGACCTTCCTCCTCCAGGACGAGGCCGTGCAGCATGGCGAAGACGGCGTCGCCGTCGAGGCGCGAGAGGTCGAAGCCGCTCTCGGCCGCGAGCCCGCTCCAGCGCGAGCGGCCCTGCGCCGAATGGCCCACGAAGGCCATCGACCAGTTCGCGAAGCCGCGGCTCTCGACCGGGCCGCATTGCAGGACGGTGACGTCGCCGTGGCGCATGTCGCGCTGGATGCGCTCGAACGTATCCTCCACGCCCCTGCGCGGCCCCTCCAGCACCTGCGCGAAGGCCCCCGCATTGAACATCAGCGCGCCGGTGACGCCGGCCGCGGGATTGTTGCGCTGGGAGGTCGCGAGGATCTGCGCCACGGAGGCGGCGGCGTCCGCGTCGGAGCCCGGCAGCAGGTTCTTGCTGGCGTAGACGAGGCGGTAGAGGTCGCTCATGGTCGAGCTCCGATCGGGTCAGGCGGGGGAGCGCTGGCGCGTCAGGAGCGCCACGAGGTCGTTGGCCGGAACCGGCCGGCTGATGAGGTAGCCCTGGACGTCCGTGCAGCCCTCCGCCCGGATACGCTGCATCTGCTCGGAGGTCTCGACGCCCTCCGCGACCGTCGTCATGCCGAGGCTCTTCCCGAGCCCGGCGATGGCCCGGATGATGGCGTCGCCATCGGGCTTCGACGCGAGATCCTTCACGAAGGACCGGTCGATCTTGATCTTGTCGAAGGGAAACGAGCGCAGGTAGCTCAAGCTCGAGTAGCCGGTGCCGAAATCGTCCATCGAGACCCGGACCCCGAGGTCGCGCAGGCGGTGAAGCGTCTGCAGCGTCTTCTCGCCCTCCTGCAGGAGCACACCCTCCGTGATCTCGACCTCGAGCCGCGGCGCCGGCAGCCCGGAGCTCGCCAGCGCCGACAGGATCATCTCGACGAGGCGATCGCTCTTGAACTGCGCCGGCGAGACGTTGACCGCGATCGAGAGCGGCACCGGCCAAGCGGCGGCGTCCCGGCAGGCCTGGCGCATGACCCACTCGCCGATCGGGACGATCAGCCCGATCTCCTCGGCGAGCGGGATGAACTCGGCCGGCGAGACCATGCCGCGTTCGGGATGCCGCCAGCGGATCAGCGCCTCGCAGCCGGTCAGCTGGTTGGTCTCCAGGTTGAGCTGCGGCTGGTAGTGCAGCTGGAACTCCCGGCGGGCGAGAGCCTGCCGCATGTCGAGCTCCATCTGCCGGCGCGCCTGCATGCGCGCGTCCATCTCGGGCTCGAAGAACCGGTAGGTGCCGCGCCCGTCGAGCTTGGCGCGGTAGAGGGCGAGGTCCGCATTCTTGAGGAGCCTGTCGGCATCCCGTCCGTCGTCCGGCGCGAAGGCGACGCCGACGCTCGCGCCGATAGTGAGAAGGTGGCCGTCCACCATGTAGGTCCGGCCGACGAGGTCCACGAGGCGGCGCGCGAGGGCCTGCGTGTCGCCCGGGTTGGACACGGCCGTCTGGAGGATGACGAACTCGTCGCCGCCGATCCGTGCAACCGTGTCGGTCGCCCGGAGCGTCGATCGCAGGCGCTCGGCGACCTTGACGAGCAGGGCGTCGCCGACCGGGTGACCGAGCGTGTCGTTGACCGGCTTGAACCGGTCGAGATCGATCACCAGCAGGGCGCAGCCCTCGCCCGACCGCGCCAGGCGTGCGAGCGCCTCGTCGAGGTGCTCGCGCAGGAGCAGGCGGTTCGGCAGCCCGGTCAGCGGATCGATGCGCGCGCGCTCCTCGGCCTGGGCCTCGGCCGCGCGCCTCAGGCTGACATCCGCCACGCTGACGGACCAGCCCCCGTCGTCGACCGGATGGAGTTCGATTTCGAGGCAGGCCGTCTCGATGGCGAGCTCGAAGGCGGCCGATCTGCGCTGCTCCAGGGTGCAGCGCAGCTGCCGCGCAAGGGCGCGCCGACCATCCCGCGGGGCGAGGCGCAGGGCGAACAGGATCTGCCGCGACGATACCCGGTCGGGCGTCTCCTCGCCCGGCAGGCCGAGAAGATGCGTCACGCGATCCGTGCGGAGGATGATGCGGCCGAGGCGGTCGATCAGCAGCAGCCCCTGCGGAAGGGCGTTGAGCCCGGCCAGCAGCGCCGGAGCGGGTCGGGCGCGGTCGCCGCCCGCCGGATCGAAACCCACCTGCAGAGCGGGGAGGGCGCGAAGGGATGGAGGCATTCTGTGATCGACCCGGGTGCCGCTCAGCGTACGCAGAATGAATAAGCGCGCCGTATCAGGCCAGCATCACAGCATCCTGTTGTTAATTTTCAAATAAGGTGCTCTCCATCCACACAGTTTACTCAATTGATCTATGTTATGTCGGTTTGTTTCCGAAGCGTCCCGGCGCCGCTCCTGCGGCCCTCGAAGACGGTGCCGCCGTTCGCAGCGTGGATACGGGAGGACGGCCCAAATCGGCGCGCGCACGCCTCAGGAGCGCCGCTTCGGGACGACGGTGATGGCGCCCGTATGCTCGATGATGGCCGATTGCACGTCGTCGAGGTTCGTGATGCCCTGCTGGCGCATCTCCGCCATCACGTCGCGCGCGTCGATCCGCCGATGCCGCATCTGCGACTGATCCCAGCGGCCATCGGAATAGATCACGACGGGATTGCCCTCCGTGACCATGCCGATGGTCGGCCAGACGCGCTTCAGCGCCGACAGCAGGGTGTGCAGCCCGGCGATCGTGCAGAGGGCGAGGATGGCTCCCGTCACCGAGCGATCGTCGCCGAGGATCGGGGGAACGGCCATCCCGCCGAAGAAGAAGATCACCACCATGTCGAGGGGCGTGGCCGAGCGCATGATCCTCTGGGTCGAGAGCCGCAGCAGGATCAGCACGACGAGATACATCAGGGCGGCGCGAAGAACGATGTCCATGGGCGCGTCTCTCCGCGGTCTCGAAGGTTCGTCAGGGATAGATGAAGAGCGGCAGGCTCAGCCGCTCGCCCTGGGCGGAGATCGAGCCGTCGACGCGGCCGACGCGGCTCGGGGCCAGCTTGAAGAGCACGCTGCCCTGCCGCTCCGGCCCGAGCCGGAACGTGTAGGTCACGCCGTCGGGCGTGGCATCGACGGAGGCGGCGCGCGGCTGGGTCGCGTTGATCGAGACGTGATCGAGGAGATCGGCGCCGATCTCGACGCGCAGCATGTCGCCGGGCAGCGGCTGCGTCGCGGACACCTTCATCTCGGCCGGCGCATTCGCCCGCAGGAGGCGTTCGTAGGTCACGGTGAGCGGTTGCGTAGGGAAGGTCCGCGTCATGCGCGAGAGCCAACCCTGACCGAACAGGCCGACCAGACCCGCGACGACGACGAGGGCGATCAGGCTCTGCAGCACCGACTGGGCGCGGCTCCAATGCCTCTCGAAGCCCGGATTGGGCTCGATCTGCGTCTGCGTCGCCTCCGTCGAACTGATCATGCGGCGCGGTCTCCCGAGTGTGGCCGATGGCTACAACCCAGGGTGAGGCGAAACCTATCAGAGGCTGCGACGACGGCGCGCAGCCCGGCCGGCACCGGTCTGGGAGCCGATCGGAACCGTGGCGGATGCGACGGTGCGGCGACCTGAGGGGCTGCCCGGGCCCCTAGACCGACGCCTCGGCCCTGCAGCGGCCGATCGCCCAGCGGACGAGCTTGCGTACGTCGGGATCGGGATCCTCGGCATGGATTTCGAGGGCGGCGAGGCCGCGCGGGTCGGCGATCTCGCCGAGCGCCGCGGCGGCCTCCTTGCGCAGGTTGCTCACATCGGAGGCGAGCGCCCGCCCGAGCACGTCGACGGCCGAACGGGCCTTGATGCGGCCGAGCGCGTTCGCCGCCTTGGTGCGCACCTGCCAGACCGGATCGTCCATGGCCGCGATCAGCGGGTCGACGGCCTCCGGCAGCCGGATCTTGGCGGCCGAGACCGCGACTTGCTCGCGGACCTGCCAGTTCGCGTCCCCGAGGCCGGCGAGCAGGGTCGGGACGCCCGGTCCGCCGGGCCGCAGGAAGACGAGGGCCGCCATGGTGGCGCGGCGCACGCTCGCGTCCGGGTCCCCGGCGGTGGCGATAAGGGCGGGCAGCGCCTCCTCGGCCTTGAGGTAGCCGATCACGCCGAGGCCCTCGCGGCGCACCTCCGGCACCGGGCTGCGCAGCGCGCGGAGCGCGGCCGCCAGCGCGTCCGGCAGCACGAGGTCCCGCAGCGCGCGGAGCGCCGCGGCCTGGACGAAGGGGTCGGCGTGCTCGGCCCGTTCGATCAGGAGCGGCCCGCAGGCCGGCTCCTTCTTCTCGGCGAGCGTCTCGGCGGCGATCTGGCGGACCGCCTCGTCCGCGTCCTCCAGCGAGCGCACGAGCCCCTCGACCACCTCCGGCCCGTCATGCTCGTCGAGGGCGCGGGCGGCGGCCGCGCGGACCGCGGCATCGGGATCGGCCAGCCCCTTCAGCAGGAGGATCGTCGCCTCGGGGCCGACGGCTTCGGCGAGCTCCATCACGGCGACGCAGCGGATCCCGGGATCGGGATCCGCGCAGCGCCCGGACAGATCCTCCAGATCGTCGTCGAAGGTCTCGAACGGAGATGCCATCGCGAGCCTCAGCGGAGCAGGTAGGGGATGTTGACCGTGACCGCGTTCGTCGGGCAATCGACCTCGCAAGGCATGCAGTACCAGCACTCGTCGTATTTCATGTAGGCCTTCTGGCGGGTGTCATCGATCGCGAGGATGTCGAGCGGGCAGACATCGACGCAGACCCGGCAGCCCTTCTCGGCGATGCATTTGTCGTCGTCGACGATGACCGCGGCGCTCTTGGCCTGATGGATGATCGGCATGGGTTCAAGTCTCCGGAATACGGGTGACGATCACTCGGCGGCGGCTGGAATCCTGATGCGGAGCTGGTGGTAGGCGTTCATCTCCTCGGCCGCGACGGGCACGATGAAGGGGTCGACCGCGCGCTTGGCGTGGGCCATGCGGCCGGCCTCGTCCTTGAAGAGCACCGTGTGGCAGGCCCACTCGGCGTCGTCCGTCTCCGGATGATCGACGCGGAGATGGTAGAAGCCCCAGCGGCTCTCGGTGCGGTAGAGGGAGGCGGCCGCCGCCATGTCGGCGCAGTCGAGGATCGACTGCATCTCGAGCGCCCGGAGCAGTTCATGGGGATCGCGGGCGCAGAGGAGGCCGAGATCCTCGCGGATCTCCGCGAAGCGGCGCTGGCCGAGCCTCATCTTGGCCGTCACCTTCGGCGGCTCCAGGTAATCGTTGACGAGGCGGCGGGTCTTGAACTCCATCTCGTGGGGGGTGAGCCCATCCTCGCGCCGCGTCGGGGCCAGAACCCGCTCCTGCTCGGCGGCGAGGTCGCCCGCGTCGTACGAGGCCAGGCTCGTGCCCGCGCAATAGGCGGCCGCGTCCGCACCCGCGATGCCGCCGTTCACGAAGGCGCCGAGCATGTAATTGTGCGGCACGCTCGCCATGTCGCCGACCGCGTAGAGACCGGGCACCGTGGTGCGGGCATGCTCGTCGACCCAGACGCCGGAGGCCGAGTGGCCGGAGCAGAAGCCGATCTCCGAGATGTGCATCTCGACCGGCCGCCGGCGGTAATCGTTGCCGCGGCGCTCGTGGAAGCGCCCGCGGGAGGGCCGCTCGTTGGTGTGCAGGATGGTCTCGATCTCGGAGATCGTCTCCTCGCGCAGATGATCCATCTTGAGGAAGACCGGCCCGTTGCCGCTCTGCAATTCGCGCCAGAATTCCAGCATCATCTGGCCCGACCAGTAGTCGCACTCGATGAAGCGCTCGCCCTTGTTGTTGGCGGTGAAGCCTCCGAAGGGCCCCGTCACGTAGGCGCAGGAGGGGCCGTTATAGTCCTTGATCAAGGGGTTGATCTGGTAGCATTCGAGGTTCGCGAGCTGGGCGCCGGCGTGGTAGGCCATGGCATAGCCGTCGCCGCAATTGGCCGCGTTCTCGTAGGTGCCGAACAGGTAGCCGGAGGCCGGCAGGCCGAGGCGCCCGGCGGCGCCGCAGGCGAGCACCACGGCCTTGGCCTTCACGACGAGGAACTCGGAGGTGCGGGTGTTGACGCCGACCGCCCCCGCGATGCGCCCGTCCGGTCCCTTCAGCAGCCGGGTCGCCATGTAGCGGTTCGTCACGCCGACCTGCAGGCGGCGGAGCTGCCGGTAGAGCACCTTCTTGACGTTGTGCCCCTCGGGCATCGGCAGCACGTAGGTCCCCATGTGGTGGACCTTGCGCATGGTGTATTCGCCGGAGCCGTCCTTCTCGAACTTGACCCCGAGCCTGTCGAGGTACTGGATCATCGGGAAGGAGCCCTGCGCGTAGGCCATCACCGGCTTCTGGTTGACGATGCCGTCATTGGCGACCGTGATCTCCTTCACGTACTGCTCGGGCGTCGCGTAGCCCGGCACGACGGCGTTGTTGAGCCCATCCATGCCCATGCTGATCGCGCCGGAGCGCTTCACGTTCGCCTTCTCCATGAGGACGACGCGCAGGCTCGGATCGGCCTCCTTGGCCTTGATCGCGGCCATCGGGCCGCCGGTGCCGCCGCCGATCACGAGGATGTCGGTCTCGATGATCTCGGTCTTGGGTTGAGGAGCGCTCATTCTGGCCCTGATGGGGTGGGCGCGGGCGACCGCGCGGGACTGGGAGGCGGATCGCCGGGCTCAGGCGGCCGCAGCGGTCGCGGGGCCGGCGCTCCCGCGGGCGAGATCGCGCAGGTAGGGCCAGGGATAGATGCCGCGCGCGTGTCCGTCGGAGAAACCGAGATGGACGGCGTAGCCGCCGATCGGGTCGATGCGCGTCACCGCGGCCGCCTCGAAGGAGGCCGGGAACCGGCCCTGGACCCGGTCCCGCGTGCACCACGCGCAGCGGCAGCCGAGGCGCAAGGCCTCCGCGCTCAGCATCCCGGACGCGCCGTCCCGCCAAGCGAGGCGCAGCGCCCGGCCGCCGGGCGCGAGCACGATCTCGGCCGGCACGGCATCCGGGTCGAAGGGCGGCTCGGCGGGAGGGGTCATGGATCGGCATCCGTCATGGGCCTGTCGTGGCCGACGGATTAGGGACCGGGCGGCCGATCCGAGATAGCAATTACTTGCCTGCCCTCCGCGACTTGCCTGCCCTCCGCGACTTGCCTGCCCTCCGCCACTTGCCCGCCCTCCGCCACTTGCCCGCCCTCCGCGCGTGGCGGCGTTCGAGGCAGCACGCCGATGGCCGGCGGGCCTGCGCGCACCCGGCGAGCCGTCGCGCGGCCCACGCCGCGTTGCCGCCGGAATCGTCGTACGGCGGCGCCTCTTCGAACGCAGGGGTTGCGCCCTAGATCGCAAGCAGGATCACGGCCCGGCACGTCGCGTCCGCCGCCGGCCGAGGGAGAGGGATGGGCATGCGCCAGCACACGAAGTTCCGTTCAGCGCTCGTCGCCGCGGCCGTTCTCGTCGGGTGGGCGAGCGCCGCCTCGGCCGATTGCACCCGGCGGATCTACAACCGCTCCGCCTATGTGCTGGTCGTCAGCCAGGATGGCGGGCCGCCGATCAGCCTGCGGCCCGGCTCCTCGGCGCCCGTGCGGCTCTCGCGGCCGGGCACGCTCGATCTCAGCGTCCAGTGCTCGGCCTACGGGGGAGGGGCCGAGCCCGTCGCCCGCACGCAATTCACCTATCAGGCGCTCCTCGACCGCTGCTACGTCGAGTTCGGCACGCAGTTCTTCGTCGCCGCGCTCGGCCGCGGCTTCTTCGGCACGCAG
Organism: Methylobacterium segetis; assembly: GCF_004348265.1. Taxonomy (GTDB): domain Bacteria; phylum Pseudomonadota; class Alphaproteobacteria; order Rhizobiales; family Beijerinckiaceae; genus Methylobacterium; species Methylobacterium segetis. The sequence goes on from NZ_SMNT01000112.1 coordinate 14,274, forward strand.
GGAACGAGCCCGTTCACGGTCAACAACCCGCGTCAGGGAGACGTCGTGCTCGGCCCCTTCGCGGCGAGCTGCCCGGCCCTGAGCCGGCGCGGCTGAGCGGGCGGTCCCCGAACGACAACGGGCCGCCAGTTCGGTGGGATCACCGGAGCTGCGCGGCCCGCTTGCCGTTCGGCCTCCGGATCGGGAGGCCGCAGCGACGGCGCCAGTCTCGGGCCGCATCCCTTAACGGATCGTCAAGAGGCCGCGGCGCCGTCGGGGCAGACGTCCCGCCCGCACCCGAGGCCGGCACAAATCATTTCCAGGAACCCGGGCCCGCAGGGCCGGTTGGTCGCGTACGGCACCCGGCATTCGCCATGCGGGCGCCGCACCCGTCCCTGACGGGCGTTTCCTCCCTCGACTTCGGGCCGCCCTCGGGCGGCCCGCTTTCCGTCAGCCATCGGTCGGGCTCCGCCCGCGCCGGGCCTCAACGGCCGACATCCATCGGCAGGTCGGGGCCGTCGTCGGCGGGCGCGCCGTCATAGCCCTCGAACCAAGCCCGCCGCTCCGACGAGCCCGCGGGGTAGGGGCAGGCGTCCTTCGGCCGTCCGATCGCCCGGGCATGGGCGCCTTCCAGGATCGGGTCGAGCCGCGGCTGATGTCCCTCGGTCATGCGTACCTCCTCGTCGGACCGGCGGTGAACCGCCTTGAAAAGACAACACCGGCGACGCCCGAGGTTCCGGCGCGGCACCGGCCCCCCGAGCCGCCGGACATCGGTCAGTTTGTCGCAGGCTAGGTGACGTTGAATCTCCGCCCGGGGCGGGTCCGCGCACCGGCACGGCCGGCCCGCGGCCCCTGGCATGCCAGCCCGGCCTGGCATAGCGTGCCCGCCCCCGGAACCTCGGCCCGAGAATCGTCCTCAGATGTCCAGCTTCACCCGTCGCAACGCCTTCGGCACCGCCCTCGGCGCGGCCAGCGGCCTCGCTGCCGGCGCACTCGCCCGTCCCGCCTCGGCGGCGGGGGCGGGCGAGGCCCTGTTCCCCCTCGCGCAGGCGACCATCCCGGTCATCGGTCAGGACACGCTCTTCCCGGTCCGGCGGATCTACTGCATCGGCCGCAACTACGCGGCGCATGCCCGCGAGATGGGCTCGGACCCGGCCCGCGAGCCGCCCTTCTTCTTCCAGAAGCCTTCCGACGCGATCCAGGTCGTCGGGCAAGGGGAGGTCGGCGAGCACCCATACCCGGCGCTGACCAAGAACTACCACCACGAGATCGAGCTCGTCGCCGTGCTGAGATCCGGCGGCCGCGACATCCCGAAGGAGCGCGCGCTCGACCACGTCTACGGCTACGCCACCGGCCTCGACATGACCCGCCGAGACCTTCAGCGGGGCATGGGCGACCAGAAGAAGCCCTGGGAGATCGGCAAGAGCTTCGACCAGTCCGCGCCGATCACGCCGATCGTGCCCGTCGCCTCGGGCGGCCACCCGACCAGGGGCCGCATCCGGCTCTCGGTGAACGATGCCGTGCGCCAGGAGGCCGACCTCTCGGACATGATCTGGTCGGTGGCCGAGCAGATCGCGAACCTCTCCGCCGCCTTCGAGCTGAAGGCCGGCGACATCATCTACTCCGGCACGCCGGAGAATGTCGGCCCGGTGGTGCGGGGCGACGTGCTGCGGGGACAGATCGAGGGTCTGCCGGACCTGTCGATCCGGATCGTGTAGGCGCCCCCGGCGAGGCCGCGCCTCACCCCGGCAGGAGGGGCGCCGGCGCGAGCGGGATGCGGACGGCCGTCAGGTCTTCCGAGATCGCCCAGAGGCGGCGCGCGACCGCCCCGTCGCGCGCGTGCGGCTCGACCTCGGCGATGGCCGGGCCGCCCCGGAACTCCCGGAAACCGCTCGGGCCGTAATAGGTGCCGCCCTGCGCCGCCGGCGCCGCCGCCGCGTAGAGGAGGGGCAGGGCGCCCCGGGCGGCGGACTGGCCGATCGCGGCGAAGATCGCGCGGCCCGCGAGCCGGGCGAGGGGCCCGGCCCGATCGCCGCGCCGGGTGATGTCCGTCCGCGCCAGCCCGGGATGGACGGGGATCGAGCGGATCGGCGAGCCCGCGGCCCGCAGGCGGCGGTCGAGTTCGAGGGCGAAGATCAGGAGGGCGAGCTTCGTCTGCCGGTAGGCGACCTGGGCGCCGTAGGTCCGGCGCAGTTGCAGGTCGTCGAAGTGGATCAGGCCGGATCGGTGGGCGATGCTCGCCACCGAGACGACCCGGGAGGCCGGGTCCGGCCTCAGGGACGGCAGGAGAAGCCCGGCGAGGGCGAAGTGGCCGAGATAGTTCGTGCCGAGCTGCCGCTCGAACCCGTCCTCCGTCTCCTCGCGCCGGGGCACCGAGGCGATGCCGGCATTGAGCACGAGCAGGTCGAGGGCTTGCTCTTCGGCCCTCCAGCCGGCGGCGAAGGCGTTCACCGAGGCGAGGCTACCCGTGTCGAGCGGCCGGGCCTCCGGCCGGGATCCGGGACGGGCGCGCCGGATCGCGGCCACGGCGCGGGCCGCCTTGTCCGGGTCGCGCGCCGCGAGCACGACCCGGGCGCCGGCCCCCGCGAGCGCCAGGGCCGTCTCGAAGCCGATCCCGCTCGTGGCACCGGTGATGATGGCGGTCCGCCCGGTCTGGGGCGGGATATCGGCGGCTTTCCAGCCCGAGGGCGGCGCGTCTCCCAATGCCGGGCCTGTACCTGTCATCACGCTCCTCCTGCGGCGCCCCGCGCCGGCTCCCCTCCGACAATCGCTTCGCGGGCCTGGGGTTCGGCCGGCCGAACCGCGCGCGCCCTCGGCGCTTGGGTGGGGCGAGGGTCCGGCCTGTCCGATCGAGGCGGGCGGATGGGAGATCGTCGAACGCTCCCTCTGCGACGAGATGATGGCCGGCCTCGCGAGCCTGCTGCGGGGAGCGGGCCACGATGCGGCCTCGGCCGCGGCGAAGGAATGTTCGAGCGCCCTCCCGGCGCGGCCCGCCACCGATCGGAACATCGAACCACAACCTGGAGTTCGGGATTCAGGTAGGCAGACGAAGCTCCGGCGAAGCTCCGGGACAGGTCCCAGGGAAGAGGCGCAGCGCGATGTCAGAGGCAGAGGATCCGGGCATCGAGCCCAAGGTGCCGAGCGAGCGGCCGGACCCGAAGGCCGCCGGTGCGCCGGCGGGCGGCGCGGATAGGCCGGGCTTCGATCTCGGCGGCGCCGCGGACAAGTCGGTCCAGAGCGGCACGATTCCGAGCACCGGGCCGCGCGGCGATCCGGCGATCGGGAACGACCAGCCGACCGATCGCAGCCAGATGACGAGCCGCAAGGGCACGCCGGCCTGAGGGCCGGCCGGCTGGGGCGAGAGGGTCCGGCCGGCGCGGCCGGACCGGCAGAGGTGTCCCGGCCCCTCGGGGGCCGGGCAGAGATGGGAGGCGACACCGTGGCAGACCTTCACGCACACGATCCTCTCGGGCGGTCGTCGGGGCAGACCGGCTCGGACGCGGGCCGGCCCTCCGACGGCGGCCCAGGCATGGCACAGCAGGCGCAGGAGACGCTCCGCACCGTCGGCGACCGCGCCTCGGAGACCTGGGACGATCTCTCGAAGCGCGGCGCGGACACGTACAGGCAGGGCAGCCGCGCCCTGGGCGAGGTCGACGGCACCACCGCGACGGGCCTGCTGATCGCCGGCGCCGTCGGCTTCGGCATCGCGTGGCTCATCTTCGGGCAGGCCTCGCGATCCAGCGACGACGTCGCCGGTCGCATGAGCGCCGGCAGCGAGCGGCGGCGCTAGCACGGAGCGAGGACTGGACGGACGCTATCGCGCGGCGCGCCGGGCCCGGACACCCGCGAGCATCGCGGGATGGGCCGCGATGGCGTCGGCCGGGCCGGGGGGACCCGGCCCCCGTTGCGGCGCGAGGCGTGGGTCCGGCACAGGCCGATCCTCGATGACGACCTCGACGCTGATCCGGCGTCGGTGCGGGGCGAGCCCGGCCGGCCGCCGGGATCCCGCGAGGGTAAGCACTGCGAACGCGGCGAGCGCGAGGAGGCCGGTGGCGACCGCGCTCCAGCTCGGCGCGGGCTCCAGCATCATCACGACGAGGCCGCCGAGGGCGCAGGCGCCGGCCAGATTTCGAGCGCTGAGGGGATCGCAGGGCATGCGGCAGCCTGCGTGACGGATCTCACCGTTCGACGAAGCAAACCGCTCGGATTGTCCGGATCGGCTCTCGCGGCGGCCCCGTCAGGCGCCGCGGCGAGCCGGGAGCGGCACGGATTCCGCGCCGGTCCGGCCCCATCCCGAGCCGTCGCCCGAGTTCCGGCTCAGGCCGCCTTGCGGCTGCGGCGGCCCTTGCTGGGCTCGTCCTCGGTGCGGCCGCCCGGTCGGCCGAGTCCGATGGACTTGGCGAGTTCCGAGCGCTGGGCGGCGTAGCTGGCGGCCACCATCGGGTAGTCGTTGGGCAGGCCGTAGCGCTGGCGGTAGCTGTAGGGGTCGAGCCCGTGGGTCGAGAGATGGCGCTTGAGCGTCTTGTAGGGCTTGCCGTC
>NZ_SMNT01000113.1 GCF_004348265.1 Methylobacterium segetis
CCGCGCCCGCCGAGACCGAGCCGTCGGCCACCGCCGAGGAGGCCGCCGCGCTGGCCCGGCGGATCGCGGCGGGCGGACCCATCGCCGGCGAGGGCGAGGCGGCCGCCTCGCCGAAGGTCACCGCCTTCCCGCCGCTGCAGGCGGCCGAGCCCGAGCCCGCGGCGAATCCCCCGGCCGCCGCTGCCCCCGCTCCGAACACGAAGCTCGACGCCCTCGTGGCGCGGGGCGAGCAGCTCCTCACGGCGGGCGAGGTCGCGGCGGCGCGCCTGTTCTTCCGGCGCGCGGCCACGGAGGGCGACCCGCGCGGGGCGCGGGGCCTCGCGCGGAGCTACGACCCGAGCGTGCTGCGCACCCTGCCGGTCGTCGGCCTCGACGGCGACCGGGCGGAGGCCGAGCGCTGGTACCTAAAGGCGGCCGAACTCGAGGCGCGGCGGCGCTGAGCCACCCTCACTCCGGCGCCCCATCGCCGGCGCGCGGCGGGCGCCGGAGCGGGCCGGCGGGCACCGTCTTCGGGATGGTGGTCACGTTCGCCTCGGCCGGGCGGATCGTCGGCACGGGCGCGGGCGGGCCGCTCGCGAGGCGGCCGAGAGCGAGCGCGGCGGCGAGGGCGAGGAGGCCGGCGAGGACGAGCGTGCGCCGCCGCTTCCGGCTCGGCCGCGCGACGGCGCAATGCGGGCAGCAGCGGGCATCGTGCAGGATCGGCTGGCGGCAGCGGCGGCAGCGCGTCAGCGTCATGGCCCCGGCGGCTCCCCGTCAGCGGCCGGAGCCCGGAGCGCCGGCTCCCTCCGGCCCCTCCGCCGCCCCGGCGAAGCAGCGGCGGACGGCTTCCGCGAAGGCGGCCCGCTGCTCCGTCGTGAGGCGCTGCAGCCGCTCCTGCAGCAGGGCCTGCCCCGCCACCGCGTCGGGATGGCGGGCGGCCTCGGCCTCGGTCGGCGCGGGCGGTCTCGTCCGGTTCGGCATCGCGGTGGCGGCCTTCCTCCCGTCCGGGGCCCTCGCGGCCCGGGCCGTCCAGCATCGTGCAATCCGTGCGGGAAGGCCAGTGCCGGGCCGGCGGCGGCTCCTCCGGGCGCCTTGGACGCAGACTTGCTAGGCTGGGGCTCATGGACCTCAACACGATCACCAGCGTCGTCGTCCCCCGCGCCTCCGAGGCGCTGCCGCCGTGGCGCGCGGGCGATGCGTGGCTCGCGGGCGGCACCTGGCTGTTCTCGGAGCCGCAGCCCGACGCCAGCCGCCTGATCGACCTGACGGGCCTCGGCTGGCCGGCGGCGGAGGTGACGGAGGCGGGCCTCACGCTCGCGGCCACCTGCACCATCGCCGCCCTCGACCGGCTCGACCTGCCGCCGGACTGGAGCGCCGCGCCCCTGATCGGGCTCTGCTGCCGGGCGCTCCTCGGCTCCTTCAAGATCTGGAACGCGGCAACCGTCGGCGGCAACCTCTGCCTCGCGCTGCCGGCGGGGCCGATGATCGCGCTCGCCGCCGCGCTCGACGGGACCTGCCTCGTCTGGAACGCGGACGGCACCTGCCTGAGCCTGCCCGTCCTCGACTTCGTGCAGGGGCCGCAGGCGACCGTGCTGCGGCCGGGCGACCTGCTGCGCTCGATCGCGATGCCGGCCGCCGCCCTGAGGCGGCGGGCCGCCTTCCGGCGCGCATCGCTCAGCCCGCACGGGCGCTCGGGCGCCCTCGTGATCGGCACGCGCGACCCCGGCGGCCGGTTCGCGCTCACGGTGACCGCCTCGGTCCGGCGCCCGGTCCGCCTCGCCTTCCTCGAACCGCCCCACGCGGAGACGCTGGCACGGGCGCTCGCCGCGATCCCCCAGGGGCACTGGTACGACGACGTGCACGGCACGCCCGACTGGCGCCGGCACGTGACCCGCGACCTCGCCGAGGAGATCCGCGCGGAGCTCGCCCGATGAGGCTCACCGTCAACGGCCTCGCCCAGGACGTCGCGCCGCGCCCGGGCCAGTGCCTGCGCACGCTCCTGCGCGGGCTCGGCTGGTTCGGGGTCAAGAAGGGCTGCGACGCGGGCGATTGCGGCGCCTGCACGATCCATCTCGACGGCGAGCCGGTCCATGCCTGCCTCGTCCCGGCCTTCCGGGCGGAAGGCCGCGCCGTCACGACGATCGAGGGCCTTGCCGGCCCCTGCGAGCCCGGCGCCGCGGCCCCGGCCGAGCTCCACCCGGTGCAGGACGCCGTCCTCGCCGCGCAGGGGTTCCAGTGCGGCTTCTGCACGCCCGGCCTGATCATGACCGCCGCCGCCCTCGATCAGGGACGGCGCCGGGATCTCGGCGACGCCCTCAAGGGCAATCTCTGCCGCTGCACCGGCTACGGCGCGATCCGCGACGCCCTCGACGGGACGAGCCGGGTGGCGGATGCGGCCGCCGCCTCCGGCACGGACCCGGTGGGGCTGAGCCTGCCCGCGCCCGCGGCCCGGGCCGTCGTCTCCGGCACCGCGCCCTTCACCCTCGACCTCGCCGTGCCGGGCCTCCTCCACCTCAAGGTGCTGCGCTCGCCCCACGCCCATGCCCGCATCGAGCGGATCGAGACGGCGGCCGCCCTGGCATCGCCCGGCGTCGTGGCGGTGCTGACCCACGCGGACGCGCCGGACGGGCTGTTCTCGACCGGCCGCCACGAGATCCCGGAGGACGACGCCGCCGACACGCGCCTCCTCGACCGGGTGGTGCGCTTCGTCGGCCAGCGGGTCGCCGCCGTCGTGGCCGAGAGCGAGGCGGCGGCCGAGGCCGGCTGCCGGGCGCTCGAGGTCACCTACGCGCTCCGTCCCGCGGTGCTCGATCCCGAGGCGGCCCTGCGGCCCGGCGCGCCCCTCGTGCACGATCCCGCCGACCGGCCGATCGCGGAAGCGGGGATCGACGCGCCGCCGCTCCACGCCCACCCGAACCTCGCGGCCGAGGTGCACGGGGCGATCGGCGACGTCGAGGCGGGCTTCGCCGAGGCCCACCGGACCTACGAGGCGACGTTCCGCGCCCAGCGCGTGCAGCACGCCCATCTCGAGACCCACGGCGCGCTCGGCTGGCTCGACGAGGCGGGCCGCCTCGTGATCCGCTCCTCGACGCAGGTCCCCTTCCTGACGCGGGACGCGCTGGCCTCCCTACTCGGCCTCGACCGGGACCGGGTGCGCGTGCTCTGCGGCCGCGTCGGCGGCGGCTTCGGCGGCAAGCAGGAGATGCTGACCGAGGATCTGGTGGCGCTCGCCGTCCTGAGGACCGGCCGCCCCGTGCGATGGGACCTGACCCGCGACGAGCAGTTCGCGGCCACCACCCCGCGCCACCCGATGCGGGTGCGGGTGCGCCTCGGCGCCAGGGCCGACGGCACGCTGACCGCGATCGCCCTCGACGTGCTGGCGAATACGGGGGCCTACGGCAACCATGCGGGCGGCGTGATCCATCACGGCTGCAACGAGGTGATCGGCGTCTACCGCTGCCCGAACAAGCGCGTCGACGGCGCCAGCGCCTACACGCACACCGTGCCGGCCGGCGCCTTCCGGGGCTACGGCCTCAGCCAGACGATCTTCGCCCTCGAATCCGCGATGGACGAGTTGGCCCGCCGGCTCGGCCTCGACCCGTTCGAGATGCGCCGCCGCAACGTCGTGCGCCCCGGCGACCCGATGGTCTCGACGAGCCTGGAGCCCCGGGACGTGGAATACGGCAGCTACGGGCTCGACCAGTGCCTCGACCTCGCCGCGTCCGCACTCCGGGCCGATCCGGGCGAGGCGGCGCCCGGCCCCGAATGGCGCACCGGCACCGGCATGGCGCTCGCCATGATCGACACGGTGCCGCCCCGCGGCCACCGGGCCGAGGCGCGCATCCGGCTCGAGCCCGACGGGCGCTACGGGCTCGCGGTCGGCACGGCGGAGTTCGGCAACGGCACCGCGACGGTGCACGCCCAGATCGCGGCGAGCGTGCTCGGCACCCATCCCGACCGCATCCGCCTGCACGCCGCCGATACCGACGCGGTCGCCCACGACACGGGCGCCTATGGCAGCACCGGGATCGTGGTGGCGGGCCAGGCGACCCTGCGCGCGGCCGAGGCGCTCGCCGCGGCGATCCGCGACCGGGCGGCGCGGAGGCTCGGCGCGGCGCCGGCTGCCTGCCGCCTCGGACCCGAGGCGGTCGCGGGCGGTGGCGCGCGGGTGCCGCTCGCGGAGATCGCGGGCGGTGGCGCGCTCGAGGCGCGTGGATCCGCCGACGGCACCCCGCGCTCGGTCGCCTTCAACGTCCAGGCCTTCCGCGTCGCCGTGCACCCGACGCGCGGCGAGGTGCGCATCCTGAAGAGCGTGCAGGCGGCCGATGCGGGCCGCGTCGTCAACCCGATGCAGTGCCGCGGCCAGATCGAGGGCGGCGTCGCGCAGGCGCTCGGCGCCGCGCTCTACGAGGAGGTGCGCATCGACGCGGCGGGCCGCGTCGCGAATGCGAGCTTTCGCGGATACCACGTGCCCGCCTTCGGCGACGTGCCGCCCACCGAGGTGCTGTTCGCGCAGACCCACGACCGGATCGGCCCGCTCGGCGCGAAATCGATGAGCGAGGCGCCGTTCAACCCCGTGGCGCCCGCCCTCGCCAACGCGATCCGCGATGCCACCGGCGCCCGGCTCGCCGCGACGCCCTTCGCGCCGGACCGGATCTTCCGCGACGTGATGGCGGCGCTCGAAGCGGGGGAAAGGGCGGACGGGCGCGCATGAGCGGTCCGGGGCGGGCGGTCACCCCAGTGCGAAGGGCACCCGGAACACCGTCGTCCGGTCGCTGTACTGCACCTCGACCCACCAGGAGGTCCAATCGAAGCCGGTCGCGTTCGGCCCGCTCAGCATCTGGCGGACCATCTGCTGCGCCTCGCGATAGGCGAGCCCGACATTGTTGCAGAACGAGCCTTCGAGATCCGAGATCCTCTCGTTCTCGGAACACACGTCGAAGAAGAAGCGCGCCATGTCCCCGCAAGCCCCCACGAGATCGAGTCGAGACCTTCCGTCTCGACGCCGGGGTGGTAGCAGCAACGGCGAAGGAGACTCATTAACATTTGCCGAGTCGCAGCGTATTCGACCGAACGTTCCACTGCTTGGAAACAGCATATCTCGGGATTATTGTGCGCAATCTCATCGCGTAGGACCGTATTCGGACATCCGTCTCGGACGAATACGATGTATGATCCATGTTGTTGCGAGCGCTGCGAATCGGGCCCGGGCGGCCGCGCGGTGCGGCCCGGCATCGGCGGTCGCCCGCCGCCGTGACCGGCCCGCATCGTCCGTGGCATGATGGCTGCCTCGCCGAGCTTGAGCCCCCGAGGGGGCTCTTGCGGGCCTCCTGCCGCGAAGGATCCGATGACGAACCCCGCGCCGCTCAACCGCTTCTCCGTCGCGCCGCTCGCCGTGATGACGCGCCGCCTCGCCGACGTCGCGGCGGGCCGCGCCGAGCCCGACCGCGTCATCACCGGCGCGCGGGTGCTCTCGACCTATTCCGAGCGGATCCTGCCCGACCGCGAGGTCTGGATCGCGGGCGGGCGCATCGCCGCCGTGAAGCCGGCGGGCAGCCACCGGGGCGGGGCGCCCCGCCACGACGCGCGGGGCGGCCTGATCGCGCCCGGCCTCGTCGACCCGCATCTCCACATCGAGAGCAGCATGGTCACGGCCTGCGCCTACGCCGAGGCCGCGCTCCTCAACGGCACCACGACGATCGTCTGCGACAGCCACGAGATCGGCAACGTCCTCGACGCCGAGGGCGTCGCCTGGATGCTGGAGGATGCCCGCGAGGCGCCGCTCAACATCTTCCTCACGGTGCCGAGCACGGTGCCTGCCACCAGCCCCGACATCGAGACGGCGGGCGGCGACCTGACGCCCGACAAGATCGCCGCCCTGTTCGACGCCTGGCCCGAGGCGCTGGCCCTCGGCGAGAAGATGGATTTCGTGGCGGTGGCCGAGGGCGATCCCCGCGCCCACGCCATCATCGCGGCGGCGCTCTCCCGCGGGCGCCCGGTCTCGGGCCACATCTACGGGCGGGATTTCGTCGCGCCCTACGCGGCCAGCGGCGTCACCGACACGCACGAGGCGATCGACCGCGACATCGCCGACGACCTCCTGGAGGCCGGCCTCTGGATCTTCCTGCGGGGCGGGCCGCCCGGGACGCCCTGGCACAGCCTGCCGCGGGCGATCGGCACCGTGACCGAGTACGGCGCCGCCTGGAAGCGGGTCTGCGCCTGCACCGACGACCGCGACGCCGACGACCTCCACGCCTTCGGCCTCGACTGGGTGGTGCGCGAGGCCCATCGCCACGGCATCCCGAAGCCCGCCGCCTGGGCGATGGGCTCGCTGCACCCGGCGACGCGCTTCGGGCTCGACGGGGAGGTCGGCGGCCTCGGCGGCGGCCGGCGGGCCGACCTCGTCCTCCTCGACGACGACCTCGTCCCGCAGGCGACGTGGTACGGCGGCGAACTCGTGGTCGAGGATCGCCGCATCACGCCGCGTCTCGAGGCGGCGCTCGCCCGGCCCTACCGCTACCCGGCCGCCGCCTACGCGACCGTACACCTGCCGGACCCGCTTCCCGGCCTCGTGCCCGCCCTGCCGGCCGGCCCCTGCGCCGTCAACGCCATCCGCACGACGCTGCCCGGGATCGAGCTCGTCCACGAGCGCGTCGCGCTCACCCCCGGCGCCGACTGGGCCGGGACGCTGCGGGCGCATGATCTCTGCCACGTCGCCGTGGTCGAGCGGCACGGACTCGGGGCCCGCGTCGCGCACGGGCTCCTCAGGGCCTTCGGGCTGAGGCGGGGCGCGGTGGCGAGCAGCGTTGGCCACGACGCGCACAACCTCGTCGTGGCCGGGCTCGACGAGGCCGACATGCGGGTCGCGGTGGAGGCGCTCGCCGCCGAGCAGGGCGGCGTCTGCGTGGTGGAGGACGGCAGCGTCGTCGCGATGGTGCCGCTGCCGGTCGCGGGCCTCCTCTCGGACAAGCGCGTCGGGCCGGTCGCGGCCGAGATGCGGGCGCTCAAGGAGGCCTGGGCGCGGGCCGGCTGCGCCATCCCCTACATGGGCTTCAACCTGATCCCGCTCTCGGTGATCCCGCAGATCCGCCTGACCGACAGGGGCCTCGTGCTGGTGCCGGAGATGCGGCAGGTGCCGCTGTTCGAGCCGTGAGCGAACGATCCCCGATGGACCCGACCTACCCGCGCGACCTGATCGGCTACGGCCGGCACCCCCCGCAGGCGCGCTGGCCGGGCGGCGCCCGCATCGCCCTGCAGATCGTCCTGAATTACGAGGAAGGGGGCGAGAATTGCATCCTGCACGGGGACGCGGCCTCGGAGGCCTTCCTCAGCGAGATCGTGGGCGCCGTGCCCTGGCCGGGCGAGCGCCACATGAGCGTCGAGTCGATCTACGAATACGGCTCGCGCGCCGGCTTCTGGCGGCTCTGGCGGCTGTTCACGGCCCGCGCGATCCCGGTCACCGTCTTCGGCGTGGCGCAGGCGCTCGCCCGCAACCCGCAGGCCGTCGCCGCCATGCGCGAGGCGGATTGGGAGATCGCGAGCCACGGCCTCAAGTGGATCGACTACGCCCATCTCTCCCGCGAGGAGGAGGCGGAGCAGATGGACGCGGCGATCCGCCTGCACGCGGAGGCCACGGGGGAGGCCCCCCTCGGCTGGTACACGGGGCGCTTCTCGGTCCATACCCGCGACCTCGCGATGGAGCGGGGCTTCACCTATCTCGCCGATTCCTACGCGGACGACCTGCCCTACTGGATCCCCGGCCCCCGGGGGCCGGGCCTCGTCGTGCCCTACACGCTCGACGCCAACGACATGCGCTTCTCGGCGCCGCAGGGGTTCAATTCCGGCGACCAGTTCCTCGCCTACCTGCGCGACACGTTCGACGTGCTCTATGCGGAAGGCGCGGAGGTGCCCAAGATGATGTCGGTGGGGCTGCATGGCCGCCTCGTCGGGCGGCCGGGCCGGATGGCGGCGCTCATGCGCTTCCTCGACCACGTCGCGGCGCACGAGCAGGTCTGGATCGCCCGCCGCATCGACATCGCCCGCCACTGGATGACCCATCATCCGCCGCCCGGATGAGCGCGATCGCGCGGGCCGCCGTAGACGCGGCGGGTGACCGCGGAGACGGAGCGGGGGAAGCGCCCCGCGTCGGGCTTGGAGCAACGAGGACCGGATGACGGCAACGCGCCTCTGGATCAGGAACCCGCTGGCGATCCTCGCCGAGGGGGCGGGCGGCGGCCTCGTGGTGGAGGGAAGCCGCATCGCCGAATTCGTGCCCGCGGGCGGGCGGCCCTCGGCCGCCGTGGACGAGACCGTCGACGCCTCCCGCCACGTCGTGATCCCGGGCCTCGTCAACACCCACCACCACTTCTTCCAGACCCTGACCCGGGCGCATCCGGCCGCGATCAACAAGCCGCTGTTTCCCTGGCTGAAGGCCCTCTATCCGATCTGGGACAAGCTGAACGAGGAGGCGTTCCGGCTGGCCACCCGGCTCGCCTACACCGAACTCCTGCTGTCGGGCTGCACCACGGCGGGCGACCACCACTATCTCTATCCGAAGGGGCTGGAGGCCGCGGTCGACATCCAGGTGGAGGAGGCCCGCGCGCTCGGCATCCGCGCCGTCGTCACCCGCGGCTCGATGAGCCTGCCCGAGAGCGAGGGCGGCCTGCCGCCGGACGCGCTGGTGCAGGACGACGACACGATCCTGGCCGACAGCGAGCGGGTGCTCCGCCTGTTCCACGATCCCCGCCCCGGCGCCATGGTGCAGATCGGGCTCGCCCCCTGCTCGCCCTTCAACGTGACGAAGCGCCTGATGCGCGAGAGCGCGCGGCTCGCCGACGTCCACGATTGCCGCCTGCACACCCATCTCGGCGAGACGCTGGACGAGGAGGCCTATTGCCTGGAGGTGTTCGGGCAGCGCCCGGTCGACTACCTGGAGGAGGTCGGCTGGATGAACCCGCGGGTCTGGCTCGCCCACGGCATCCACTTCACCGATCCGGAGGTGGCGCGCCTCGGGCGGGCGGGGGTGGGCGTCTGCCACTGCCCGACCTCGAACATGACGCTGGCCTCCGGCCGCTGCCGCACCTGCGAGCTGGAGGCCGCGGGCAGCCCGGTGGGCCTCGGCGTCGACGGCTCGGCCTCGAACGACAATTCGAACCTGATCGAGGGCGTCCGCCACGCCTTGATGCTGAACCGCCTGACCTACGGGGCCGAGGCCGTCACCCATCTCGACGCCCTGCGCTGGGCCACGGACGGCTCGGCGCGCTGCCTCGGGCGCGCGGATATCGGCCGTATCGCACCGGGGCGCGAGGCGGATCTCGCCCTCTTCACCCTCGACGAATTGCGCTTCTCGGGCGCCCACGACCCGCTCGCCGCCCTCGTCCTCTGCGGCGCCCACCGGGCGGACCGGGTGATGGTGGCCGGGCGCTGGCGCGTCCTCGACGGGCAGCCCCTCGGCGTCGAGACGGGGCGCCTGCGCGAGGAGCATTCGCGCCTCGCCCGCACGCTGTTCGGGGGCTGACGGCAATCAGCGCAGGAGGTGCGCTGCGCTTCGGTCATCGCACGGGGTCCCTCGCCAGCGCCCGCAGCGTCCGCAGCATCACCCGCGCGCCCGCCTCGATGTCCTCGAGGCTCGCGAACTCGGCCGGGCTGTGGCTGATGCCGCCGCGGCAGCGCACGAAGATCATCGCGATCGGGGCCAGGGCGGCCACCGCCATGCCGTCGTGGCCCGCCCCGCTCGGCAGGCGCAAAACCGCGTGGCCCTCGGCCGCGATCGCCGCCGCGACCGCCCCGGTGAGGCGCGGGTCGCAGGCGGCGGCGCCGGCCTCGTGGGTCCGCGCCACCGCGAGGTCGAGGCGGCGGCGTCCGGCGATGGCGCGCCAGGCGGCCTCGATGTCGGCGAGCACGGCGAGCCGGCGCGCATCCTCCGGGGCGCGCAGGTCGAGGCTGAAGCGAGCCTCCCCCGGGATCACGTTGACGGCGCCGGGGCGCGCGGCGATCTCGCCCACCGTGCCGACGAGTTCGGCCTCCGCACGGCAGCGCGCCTCGACGGCGAGGACGCATTCGGCGGCGCCCGCGAGCGCGTCGCGCCGGCCCGCCATCGGCACGGTGCCGGCATGGCCCGCCTCGCCGCGAAGCGTGACGGCGAGGCGCGTCGCGCCGCTGATCGCGCTCACGAGGCCGACGGGCAGGCCCACCCGCTCCAGTATCGGCCCCTGCTCGATATGCAGTTCGAGATAGCCGAGGAGGTCGCCCGGCCGGCGCGCCGCCTCCCCGATCCGGCCTGGGTCGAGGCCGAACCCACGCAGCGCCTCGGCGAGGCTGATCCCGGCGGCGTCCGTGGCGGCGAGGAGCGCCGGGTCGAGGAGGCCGGCAAAGGCCCGGCTGCCGATCAGGGTCGAGCCGAAGCGCGTGCCCTCCTCGTCGGCGAAGGCGACGACCTCGACGGCGAAGGGCGGCCGTCCGTCCTCGGCGATCCACGCCGCGACGCAGGCGAGGGCCGTCAGCACCCCGAGCGGCCCGTCGTAGCGGCCGGCGTCCCGGACGGTGTCGAGGTGCGAGCCGATCACGAGGGCCGGCCCTCCGGGCTCGCGCCCCTCGGCGCGGCCGATCAGGTTGCCGGCGGCATCGAGACGCGCGCGCAGTCCCGCCTCCTGCATCCAGCCCGAGACGAGGGCGTTGGCGCGGGCCTGTTCGGGGCTGAGAGAGACGCGGGTGAGCGCGCCTTCGTCGGCGCTGATCAGGGCCAGCGCATCGAGGCGGGCCTGGATGCCGGGAGCGAAGCGCAATCCGTCAGCTCCCCCGGTAGGTCTGGTAGCTCCAGGGGCTCGCCACCAGGGGCACGTGGTAATGCCCCTCCGGATCGGCCACGCCGAAGCGCAGCGTCACGACGTCGAGGAAGGGCGGCTCCGGCAGGGCGTGCCCGGCCGCGCGGTGATAGTCGCCGAGGCCGAAGCGGAGTTCGTAGGTCGCGATCGGCACCGGGCGCCCGCCGATCAGCGGCGCCTCGGTGCGCCCGTCGGCATTGGTGCGGGCGCGGGCGACGACGACCGATTCGGTGGCCGAGACGATCTCGGCCAGTTCCAGACAGACGCCCGCCGCCGGGCGCCCGCTCGCGGTGTCGAGGACGTGGGTCGAGAGGCGCCCGGCCGTTCGGAGCGCCCCCTCCCCGCTCACCAGGGCACCGAGCCGGATCGCGGCGATGCGCAGCACCTCGGCCTCCGCGTTCCGGCGCTCGGCCTCGGGCGTGCCCGCGAGCCGCGCCTCGAAGCTCCGCAGGAGCGAAGCGCGCCCGTGGCGCTTGACGCAGACGATGAACGGGAAGCCGAAGCGCGCGCGATAGGCCGCGTTGAGTTCGGCAAAGCGCGCGTCTTCGGCCTCCGACAACCGGTCGAGGCCGGCCGCCGCCTGCTCGGCGATCGAGTCCGGGGCGATGCGGCCCGCGCGGGCGGCCCGCCCGGCGAGTTCGGGGTGGCCGCTCAGCAGGGCGAGGCGCCGCTCCTCGGGCGCGGCGGCGACGGCCTCGCGCATCGCCGCGAACAGCTCCTCGACGCGGCCGAAGGGCCGGCGCCCGGCGGCCTCCTCCGCGACCCAGGGCGCGTGCTCGAACACCGCGCCGAGCGCCGAGACGAACGCGGCGCGGGACGCCGCGTTCAGGGTGCCGAGATCCCAGCCCATCGCCCGCAACGCTCCTCCGGTGACGCGGCCTCCGAGCGTAGCAGACAATGGGCCAGGGTTGGGGCCAGGGTTGGGGCCAGGGTTGGGGCCAGGGTTGGTCCCAGGATGCGTCCGGGCCGGCGCGGCACGGGGCTTGCCGATCCGCCGCGCGGGACCCGACAATCGCCGCCGGAGGAACGACCATGCCCCTGACCGCCTCGCGCTACGGCAAGGCCCGCGTGCGGGTGATGCGCCTCGCCCGGGACGGCGACCACCACACGCCGCGCGAACTCGACCTCACGGTGCTGATCCGGGGCGCGTTCGACGCCGCCTGGACGGAGGGGGACAACCGGGCCTGCATCGCCACCGACAGCCTGCGCAACATCGTCAACGTGACGGCGGCGCGGAACCTCTCGGCCGGCGCGGAGGCCTTCGCGGGGATCCTCGCCGGGCACCTCCTCGAGACCTACCCGCAGGTGGAGGAGGTGAGCCTCGAGGTGCGGGAGACGCGCTGGATCCGCCACGCCGTCGCGGGCGAGCCGCACGGCCACACCTTCATCCGCGACGGCAACGGCTTCGGCTATGCCGGGCTCGTGGCGGAGCGCGGTTCGCGCCGCCTTTCCTCGGGCCTGCGCGGCTTCACCTTCATGAAGACGACGGGCTCGGGCTGGGCCGGCTTCGTGGACGATCGGTACCGGACGCTGCCCGACACGACCGACCGCATCGCCGCCACCAGCATGGACGCCACATGGACCTGGGCGCGCCCGCCCGCCGATTACGCGGCGGCGAACGCGGCCGTGCTCGCCCGCCTCCTGGAGGTGTTCGGCACCACCTACAGCGCCGGCCTCCAGGACAGCATGTACCGGATGGGCGAGGCGGCGCTCGCGGCCGTGCCGGAGATCGCCGAGATCCACTTCGCCCTGCCGAACAGGCACTACATCCCGCTCGACCTGAGCCCCTTCGGCCTCGCCAACCCGGGCACGGTCTTCCTGCCGACGGACGAGCCGCATGGGCAGATCGAGGCGACGATCGGCCGGGGCTGACGCGCCCTACTCGGCCGGGGCGAGGCTCTTCGCAGCGTCGCTCCGGGTCAGCGCGAGGAAGCCGAGGGCCGAGGCGAAGATCACGAGCCCGAACAGGGACGCCGTCCCGAGGACGAGGCCGAAGCCGCCGCGCTCGTGCATGAGCGCGATCATCGGCACCACGAAGCCCGCGGCGGTGAAGCCGAGGAAGTAGCGCACGCTGTAGGCCCGGGCCCGGTAGGCGGCCGGCACGTAGCGCGCGATCATCGCGTCGTTGATCACGACCTGTCCGTAGAGCGCCGCGATCGTCAGGACGAGCCCGATCAGGAGCGGGATGCCCGAACTCGCCGCCGCGAGACCGAGGCCGATCGGCTGCAGCACGGAGAGGCCGACGAACAGCACCGGCAGGGTGAAGCGGTCGACGAGGCGGCCCATGGCAAGCTGGGTCAGGGCGCCGAACACGAAGATCAGGGTCGCCACCGAGCCGATCAGCTCGAGCGGCATCCCCTCCGCGAGGCGCTCGTCGATCACCTTCGGCAGGGCGATGGTGGTGAGGTTGAAAGTGAGGCCGCCCGCCACGATCGCGATGCCGAACACGGCCAGCAGCGCGAGCGGCCGCGAGACCGCGATCACGCTCGCCCCGGCCCCTGCCCGGGCATGGCCCTCGCCGTCGCCGGGCACGAGGGCGACGAAGGCGATGCCGCAGACGAGGCAGATCGTGCCCGGCACGAGGAAGGCCGCCTGCCAGCCGAGATGGGCGGCGAGGAAGGCGGTGGCGCCCGAGGCGAGCGCCGCGCCGAAATTGCCCCAGACGCCGTTGACGCCGAGGTCGCGGCCGAGGCGGCGGGCATGGCTCACGAGCATCGTCGAGCCGACCGGATGGTAGATCGCCGAGGCGAGGCCGAGCACGCAGAGCCAGAGGGCGAAGGCGGTGGGGCTGCCCGCGCTCGCGACCCCGAAGCAGGACAGGCCGTAGCCGAAGAAGAAGATCGCCAGCATGGTGCGCCGCCCGTAACGGTCGGCCAGCCACCCCATCGGCAGCGAGCACAGGCCGAAGCCGACGAAGGCGCCGGTGGCGAGCCCGATCAGCTCGCCGTAGCTCAGCCCCGTCTGAGCCGCGATGGCGAGGACCGCGGTCGGGTAGATCAGCAGCACGTAATGGTCGAGGCCGTGCGCCACGTTCACGAAGCGCAGGATGCGGCGGGACAGGATGTCGGACTCCATCGGGGCGCCTTTCCTCTCTCGCCCCTGTCTACATGACCCGTTGGACGCTGTCGGGCCGAAGGTGTACGCAATCGGGCCAGGGAGGCTGGCGATGGATCCGACCCCGCCCGCGCGAGCCCGCTCGATCCGGGCCGAGGATTACCAGACGATTCCGCGCCGCGTCGCCGTGATGCCGAAGCACTTCGCGGCGGGCAGCCGCACGGAGCGCCATTTCCACGCCCGCGCGCAGCTCCTCTACGCCACGACCGGCCTGATGATGGCGACCGCCGAGGACGGGACCTGGGTGGTGCCGCAGGGGCACGCCCTCTGGATCCCGCCCCGCCTGCCGCACGCGGTCGCCATGCACGGGGCGGTGGCGATGTGCTCGGCCTATCTCGACGCCGAGGCGGTGGCGGCCTTCCCCGGCCGGGCGCAGGTGATCGAGGTCTCGCCCCTCCTCGCCGCCGCCCTCGCCGCGCTCACGCACGAGCCCGTCCTCTACGACGAGGGGGGCCGCGGCGGCCACCTCGCCGCGCTCGTCCTCGACGAGATCGCGCGGGCGCCGGAGACGCCGCTGGCCCTGCCGCTGCCGCGCGACCCGCGCCTGCGCCGCGTCTGCCTCGGCCTGATCGACGATCCGGCCGCGGGCCTCGATCTGGACGCCTGGGCCGAGCGCGCCGGGCTCAGCCGACGGACGCTGACGCGCGGCTTCCGCCGGGAGACGGGCCTCAGCTTCGACGCGTGGCGGGCGCGGGCCCGCGTCGCCCGGGCCCTGGCGCTCGCCGCGGACGGGCGCGGAATCCGGGCGATCGCCGCAGCGGTCGGCTATCGCAGCCTCCAGGCCCTGCGCGGCCGGATGGGGCGCCTGATGCCGGAGCGGGGGACGTCTCCTCTGGATGCGGGCAATGTACGCTCGGTGACGGGTCAGTCGTCGCCGCCGTTACCGACCCGTTCATCTCGGTCGATGTAGAAATGGGAAGCATCCTTCCCGAGGCGGCGCGATGATGAGTGACGAGCCCTCGAAGCGGGATCAGCAGGCCGCATCCCGCGTCGCGCTGCTGTTCACCCTGCTCGGCATCGCGATCGTGATCTACGCGCTCGTCCTGACGACCATGCACTGACCCGCGGCGCGCCTCCTCAGGGGACGCGGCAGGAGCCGTAGCTGATGCTCACGTCGGTCCGGCTCTCGGGGTTCATCTGCGACTTCGCGAATTTCAGCTGCGAGTAGTCGATGGTGAGGAAGTAGATGCCGTTCTGGCACTTCATCGTGTTGCGCGGCCGGCCCTCGTTGAGGCGGGGGACGACCTTCTGGCACTCGTAGAACTCGGATTTGCCGGCCGAGATCAGGTTCATCGTGTCGCCGCCCGAGGTCAGGGAGAAGGAGCGCCGGTCGAGTTCCTCGGTCCGGGGCGCGTCGGGCTTCGCGGGCTCGCTCAGGCGGACGGAGACCTCCTCGGAGCAGATCAGGGCCCGGCGCGACTGCGCCAGGAGGGGCGACGCGCTCGCGACGAGCAGCGCGATCCCGATCACCATCCGCATGACGAGGCCCCCTGCCCGGCCGCCCGAAGACGCCGCCCCTGCGTCCGGTCCGGCCCGTCCTTTGTCGATCGCGCCCCGACCGAGTTCAAGAAGCGCGCCGGCCACACCTGCGCTATACCGCGTCCGTCCGCTATCGCACCGGCTTTGATGAGCGTTTTCGCGGCCTTTCTGCTCATGTGAGGCCCTTTGTGGCCGGTTCGAAGTCACCGGAATTTTCGGAATTGTACGAGGACCGGTCTCGACGCGAGCGCGACCGAAGAGAGCCGCCCGGGATCTGGTCGATCTGCAGGGGGCGATCGATTTAACCGGTTGATGACGGCTACGGCCTAGGTTGCTCTCCTGTTGAGGAGGGTAGCCGATCGTGCCCGTCTGGATTCCAGCTCTATCTCTCGGCGGGCTCGTCTGCCTGATGATCATCCCGGCGCCCGGATATTGGGGCGTGGCCATCGGCGGGCTGTGTCTGCTGATCATCGTCGTCTGGGCGCTGCTCTGGGTCGTCGACCGCATCCTGGCCCCGGTCCGGAACAGGCTCGCCCTCTGGCGGGATGCGCGCGCCCGCAAGAGGCGCCGGGCGATCCACGCGGGTTCGGGGATCGCGCGGAAGGCGTGATCCGGGTGCCCGAGGGCCTGGTGCCGGAGGGCCGTCGCGGAACCCGGGCCGACGCCTCGGCATAGGTCCGGGCGGAGCGCGGCGCTCCCGGAGGAGCATTCATGAAGGACGTCCCCATCGGCAGCACGGGCAGCTTCACCCTGCTCGTCGGGCCGCAGCACCTCGCGAGCCAGTTCAAGGACGCGATCCTGCCGCCGGTCTTCGCCACGCCGATGATGGTGCTCGCCATGGAGAACGCGGCCCTCAACGCGGTCCGCGCCTTTCTCGAGCCCGGCGAGAGCGCCGTCGGGACCAAGGTCGAGGTCGAACACCTCGCGGCGACGCCCGCGGGCCACTGGGTTCGGGCCGAGGCCGAGGTCGTCGGCGTCGAGGGGCGCCGCCTCCGGTTCCGCGTCGCGGCCTACGACGAGGCCGAGCAAGTCGGCGCCGGAACGCACGAGCGCATGGTGGTCGACCTCGACCGTCTCGAGAGCCGGCTCGCGAGCAAGCGGCTCGCCACCCCGGTCCTGCCGCCGACGCGTGAATGACGCGCCGCTCGAATCAACCCGCGGTTGCTCTGCTGGCGATCAGCTTGACAACCGCGCGATGCGCGCAGCGTCACGAGATCAGGAAGTTCCTCGCCTCTGGCGAGTAGCGGCGATAAGGATAAGCTGCCCTATATCGACGACGGCGCGCTTGCCGATAGTGTGCGGATTCCTGCAGATTTCTTGCGGCGCTCTCTTGATTCGCTTACCCTTCGGATGATTTATGCGCCAGAGGGGTACTAAGAACTATAGGATTGCACTCGTGGTGGATGAACCTCAGGCCCAGAATCTCGACTTCGTCGAACTCGCAGGCGACATCGTATCGGCCTACGTCTCGAACAAGTCCCTGCCGGTGGCCGAACTGCCCGCGCTCATCGTCAGTGTTCACGCCGCGCTGAACGGGCTGGCCTCGGGAGGCGTCACCACCGCCGCGGAGACGGTCGAGAAGCCGACGCCGGCGCAGGTCCGCAAGTCGATCACACCGGACGCGCTGATCTCGTTCATCGACGGCAAGCCCTACAAGACGCTCAAGCGCCATCTCTCGACCCACGGGCTCGACCCCTACAGCTACCGCCAGCGCTACGG
>NZ_SMNT01000114.1 GCF_004348265.1 Methylobacterium segetis
CCTCTCCCGAACGGGAGAGGGGACCTGCGCCTATCCGTCGGTGAAGGCGCTCCGGTAGGCGAAGAGGCCGGGCACGCCGCCCGTCATCACGAAGAGCACGGTCGAGCCCGCCGGATAGCGGCCGGACCGGACGTCGTGCAGGAGGCCGGCGAAGGCCTTGCCGCTGTAGACCGGATCGAGGAGCAGCCCCTCGCTGCGCGCCATCAGGCGCAGGGCCTCGCGCATGGACTCGGTCGGGATCCCGTAATCCGCGCCGCGATGGGCGCCCTCCACGTCGATGTCCCGAGGCTCAAGGGGCGGGCCGGCGCCGAGCAGATCGAGGGTGGCATTCGCCTTGGCCAGCGTCGTGGCCGCCGCCTCGTCGGCCGGGGCGAGCACCGTGTGGGAGCGGGCGAGGCGCGGGTCGGCGCCCGCTGCCCGCAATCCGGCGGCGAGCCCGGCATGGGTGCCGCTGCTGCCGTTCGGGACGACGATGTTGGCGAGCGACAGGCCCATCGCCGCCGCCTGCTCCAGGATCTCGGCGGCGCAGGCGGCGTAGCCGAGGCAGCCGACCGGGCTCGATCCGCCGGAGGGGAAGACGTAGACCCGGCGGCCAGCCCTGCGCAGGGCGTCGGCCCGTTCCTCGGCCGCGGCGAGGGAATCCGCGCCGCCCGGCAATTCGTGGACATGGGCCCCGAACACTTCGTCGAGGAAGCGGTTGCCGTTGCCCGTGTAGTCGGGATCGTGCCGCTCGACGGTCCGGGTGAGGAACAGCTCGCAGGCGAAGCCCGACCGCGCCGCCGCCGCTGCGGTCAGGCGGGCGTGGTTCGATTGCAGGGCGCCGACCGTGATCACGGTGTCGGCGCCCTCGGCGCGGGCGGCGCCGAGCAGGTATTCGAGCTTGCGCAGCTTGTTGCCGCCGAGGCCGAAGCCCGCGAGGTCGTCCCGCTTCACGAGGAGGCGCACGCCGCGCAACGCCTCGCCGAGATGGCGGGCGAGGCCCGCCAGCGGCTCGATCGGGCTCGGCAGGCCGACGAGCGCGAGGCGCGGAAAGCGGTCCGGACCCGGCACGGACGCGCTACTCGGCCGCCGGCAGGGTGGCCGCGCGCAGCCGGGGTTCCTTGCCGCGGGCGGTCTCGTCGAGGGCGTCGGTGAATTGCAGGGCGGCGAGCTGCGCGTAGAGCGCGCCCTGCGCGAGCAGGCTCTCGTGCGTTCCCTCCTCGACGATCCGGCCCTCGTCGAGGACGAGGATGCGGTCGGCGGCGCGGATCGTCGCGAGGCGGTGGGCGATGACGAGGGTGGTGCGCCCCTGCATCAGCGTGTCGAGGGCGGCCTGCACCGCGCGCTCGCTCTCCGCATCGAGCGCCGAGGTGGCCTCGTCGAGGAGCAGGATCGGCGCGTCCTTCAGGATGGCGCGGGCGATGGCGATGCGCTGGCGCTGGCCGCCGGACAGGGTGACCCCGCGCTCGCCGACCAGCGTGCCGTAGCCCTCCGGCAGCGCCGCGATGAAGCCGGCCGCGTTGGCGAGGGAGGCGGCGTGCCGGACCTCGTCCTCGCTGGCGCCCGGCCGGCCGTAGCGGATGTTCTCGAGCACCGAGCCCGAGAAGACGGTCGGCTCCTGGGGCACGAGGGAGAGCCGCTCGCGCACCGCGTCCGGATCGGCCTTGGCGATGTCGACGCCGTCGATCCGCACGGAGCCCGATTGCGGGTCGTAGAAGCGCAGGAGCAGCTGGAAGATCGTGGTCTTGCCCGCGCCCGACGGGCCGACGATGGCGATGCGCTCGCCGGGTGCGGCGGTGAAGCTGACGCCGCCGAGCGAGGCGTGCTCGGGCCGCGTCGGGTAGGCGAAGCGCACGGCGTCGAACCCCACCTCGCCGCGGGCGGGCTCGGGCAGGGGACGCGGGTCCGCGGGGGCGCGGATCGCGGGCTCGGCGGCCAGGATCTCGCCGAGGCGCTCGGCGGCGCCCGCGGCCTGCGCGAGCTCGCCGTAGACCTCCGAGAGCTGGCCGAGGGCGCTCGCGCCGAACACGGCGTAGAGCACGAATTGCGAGAGCTGGCCCGCCGTCATCGTGTGGGCGAGCACCCCTTGCGCGCCGTACCACATCACGCCGACGACGCTCGACGAGATGAGGAAGATGGCGACGCCCGTGAGGAGCGCACGGGCCGTGATGGAGGCGCGGGCGGCGCCGTAGGCGTTCTCAGAGGCCCGGGCGAAGCGGTCGGCGGTCGCCCGTCCCATGCCGAAGGCCTGCATCGTGCGCACCGCCCCGACGGCTTCGGCCGCGTAGGCGGAGGCGTCCGCGAGCCGGTCCTGCGCGGCCCGCGAGCGGCGCCGCACGCCGCGTCCCGACAGGATCAGGGGGAAGACGATCAGCGGGATCGCGGCCAGCACCAGCACGGAGAGCTGCGGGCTCGTGATCACCATCATCGCCACGGCGCCGACGAACAGGAAGGCGTTGCGCAGGAGGATCGAGATCGAGACGCCGAAGACCGATTTCACCTGCGTGGCGTCGGCGGTGAGCCGCGAGACGATCTCGCCGGATTGCGCCTTGTCGAAGAAGGCGGGGTCGAGCACCGTGAGCCGGCGGAACACGGCCGAGCGCAGATCGGCGACGACGCGCTCGCCGAGGGTGACCACGGTGTAGTAGCGCGCCGCGCTCGACAGGGCGAGGACCGCGACGACGCCGAGGAGCGCGAGGAAATAGGCGTCGATGACGCTGTGGCCCTCGGGGGAGAAGCCATGGTCGATCACCCGGCGCATCGCGATCGGCACGACGAGGGTGGCGCCCGAGGCGAATAGCAGCGAGACGAAGGCGGCGAGGATCCGACCGCGATAGGCCGAGGCGAAGGGGATCAGCGGGCGCAGCGCGCTCAACGACGCCTTGCCGCGTCCTTTGCCGGGCGTCGTGTCAGGGGCGGCCATCGTGCCTCGCCGTCATCGTTTCACACTCACAGAAGATCAGGTTTCGTCCGCGCTTGTTCGCCCGGCAAGGCTGCGGTATACGCGCGCCTTCATCCGATTGCGCGTGTTCAATGGCCGCGGGCCGCCGAAACGAGCCGGTCGGCGTGGCTATTCAAGGACTTCGTCATGGCAAAGAACGCGGCCGACAAGGCCAAGGGGACCGAGCATCCCGACTACCACTTCATCAAGGTCGTGATGACCGACGGGTCCGAGTACACGACCCGCTCGACCTACGGCAAGGAAGGCGACACGCTCAACCTCGACATCGACCCGCTCACGCACCCGGCCTGGACCGGCGGCGAGCAGAAGATGCTCGATCGCGGCGGCCGCGTCTCGCGCTTCAACTCGCGCTTCGGCAGCCTCAGCTTCGGCAAGAAGTAACCGGCGCGGGTTCAACGCAGCCGATTCGGCGGGCGGCTCCTCACGGGGCCGCCCGTTTCGTTTGGGGGCGCCCGCCGCTCAGTGCGACGGCGCGAAGGCGGAGCGCAGCAGGCCCTGCTGGGCGGCGACCGGGCTCTCCTGCGGCTCCGGCGTCGGCCGGTCCTCCGAGATCAGCGTGTCGAGGTGCAGGATCCGGTCGTGCAGGCGGCGGGCGCGGCGGGTCAGGTCCTGCAGGCGCAGCGGCAGCAGGCTCAGCGTGTCCGCGCGGCTCGGATCGAGGGCGCTGAGCTTGACCCGCGTCTTCTCCTCGACCGCCTGGCCCGCCGTGATCTCGCCCTCGGCCACCGCGCGCTGCACGAGGAGCCAGGAGGCGATCTGCATCAGCAGCGTCGTCAGCCGCATGCTCTCGGCGGCGTAGCTCAGGGTCGCGTCGCGCGAGATCAGGCGCGATTCGGCGCGGCCCTCGCCGTCCAGATAGGCGGCGGTCTCCTCGACCAGCGCCATGCCGTCCCGGAACAGGGTCCGGAAGGCCTCCGAGTTGACGTAGGTCTCCCCGAAGCTGACCCAGTCCCGCTCGTCCCGGAACGTGACGTCGAACCCGTTCATCGTGCCTCCTGTGCCGCGGCCGGCTCGTTTCGTCCCGAAATGGGGCAGGGCCGGCGCTCTCGACAGCGTTCGGCGCAAATGTAGCGCCGCAGGTCGATCTCCGCTGGGTTAACCCGGCATCAAGGTTAACGCGCGAGACCGGCGCCCGGCCTTCAAGATCGCGCGATGCCGCACAGCTGCGTGAGCACAAGAAAAAAGCCGCCCGAAGGCGGCTTGAAAGGAGTCTACAGGGAGGCATCAAACAGAGTGGACGGAGGTCCCACTCGACATCCAGAAGTCTGGATGCCCCTTTTATGGATGAGAAAGGTTAACGACCGGTTAAGCTGGGGCCGCGTCAGGCGGCGAGGCTCTCGAACAGGCCCCGCCCGTCGATGCCGCCGACGAGCCCTTCGACGAAGTTCTCCGGATGCGGCATCATCCCGAGCACGTTGCGCGCCTCGGAATAGATGCCCGCGATGGAGTTCAGGGACCCGTTGCGGTTGGCGTCGATCGTCAGGGCGCCGGCCGCGTCGCAATAGCGGAAGGCGACCCGGCCCTCGCCCTCGATCCGGGCGATCGTGTCGGGATCGGCGAAGTAATTGCCCTCGCCATGCGCCACGCAGACGTCGATGACCTGGCCCTCGCGGTAGGCCGAGGTGAAGCGCGTGTCGGTCCGCTCCACACGCAGCGTTTGCCGGTGGCAGATGAAGCGGCGGTTGATGTTGCGCATGAGCACGCCCGGCAACAGGCCGGATTCGCACAGGATCTGGAAGCCGTTGCAGATGCCGAGGACGAGGCCGCCCCGCGCCGCGTGGGCCCGCACCGCATCCATCGCTGCGGCGCGCCCCGCGATCGCGCCGCAGCGGAGATAGTCGCCGTAGGAGAAGCCGCC
Source organism: Methylobacterium segetis (assembly GCF_004348265.1). Classification (GTDB taxonomy): domain Bacteria; phylum Pseudomonadota; class Alphaproteobacteria; order Rhizobiales; family Beijerinckiaceae; genus Methylobacterium; species Methylobacterium segetis. Next base: position 4,800 of record NZ_SMNT01000114.1, read on the forward strand.
GGGCAGCACGGCGAGGTCGGTGCCGGCCGGCAGCTCGGTCTCGGCGTGCCAGACCATGGTGACGTCGGCACCCGCGAGCCGGAGGGCGCGCGCGACGTCCCCGTCGCGGTTCGAGCCCGGGAAGACGACGATCGCCGCGCGCATCAGGCGATCTCGATCGCGTAGTTCTCGACCACCGTGTTCGCGAGCAGCTTCTCGCAGGCGGTCTTCAGCGTGGCCTCGGCGGCCGCGCGGTCGGAGCCCTCGACCTCGATGTCGAAGACCTTGCCCTGGCGGACGCCGCCGACATCCTGGATGCCGAACGACTTCAGCGCGGACTCGATCGCCTTGCCCTGGGGATCCAGCACTCCGGTCTTCAGGGTGACGATGATTCGCGCTTTCATGATCGGGGACTCGCGTGTGATCGGGGCCGTCTGCCGATAGGGTGTATTCGCTGCGCTGGCAACGGAGTGCGGCGCCCACGCCCCTTGCACGGGCGGCACCCGGCCGAGGCCGCTCGTTTCCGCACGGTGGCGTGAGGCGATGGCTCTCAGCCCGGTCGCGCCGCTCAGCGGCGGGGCGGGGCGGCCCGGATCGGCTCGATGCTGACGGCGCGCCGCCAGAGTTGCAGCATGATCCAGGCGGCCAGCAGGCTGAACAGAGCCATCAGGACGTGGCCGACGCGGTCGCCGAGCTCGAACAGGCCGGCCAGCGCCCAACCCGCAGCGATCGCGGCGGCGAAGACCTCGGTCCCGACCAGCACCATCATGCTCAGGATGGTGATGAGGTTGCGCGTGTTCACTGTCGAAACTTCCCGTCGAACCGGCTCATGGGCCGCTCAGCGCAGGGCCAGTAGCGCGATTGGTCCCTCCCGCGCAACCGAGGGCGCGGGCGACGGGGCGGGAGCGCCCGTGGCGGGCGCCAAGCCCGCCCCCGGGCCTCAGCGCGGGGCGCGCTTGGCGAGGATGCGCTGAAGCGTGCGGCGGTGCATGTTCAGCCGCCGGGCCGTCTCGGAGACGTTGCGGCCGCACAGCTCGTAGACCCGCTGGATGTGCTCCCAGCGCACGCGGTCGGCCGACATCGGGTTCTCGGGCGGGTCCGCGCGCTCGCCCGGCTGGGCCATCAGCGTCCCGTGGATCTCGTCCGCGTCGGCCGGCTTGGCGAGGTAGTCGAACGCGCCGAGCTTCACCGCCGTCACGGCGGTGGCGATGTTGCCGTAGCCCGTCAGGATGACGCCGCGCGCATCCGGGCGGCGCTCCTTCAGGCGCGCGATCACGTCGAGGCCGTTGCCGTCGCCGAGGCGCATGTCGATGACCGCGAAGGCGGGTGCGCGGGTCTCGACGGCGGTGACGCCCTCGGCGACGCTCTCCGCGACCTGGACCGCGTAGCCCCGGCTCTCCATGGCCCGGGCGAGACGCGTCGAGAAGGGCTTGTCGTCGTCTACGATCAGGAGGCTGCGGTCGGAGAAGGCCGCCAGAGGATCGTTCTCCGAGAGGGTCACGGCCTCGGCGGCGGGCGCCGAGGTCCCCGATTGCGTCAGCATACGACGCTCCTTGTTTCGTCGTGGTTGATCAGAGGTTTATATAGGTGCCGCGCTGCGTTCCGTTAGGGGTTGGCCCACAACTTCCGGAGCGTGGCGCGGGACGGCTCCGCGCTCGAAGACGGGGCGCGGCCACGCGATCTGGACGACGGCGCCCGTGCTGCCCGGCGACGACATGTTGGACAGGGTGAGCAGCGCCCCGGAGCGCTCGATCAGGGTCTTGGCGATGAACAGGCCGAGCCCCAGCCCGGCCCCCACGGTATCGCCCTGCACCGTCCGGTCGGGGCTCCGGGTCGTGACGTAGGGCTCGCCCGCGCGCAGCAGCACCTCGCTGGAGAAGCCCGGCCCGTCGTCCCGGATCTCCAGGAAGACGCGCTCCAGATCCCAGTGCGCCTCGATCACCACGCGCGAATCGGCGAAATCGACGGCGTTGTCGACGATGTTGGCGAGCCCGAACATGACGCCGGGATTGCGCCTGCAGATCGGCTCCGGGCCCTCGCCGCGGCTCGAGACCGCGAGCTGGATGCCGAGCGCGCGCTGCGGGGCCGCCAGCTCCTCGACGAGGTGGCTGAAGGTGACGGTGGCGAGGAAGCCCGTCTCGTCGCTGTCGAGGGAGGTGAGCTTCTGGAGGATGCCGCGGCAGCGGTCGACCTGCTCGCGCAGGAGTTCCAGGTCCTCGGCCACGCCGGGCGATGCGGTCGGGCCGAGCTGCCGGACGAGCTCCTTCGTCACGACCATGATGGTGCCGAGTGGCGTGCCGAGCTCGTGCGCCGCCGCCGCAGCGAGGCCGTCGAGTTGCGACAGGTGCTGCTCACGGGCAAGGACCAGCTCGGTCGCCGCGAGCGCCTGGGCGAGTTGCCGGGTCTCCTCCGCCACCCGCCACGCGTAGACGCCGGTGAAGGCGGTGCCGAGGAGGATCGCCGTCCACACCCCCGAGATGTAGAGGAAGGGCAGCTCGATCCGCCCGTCGGCGAACCAGGGCAGGGGCCGGTGGACGAGGGCGAGCAGCGTCGCGAGCCCGATCGCGAGGAGCCCGAGCGCGAGGGTCCGCTCCGGCGGCAGGGCGGTCGCCGAGATGAGGACGGGTGCGAGGAACAGGAGCGAGAACGGATTCTGCAGGCCGCCCGTCAGGAAGAGCAGGGCCGCGAGCTGGATGATGTCGAAGGCGAGGAGCAGGGCGGCCGAATCATCGCTCAGGCGGTAGCTCGCCGGGAAGCGGATGCGCAGGGCGAGGTTCAGCCAGGACGAGGCCGCGATGACGAGGAAGCACCAGCCGAAGGGCAGGGCGAGGCCGAGCCCGAACTGCGCGCCGACCACGGCCGCGCTCTGACCGGTGATCGCGAGCCAGCGCAGGCGCACGAACGTGTCGAGCCGAAGGTGGCGGGCATCTCGGACGAAGCCGTTCGGACTCGGATCAGACATGGCGACAGAACGATAGGGCCGGACCCGGCGCCGTCCAGGGTAAGCGCCAGGGTGATCGCCAAGTCGTTTGCCAAGTCGTTCGCCACGTCGTTGTGCGACGATTCATCCAGGAACGTGTAGACTGGCACTCCGTTGCCAGTCGCGTGCCGGGGGGTGCGCGTGGCGTGACGAGGACGACGCCATGGATCTCGCCTATTTCTGGTACGAAGGCGCCCGGCTGATGCTGTCGCCGGCACGCGTGGCCGCCGACGTGACGCGCCACAGCCTTCGGCACCCGGGCAATCCGGCCGCCTACTCGCCCTATGCCCGCTCGATCGCCGCGGGCTGCGAGATGTTCGAGCGCGTGACGCGCCGCTACGGCAAGCCGTCCTTCGACCTGGATGAGACGGTGGTCGGCGGCGAGCGCGTGCCCGTCACCGAGCGGGTCGTCTGGGAGCGCCCGTTCTGCCGCGTGATCAGCTTCGACCGCGGCTTCCTGCGCCGTCCCGCCGAGCCCCAATCGAAGCTCCTGATCGTCGCGCCGATGTCGGGCCACTACGCCACGCTGCTGCGCGGCACCGTGGAGGCCATGCTGCCGAACCACGACGTCTACATCACCGACTGGGCCGATGCGCGGATGGTGCCGATCACCGCCGGCAACTTCGATCTCGACACCTACATCGATTATCTCAAGGACATCTTCCGGGACCTCGGACCGGACCTGCACGTCATGGCCGTCTGCCAGCCCGCCGTGCCGGTGATCGCGGCGGTGGCCGTGATGGAGGCGCAGGACGCCGCCGGCGTCCCCCTCTCGATGACGCTGATGGGCGGCCCCATCGACACGCGCCGCTCGCCGACCGCGGTCAACTGCCTCGCGCAGGAGCGCGGCTCGGACTGGTTCGAGCGCCATTGCATCACTCTGGTGCCGCCGATCTATCCGGGGGGATGGCGGCGCGTCTATCCGGGCTTCCTGCAGCTCTCGGGGTTCATGGCGATGAACCTCGACCGGCACGTCACCGCCCACGCCGAGATGTTCGACCATCTCGTGAAGGGCGACGGCGACTCGGCCGAGAAGCACCGCGACTTCTACGACGAGTACCTCGCCGTGATGGACCTCACCGCCGAGTTCTACCTGCAGACGGTGCGCACGGTGTTCGTCGAGCACGCCCTGCCGAACGGCACGATGCTGCATCATGGCGCCCCGGTCGACCTCACCGCCATCCGGCGTTGCGCGATCCTCGCCGTCGAGGGCGAGAACGACGACATCTCCGGCGTCGGGCAGACCCGGGCGGCCCTCGACCTCACCCCGAACCTGCCCGACGCGCGCAAGGTCTATCACCTGCAGACGGGGGTGGGGCATTACGGCGTGTTCAACGGCTCGCGCTTCCGCAGCGTGATCGCGCCGCGGATCACGCGCTTCACCCGCGAGATGGAGGCGCGTCCGACGACGGTCCCGCATCTGCGTCGGGTCGTCTGAGGCGGCGCGCAGGGAGCCGATCCCGAACGAACGGACCGGCTCGGAGCGGGATGCCCCATCGACGCGAGGAATTCCCGACGCTGTGGCGCCGAGCGGCTGGAGCAATCGCGGCCGCCGGCTTAAGCTTGAGCATGCCTCTCGCCCTCCTGCGTCGGCCCGATCCCGAGCACCTCGACATCCTCCACGGGGGTGAGCCCCTGCGCGTATCCCTACGGCGCTGGCCTGCGGCGCGCCGTCTGACCCTGCGCGTCTCGCAGGCGACCGGCGAGGTGATCCTGACGCTACCGACGCGAACCTCGATCGCGACCGCGCAGCGTTTCGTGGCAAGCCATGGCGGCTGGATCGCGGCGCGCCTCGCCCGCGTCCCGGCCCGCGTCCTCTTCGAGCCCGGGGCGAGCCTGCCCGTGCGCGGCGTCCCGCACAGGATCGAGCTTCGCGGCGCCCGCAGCGGCGCGACGCGCCTGGAGCAGATCGGCGGCGAGGCGGTGATCTCGGTCTCCTGCGACCCCGCCTTCGTCGGCCGGCGCGTGCGCGACTGGCTGCAGCGCGAGGTCCGCGCGGATCTCGCCGAGGCGGTCGCGCGCTACACGGCCGCGCTCGGGCAGGCGCCGACCCGGATCACGATCCGCGACACGCGCAGCCGCTGGGGATCCTGCACCGCGCGGGGCGAGCTGAATTTCTCCTGGCGCCTGATCCTGGCGCCGCCCCTCGTGCTCGACTACCTCGTCGCGCACGAGATGGCGCATCTGCGCGAGATGAACCACTCGCAGCGCTTCTGGAGCCTTCTCGGCGACCTCTGCCCGCACGTCGACGAGGCGGAAGCCTGGCTCAAGCGCAACGGTGCGAGCCTGCACCGCTACGGTTGAGCCAAGCTCCCGCTCGCCCTCAGCCCTTCACGCGCAGGACGCGCTCCCGCGAGACGCGCTCGACGGGCCAGGTGGGGCGCGGGTCGACCTCGCCGGGGTTCAGGGTGCGCGGCGCCACGCTGTCACAGAGTTCCCGCTGCCGGACGATCGTGGCATGCCCGTCGGCGTCCCGGCGGCGGATGAAGCCGCCTTCGTGGCAGAAGCCCGCGATCGCCGCCGAGGAGCCGGCGCGCCGCCCGTAGGGATTGCGCGAGACGGGCGGGTGCTCGACCGTCAGTGTCGCGTCGCGGTTGAGCGACCGCTCGACATACGTCGTCTCGCCGATGGGCAGGCCCTGCGCGGCGGCCTGGGAGAGACCGGCTCCGAGAAGAAGGGCCGGGAGGAGGATGTGACGCATGGGGGACTCGATCCGGATCAGGGGCACTGGTCCATCCAATCTAGAGCTTGGCCGCGCCGAGGGGTAGCACAATGTGGCGAAAATGAGCCGCGGCCGGTCGCTTGACAGGGTACGGCCCAGCATGGTCGGAACACCGGGCTCCCGGCCCCGTGCCCCTTCGGGCCGGGGCGTTCCAGCAAGGATGTGTCGCGTGGGTCTGCGGAAGAGGCTCGATCGAATCCGGTGCGCCGCCGCCTCCCTCGCCGTCGCATGGCCCCTGGTCGCGGGGCTCGGCGTCGCGGGCGCCGCAGCCCAGGGCACCGTCCGGAAGACCTTCGACGACTGGCAATTGCGCTGCGAGACGCCCGCGGGCGCGAAGGCGGAGCAATGCGCGCTGGTCCAGTACCTCGCGGCGGAGGACCGGCCGAACCTGTCCCTCGTCGTCATCGTTCTGAAGACCGCCGACAACCGCGGCTACCTGCTGCGGGTCGTTGCCCCGCTCGGCATCCTGCTGCCCTCCGGGCTCGGCCTGAAGATCGACCAGACCGATATCGGGCGCGCGGGCTTCGTACGCTGCCTGACCACCGGCTGCGTCGCCGAGGTGGTGATGGACGACAACCTGATCCGTCAGTTCAAGGCCGGCTCGCAGGCGACGTTCATCGTGTTCCAGACCCCGGAGGAGGGCGTCGGCATCCCTCTCTCGATGAAGGGGTTCGGCGGCGGCTTCGACAATCTGAAATAGCCGCGCCGCGGGGAGGGGCGGCCACGCCGCCGCCGGGAGGACGACGTGATGCGTGTTCGTGTGAGAGCGGGGGTCCCGGCACTGGTTCTGGCGCTCGCCGCCACGGCCGCCGGCGCCGAGGAGGGCAACTTCCTCTCCAATATGTTCAAGTATGGCGGGCCCACCGTGCCGCCCTCGCAGGGCAAGGACCTGGAGCCGCCCTATTGCCCGCCGGTCGGCGTCTCGGAGGGAGGGGCGGCCCTGCAGACGCTGGGCGGGCGCGCGGGCGACAAGGCCAGCATCCGCACGCAGATCACGCTCGGACGGCTCGCCCGCGAATGCACCCGCCGCGAGGACGGCTCGATCACGGTCAAGGTCGGCGTCGAGGGGCGCGTCCTGCTAGGTCCGGCCGGCGCACCGGGCCGCTTCGACGTGCCGCTCACCATCGCCGTCAAGTCCGACGAGAAGGTCGTGGTGTCCCGCTTCCGCAGGCTCTCCGCCTCGGTCGGCGCGGGCGAGGCGCAGGGCTTCTTCTCGGTGGTCGAGGAGGACATCTCCGTCCCGGCCGCGATGACCCGCGACTACGAGATCGAAGTCGGGCTCGGCGGCGGAGCGAAGGCCGCGAAGGCGCCCGCCCGCCGCAAGCCACCGGTGGCGGCCGCGCCCGCTTCGCCCGAGCAGACCGGCGCGAGCCAGTGAGGGCGGCCTCCCGGCCCGCCGCCTGACGGGGCCGCATGCCGATCCCGACGAGTGCCCGCCCCTGGCTCGGCCGCGCGACGCCGTTCTCGCTGGAGCCGACCGACGATCCGGTCTTCACCCGTCGCCTCCGCATTCCCGCGGCAGGGGAGGGGGACTGGATCACGCTCACCGTTCTCGGCGACCCGTCGAAGGCGCCGCTCCGGCCGATGCTGCGGCTGCTCCGGGCCGGGCGGCCCGACGAGGAGTTCCTCCTGCCGGGCGTCACCGAGGGCGCGGCGCACTGGCTCGGCTACCTGCCGGCCGGGCTGCGCGAGATCCGCCTCGCCGCCGGCCCCGGCCTCCGGCTCGACCGCGTCGGGCTGCGCACCCGGGCCAGCGTGTTCATGGAGTGCCTGTTCAAGCGGCCGCGGCGGTTCCCGGCCGCGCTCTACACCTTCCTGCGCCGCGACGAGCGCCGCTTCCGCGACATCCTCCGCGGGTCCTGCGCCGTCACGCCGCTCGCCCGCTACGCGGCCTGGGCCGCCGCCCGCACCGGGCCGCCCGCGAAGACGCCCGATCCGACGGCAGGCCCGCTGCGCATCCTGATTCCCGCCGGGGGAGGGGAGGGCGCCGGCCTCGCCCGGACGCTCGCCTCGCTGCGCGCCCAGGCGCATCCGGGCTGGCAGGCCCTCGTGCTCCACGCGGCGGGCGGCCGCCACGTCCCGAACGATGATCCGCGCGTCGCGCAGCGCCCGTTCGCGCCGGACGAGACCCTCGCCGATCTCGTCGAGGCGAGCGACGCGATCCTCCCGCTCAGTCCGGGCGACGCGCTGCGACCCGAGGCTCTCGCCCGCCTCGGAGCGCGCCTCCATGCCCGCTCCGATCTCGACCTCGTCTACGCCGACGCGCTCGACCCGGACGGGCGGCCACTGCTGAAGCCCGACTGGAGCCCCGACCTCGCGCTGGCGACCGCTTATGTCGGCCGCCCGGCCCTCTATTCCGCCCGTCTTCTCCTGCGCGCCGGCGGCTCGGCCGCGGATGCGCCGGCGCTCGTCGGCGCGCTCGCGATCGCTACGGCGTCGGCCCGGGCGGTCGAGCACGTACCGCAGGTTCTCTGCGATCTCGCCGCGCCGGCCTCCGCGCCCTCCGCCGAGGAGGTCGGACGGGTCCTCGCCGCCATCGCCTCGCCTGCCATCGCCGAGGCCCGCGAGGGCGGCGTCCTGCTCCGCTGGCCGCTGCCCGACCCCGCGCCGCTCGTCAGCGTCGTCATCCCCTCCCGCGACCGCATCGACCTCATCGCCCGCGTCTGCCGGGGCGTCCTGCAGGAGACGGGCTACGCGGCCCTCGAACTCGTCATCGTCGACAACGGATCGACCGATCCGGCCGTGCTCGCCCATTACGAGGCCTTGCGCCGCGACGACCGGGTCCGAATCGTGCCCCATCCCGAGCCCTTCAACTTCTCCGCCATGGTGAATGCGGGCGTCGCCGCCGCGGCGGGGGAGGTGGTGGTGCTCCTCAACAACGACGTCGCGGTGCTCGGCGCGGGCTGGCTCGAGGCGATGGTCCGGCAGGCCTGCCGGCCGGAGGTCGGAGCGGTCGGCGCCAAGCTCCTCTACGGGGACGGGCGCCTCCAGCACGCGGGCGTCGTGGTCGGCCTGGGTGGCCGGGCCGGGCACAGCCTGCGCCGCCGCCCCGCCGGGTCGCCGGGGCGCCTCGGCCAATTGTGCGTCGCGCACGAGGTCTCGGCGGTGACGGCCGCCTGCCTCGCCGTCCGGCGCGACCGCTACCAGGCGGTCGGCGGCTTCGACGCGGAGGCCTTCCCGGTCGATTTCAACGACGTCGATTTCTGCCTGCGCCTCGGCGCGGCGGGCTGGAAGACGGTCTGGACGCCGGAGGCCGAGCTCGCGCATCTCGAATCCGTGAGCCGCGGCCCGGCCGTCGGCGCGGCGCGCAGGCGCTTCGAGGCCGAGGCCGCGCGCTTCTCCGAGCGCTGGCGGGCCATCATCCGCCACGACCCGTTCTACCACCCGGCGCTCTCGGTCACGACCTTCGGCGAGGATCTCGAATAGGCGGGCAGGAGAAAGGGGCCGCCGCTTCCGCGGGGCCCCTTGGCAGAGGTTCCGACGATCCGGCCGGAGCCGGGCCGATTACTGGACGAGGCGCGGGCCGCCCGTCTGGACCTTCTCGTTCTCGGACATGATCCCGAGGCGCTTGGCGACCTCGGTATAGGCCTCGATCAGGCCGCCGAGATCCTTGCGGAAGCGGTCCTTGTCGAGCTTGTCCGACGACTTGATGTCCCACAGGCGGCAGGAATCCGGGGAGATCTCGTCGGCCACCACGATCCGCATCAGGTCGCCCTCCCAGAGGCGGCCCGTCTCCATCTTGAAGTCCACGAGCCGGATGCCGACCCCGAGGAAGAGGCCCGACAGGAAGTCGTTCACCCGGATGGCGAGCGCCATGATGTCGTCGATCTCCTGCGGCGTCGCCCAGCCGAAGGCGGTGATGTGCTCCTCCGAGACCATCGGGTCGTTGAGCTGGTCGTTCTTGTAGTAGAACTCGATGATCGAGCGCGGCAGTTGCGTGCCTTCCTCGAGGCCGAGCCGCGTCGCGAGCGAGCCCGCCGCCACGTTGCGCACCACCACCTCAAGCGGGATGATCTCGACTTCGCGGATCAGCTGCTCGCGCATGTTCAGGCGGCGGATGAAGTGGGTCGGCACGCCGATATCGTTGAGGTGCTGGAAGACGAATTCCGAGATCCGGTTGTTCAGCACGCCCTTGCCGTCGATGACCTCGTGCTTCTTCGCGTTGAAGGCGGTCGCATCGTCCTTGAAGTGCTGGATGAGCGTTCCGGGCTCCGGACCCTCGTAGAGGACCTTCGCCTTGCCCTCGTAGATGCGACGGCGGCGGTTCATAGGCGTGTACCGTGGTTTGAGGAAGTCCATGGGCCGTGACTCCTTGGCGACCAAACGATGTGCGGAATCCGCGGCGTGGCGGCCTGATCGAAGGCCGGGCCGCGCGTGCTTATCGTTGCCGATCGCCACCGGCGGCCGGCTGCCAAAGTACCCGAAGCGGGTTGGCAGCACAACGCGTTAGCCTTGCGCGCGATCCCGTCGCGCGTCCTGCGGGAGGCCCGGACCCTCGCGGAGAGGGCGCGCGTCAGAGGGTCTTCGAGGGGTAGCGGCAGAGATCGTTGATGGGGCAGCGCGGGCATTCCGGCCGGCGCGCCTTGCAGATGTAGCGCCCGAACAGGATCAGCCAGTGATGCGCGTTCAGGCGGTAGGGCGCGGGCACGATCGCCTCGAGCCCCGCCTGCACCTTGTCGGTGGTCGGCGCCACCACGAGGGGGATCCGGTTCGAGACCCGGAAGATGTGGGTATCGACCGCGATCGTCTCGACGCCGAAGGCCACGTTCAGCACCACGCTCGCGGTCTTCGTGCCGACGCCCGGCAACACCTCCAGCGCGTCGCGCGCGCGGCACCGCCCCCCCATGCCGCTCCACCAGGATCTGCGAGAGGGCGATGACGTTCTTCGCCTTGGTGTTGAAGAGGCCGATCGTCCGGATGAAGTCGCGCACCCGCTCCTCGCCGAGGCCGAGCATCTTCTCCGGCGTGTCGGCGACCGCGAAGAGGGGCGCCGTCGCGAGGTTGACGCTGCGGTCGGTCGCCTGGGCCGAGAGCACGACGGCGACGAGGAGCGTGTAGGCGTTGACGTAGGCGAGCTCGGCGCGCGGCTCCGGGTTGAGGCCACTCAGCCGCCGGAAGATCTCCGCGACGGTCTCGGGCCCGACGGGCGCCGGCGCCGTCTCCACGCGGGCGACGAGGGGAGCTTCGAGGTCCGCTGCGACGCGGCTTTTCCCGGTGCGGATCGACTGACGGCGGGCCATGGCCGCCTTATATGGTGTGCATGGCGAGCGGCAACCTTTCGGCCCATCCCGACGGCCTCGATCCCGACAGCATGGACCGGCCCGTCTTCTCGGCGACGATCCGGCCGCACCAATCCTTAGGCCGCCGGGGCTTCCGCGTCGTGATGGCGGGCTGCTGCCTCGTCTCGGTCGCCACCTCGATCTGGTGCATCCGCATGGGCTTCTGGCCGGTGGCGGGATTCTTCGGCATCGACATGCTGGCGCTCTACGCGGCCCTGAAGGTGAGCGCGCGCCGCGGCCGCTCCTTCGAGGAGGTGATGATCTCCCAGATCGAGGTGCTGCTCGCGCGGGTCAGCCACCGGGGCGAGCGGCGCGAATGGCGGTTCAACCCGCTCTGGACGAAGATCGCGAAGGTGGAGGACGAGGAATACGGCCTGCAGCGCCTGACCCTGGTGTCGCGGCGGCAGGCAGTGCTCGTCGCCCGCGACGCCTCGCCCGACGAGCGCGCGCGCATCGCGCAGGGCCTCGATCGGGCGCTGGCCTTCGTGAAGAAGGGCTACTGAGCGGCGCCGGGGCGGGTCCTGTCACGGTCGTGTCGCGGGATTTTCATGGGTCTGTGATTTTTCGGGTTGACGATTTTGGGGGTGGTCCGTATACCGCTGCTCATCGGCGCCGGCCGCGGAAGTGGCCCGGGCGCTGAAACGTCTCTTGGACAATCTGAGCTTTGGGCTTGGCTTCGGTCGGGCTGGGCGTGGTTGTCCGCTACGGGTTCTTCGGGCCTGTGTTCTTTGACAAGTTCATCTGAGGAAGAGAAGCGTGGACGGCGCGTGTCCTTGCGGATCTGGCTTTGTGCTGGATCGTGAGTGGATACAAGCTGTTTACGGTTCGAGAGCTCACACGATCTGGGCGGCGACGTCTGGATTGGTTGTGAGCCTCTGTCAAACGTGATCAGCTATGATCGAGCTCTTTAACTTGAGAGTTTGATCCTGGCTCAGAGCGAACGCTGGCGGCAGGCTTAACACATGCAAGTCGAACGCTCGTCTTCGGACGGGAGTGGCAGACGGGTGAGTAACACGTGGGAACGTACCCTTTGGTTCGGAATAACACAGGGAAACTTGTGCTAATACCGGATACGCCCT
>NZ_SMNT01000115.1 GCF_004348265.1 Methylobacterium segetis
CGCGCCGCCCGCTCAGATTCAGATCCATCCGCTTCCCCTGTCCTGTACGGCCCCCTGCCTGAACCCGACAACGCGCGAGGCGCGCGGCCGGTCAACCGCCCTCCGCGGGATGCCGCCGCAGCACGCTCGCGAGCGCGCCCGCCGCGGCGAGCGCCACCGCCGACACCAGGGCGAGCAGGACGGCGCGGCCGGGCTCGGCGCCATGCACGAGCCCGAACAGGACGGCGACGAGGGCCGCGCCGAGCGACTGGCCCGTGAGGCGCGCCGTCGATTGCATCCCGCTCGCGCCGCCGCTGCGCTCGCGCGGGGCGCTCGTGATGATCACCTTGTTGTTGGGCGCCTGGAACAGGCCGAAGCCGAGCCCGCAGAGCGTCAGCCGCCAGACGATGTCGAGGATGGAGGGCGACGCCGGCAGCAGGGCGACCGCCACGAGCCCCGCCGCCATGAGGCCGAGCCCGAGGCCGCCCAGGAGGCCCGGGGGCCAGCGGTCGGCGAGCCGGCCCGAGACCGGCGCCATCGCGGCGATGGCGATGGGCCAGGGCGTCAGCAGGAAGCCCGTCTGCGTGCTCGTGAGGTGCAGCACGTCCTGGAAGTAGAAGGGCAGCGCGATGTAGGCGACCATCTGGCTCGCGAAGGCGGCGATCGAGGTCGCCATCGAGAGCGCGAAGGCGGGGATGCGCAGGAGATCGACCGGCAGGAGCGGCGCCGGCAACCGGAGCTGGCGGCGCACGAAGACCGTGCCGATCGCGAGCGCGGCGGCGAGTTCGGCCAGCGCCAGCGGCCGCCCCTCCGCGGAGCCCAGCCCGTCGATGCCGACGATGAGGAGGCAGAAGGTAAGCGCGTTGAGGAGCGCGCTCACGGGATCGAGCCGCGCCCCGCTGCGGGGCGTGGCCGGCAGGGTCCGCGAGGCGACGAGGAGGGCGACGATCCCGACCGGCAGGTTCACGAGGAACAGCCACGGCCAGGAGGCGGCGGACAGGATCGCGGCGGCCACGGTCGGACCCGCGGCGGAGGCGACCGCGACGATGAGGGCGACGTTGCCGACGCCGCGCCCGATCATCCGGTGGGGATAGACGAAGCGCACGAGCGCGATGTTGACGCTCATGATGCCGGCGGCGCCCAGCCCCTGCGCGATCCGCGCCGCGACGAGGACGGGCAGGCTCGGCGAGAGGGCGCAGGCCAGGGAGGCCGCCGTGAACACGGCGAGGCCGCCGAGATAGACGCGGCGGTAGCCGAGGGCGTCGCCCAGCGAGGCCAGCGGCAGCAGCGCCGCTGTCACGGCGATCTGGTAGGCGTTGACCACGAAGATCGCCTCGCCCGCGCCGACCGCGAGGTCCTTGGCCATCAGCGGCAGGGCGACGTTGACGATCGCCCCGTCGAGGACGGCGAGCGTCATCGCGAGGGCGATGGCGAGCATCGCGAGCAGCCGCTCGCGCGGGGGCAGGCCGTCCTGGGGTCTGGCTGCGGCCCCGCCCGCGGTCTCGGCCATGCGCTGCACGCTCCCTCCGGGTCGGCGTTATCGCCCGCTCCGGCCGGCCTCAAGTGCCCTATGTCACACCGCTGACGGCGCCCGGCGCCGCGGCCAACCCGGAGGTTTCATGCGTGTCCCCGCCCTGATCGTCGGCCTCGCCCTGGCGCTGGCGCCGCTGCCGGCGCCCGCGCAGGACACGCCGGAGGCGCCCCTCGGGATCGGGCTCGAAGGCTTCCCCTACCCCTATCCGGTGCGCTTCCTGCCGCTGCAGCGCGACCACGAGGCCCAGCGCCTCGCCTACATGGACGTGGCGCCGACGGGCACCGCGAACGGACGGACGGTCCTTCTCCTGCACGGGCGCAATTTCCCGTCGAGCTACTGGCAGCCGGTGATCGAGGCCCTCACCGGGGCGGGCTATAGGGTCGTCGCGATCGATCAGCTCGGCTTCGGCAAATCCTCGAAGCCGGTCGGCCCCTTCACCTTCGACGCGATGGCGGCCGACACGGTGGCGCTCATCGATGCGCTGGGCCTGGAGCGGGTCGACGTCGTGGCCCACTCAATGGGCGGGATGCTCGCGGTGCGGCTCGCCCGCAACGCGCCGACCCGGGTCAACAGCCTCGTCCTCGAGGCGCCGATCGGGCTGGAGGATTACCGCTTCAGCGTGCCGCCGGTCCCGAACGCGGTGCTCTTGAAGCGCGAGGGCGAACTGACGGCGGACGCCTACCGCAAGCAGCTCATCACGAGCTACGCGCTCACCCTGCCGCCGGAGGCGATCGAGCCCTTCGTGTCCCTGCGCGAGCGGGTGAAGGGCTCGGGCGAGTATCCGCGCTGGCTGCAATCCTTCGTGAATTCCTACGTCGCGATCTGGGGCCAGCCGGTCGTCCACGAGATCCCGCTCGTGGCCGCGCCCACCCTGTTCATCATGGGAGGCAAGGACCGCAACGCGCCGGGCAAGCCCTACGCCCCGCCGGACCTCCAGTCCCGCATGGGCGACAACGCCGCCCATGCCCGGGCGCTCGCCGGACAGATGCCGAGCGGGCGGGCCGAGGTGATCGAGGGCGTCGGCCACCTCGTCCACATGGAGGCGACGGAGCGCTTCAACGCGCTCAGCCTCGACTTCCTCAACAGCCACTGACGGAGATCCCCATGGATGTCGGATTCATCGGGCTCGGGCGGATGGGCCGGGCCATGGCGGGCTGCCTCGTGCGGGCGGGCCATAGCGTCCGGGTCTGGAACCGCTCGCCCGAGGCGGCGCGGAGGGTCGAGGGCGCCACGCCGGTCGCGAGCCCTGCCGAGGCGTTCCGGGGGGACGCGGCCATCACCATGCTGGCCGACGATGCGGCGCTCCGCGCCGTGATCGTCGAGGGCGGCCTCCTCGACGGGCCGGAGCGGCCCGGGCTGCATCTCAGCATGAGCACGATCTCGGTGGCGCTGGCGCAGGATCTCGCCGCGATCCACGCGCGCGCGGGCGTCCCTTACGTCGCCGCCCCCGTCTTCGGGCGGCCGGACGTCGCCGAGACGGGCGCGCTCAACATCGTCGCGGCGGGCGACGCGGACGCGGTTTCCCGCGCCGCGCCGCTCCTCGACGCCATGGGCGCGAAGACCTGGCCCTTCGGGACCGAGCCGCACCGGGCGAACGCCGTGAAGCTCGCCGGCAACTTCATGCTGGTCTCGGCGATCGAGGCGATGGGCGAGGCGGCGGCCTTCGCCGAGGGGCACGGCGTCGCGGGGGCCGACCTCCTCGACCTCCTCACCAACACGCTCTTCGCCTCGCCCGTCTACAAAGGCTACGGCGCCCTGATCGCGGCGAACCGCTACGAGCCGCCGGGCTTCAACCTGCGGCTCGGCGCCAAGGACATCCGCCTGGCGCTCGCCGCCGCCGAGGCGGTCGGCGTGCCGATGCCCTTCGCGAGCGCGCTGCGCGACACCCTCATCGAGGCGATCGCGCAGGGCGACGGCGACAAGGACCTCGCGGCGCTCGCCCGCGTCTCGGCCCGCCGCAGCGGGCGGGGCTGAGCGGCCGGGGCTGAGCGGCCGGCTTGGGGATCGGCTACGGCTCGGGCCGCGGGCCGGCCCCCTCGCCCGCCTCCGCCCAGCTCCGGATCGCGTCGAGCCACGCGTCCGGCGCGATCACGGCGATGCCCGGCAGGACGGCAAGGGGCGTGATGCGCTCGGTGCGGTCGCGCTCGCCCATCCGCAGCGCGCCGCGGCGCGAGAACAGGCGCAGGATCTCGATGAGGCGCGCCTCCTCCGGCGGGTCGACGCGGGCGGCCGTGCGCAGCGTGTCGGCGATGTCGTCGGTGGTGCACTCGACGAGGCCGTCCGTCGTGACGCGGTGGTCGCGCAGGCCCTCCTCGTAGGCCATGCGCAGCGCGAGCAGCACCAGGGTCTCGTCCTTGCGCAGGCGCTCGGAGGCCATGTCGTGGCGCACGCCCTCGGGCGGCAGCCGCAGGCAGACCATCTGGTCCCGGTGCAAGACCTCGAAGCCGTAGCCGAGACAGGCGAAATAGCCCTTGAAGAAGGGCGCATAGTGCCGGGCGAGCTCGTAGGAGCGGCCGATGCCGGGCGTGTTCGCGTAGACCACCTGGGTCTTGAGCAGCACTTGGAGGGCGCGCGTCAGCTCGTCCTCGTCGGGCGCGCGGGCGCCGGGAGGCGGCGGCTCGTCGCCGTCGACGATGCTGCGGAAGGCCTCAAGCACGGGCCCCCTCCCCTGTCGATCCGCGCCGCGCCACGATGAAATCCGGGCAGTCGAGCCAGCCGTTCGAGACGCGGCCCTCGGCCCGCGACAGGGCGTAGCGCTCGCCGAGGGTTCCGTCGAACAGCACGTCGATCTCGCGCAGGCGCTGGAAGATGACGAACTCGTCGACGTCGTCGACCGCGATCTGCGAGCCGCGGATCGAGGGCTTTTGGCCGAGCTTGACCTCGAGGAAGGTCGAGATCGTCTCCGGCGTCACGGTGGTGCGGCGGCGGAACTCCGCCTTGGCGATCACGAACGCCTCGATCGCCGGGTCGAGATGGATCTCGGGCAGGGGCTCGGCCTCGATCGGGGCGCGGCGGCTGCGGGGCGTGAACAGGTGCGCCTCGCCGATGGGCGGGCGCAGGAGCGAGACCTCGGCCGGAAGGTCAGGCGGCTCGGCCGCCGCACCGACGGCGCGGAGCGCCGCGGCGGCGCGCTCGATGGCGAGCGAATCCGGCCGGTCGAGATAGCGGACGGCCGCCGCGATCCGGCGCTCGAGCCGCGCCACCACGTCGTCGACCGCCTCCAGATGCCGGTCGAGGCCCTCGAACACGGCGAGGATCTCGGCGAGATCCGCCCGGACCCGCCGCTCGCCCGCGGCCACGTCCGGCGCGCGGCCCTCCCGCACCAGCGCCTCGGCGAGCCCGCGCACGAGGAGCGGGTCGCGCAGCGCCCCCCGGCCTCGCGCACGATGGCCGAGCGGAAGCGGAACGGGTTGAAGCGGGTGTGCAGCGTCCGGTAGTCGCTGATGAGGTGGCGCTCGACGAAATCCTCGAAGTAGAGGCGGAAGGCCGCGCGCTGATCCTCCTCGCGCAGGATGCGCTCCTCGATCTTGCGCATGGAGCCGGCGAGGCTCCGCACGTGGCCGAGGAAGGTGCGCGCCGATTTCGCGGCGTTGCTCAGGGCCTCCGAGCGGTCGGCGGGGTTGGCGACGGCGCTTTCCAGGCTTCCCAGCACGTCGAGCACGGCGCCGCCGTAGGAGCGGGTCTCGCCCCGGTCGAGGCGCGACAGCTCCTCCAGGAGGAGGCGCGCCTCGGGATCGAAATCGACCACGGGGACGTAGCGCTCGCGCCGCTCCACCAGCCAGCCCGTCTCGACGAAGCGGCGGTAGATGGCGGAGCGGCGCTCGACGGGATCGGTGAGCGGCACCTCGCCGTCCGCGATCTCGGCGGGCGACCAGCCGCTCGCGAAATCGCCGATGGCGGCGAGGATTTCCCCCTTGCGGATCGGCTCGACCGAATCCGCCATCACCCGCCGGTGCAGGTGCAGGAGGAGCGCCGCGTTGAAGGCCCGGCTCGGCGAGGCGAGGGGCCGGAAGAGGTCGTCGGCGAGGTGCGTGAACAGCATCGTATCGCCCCCGCCGGGACCGGATCGGCGCTACTTCGCGCCGAGGAGTTCCACGTCGAAGATCAGCGTGGCGTAGGGCGGGATCACGCCGCCGGCGCCGCGGCCACCGTAGCCGAGATCGGCCGGGATCACGAGGGTCCGGCGCCCGCCGGTCTTCATGGTGGCGACGCCGAGGTCCCAGCCCTGGATCACCTGGCCCGCGCCGAGGGTGAAGGTGAAGGGCTGGTTGCGGTCGCGCGAGGAGTCGAATTTCTTGCCCTTGCGCCCGTTCTCGTCGAGCCAGCCCGTGTATTGCACGGTGACCTGCTGCCCGGCCTTCGGCTCGGGGCCGGTGCCCACGACCTCGTCCTTGTACTTCAGACCCTGGGGCGTGGTGACGTACTCGGCGGCATTGGCGGCTGTGGTCATGGCGATCAGCGCGGCTCCGGCAAGGTTGAGGATCGAGCGGGGCATGGTTCCTCCGTCAGGCTCCGCGCGGGGACGCGCGGCCTCCGCCGCGGGTGTTTAAGTGGTTGGAACGCGGGAGGCTAGTGACGGGCCGCGCAGGCGGAGCCGAGGGGAGATCCGGGCGTCGCAGACGCGCTCGCCGTCAGGTCTCGCGACCCTCGGCGACCCGACCGACATCCTCGGAGCCTTCAGGCTCGGCGAGGTGCACGATCACCTTGCGTTGCGCAGGGCTGAGGCTGCGCACGCTGCTGCGTTGGCCCCGGAGGCGGGCCCGGGCTTCCAGGCGCGCAGTCTCGGTCACGTCATCGCCGCGGTCATCGCGCTCGGGATTGTAGGCCGGACGGGTCATGGCCGGCCTGCCGACGCCGAGGCGAGAAAATTCGATCCCGAATGCGTGATCCCGATGGGCACCCGCCGCGTTCCTCTCGTCTGGACCTGCCCGAGGAGCACCATGAGCGTCACCGCCCAGGATTGGGACGCGCGCGTCACGCGCCTGTCGGAGAAGCTGCCCGATCGCCTGAAGGCCTCGGTCGACTGGCTGCGCGAGCCCTCCCGCCTGTGGATTCGCGTCGGCGCCGCGATCCTGCTGATCCTCGGCGGGATCTTCTCGATCCTGCCCGTGCTCGGGCTCTGGATGCTGCCCCTCGGGCTCGCGCTCCTCGCGCAGGACGTGCCCGGCCTGAAGGTGCCGCTGGAGAAGGCGGCCCGCGGCCTTGAGCGGCTCTGGAACCGGATCCGCGGACGCGCGGGCCCCGGCCGCTAGGCGCCGGCCCAGGCCCCGAGGGTCTGGGTCTTGTCGGGCCGCAGGGTCTCGGGCTCGTCCGCGGCCGCCTCGGCCCGGTCGCCGCCGAGCGCCACGAACGCCGCGCGGATCTCGGCATCCTCCCGCACGCGGTCGAAGATCGCCCGGTCGAGGCAGACGAGCCGCCCCGCCTCGAGCCGGGCATAGACCCGGCCCGTGGCGTGCTCCGCGAAGCGGATCGTTCTCATCTTGCGGGCGCAGAGCCGGAGGAAGTCGGTGTTGCGCTCGGGCGCCATCTGGCCGGCTTCCGGGTAGACCTCCTCGGGTCCGCCCGCATCGACGTTGATCTTCCGGAAGCGGTCGACGTCGAGGATGAACTTCAGGTCGAGGATCGTCATCCTCCCGTTCCAGCCGAAGGCGACGGTGCGCGGGCGCTCGCCCTCGGGCACCGAATTGTCCAGGAACTCGTAGTGGACGCGCTTGTCGGCCTTGAGCGCCCAGGTGAAGAACAGGCGCGGCATCCCTGTATAGGCCTCGACGTTGTGGGCGAGGAGGTCGTCCACCGCCTTGTAGCGGCCGAACTGCTCCCCCCGCTTCCAGGCTCGCTCCACCGTGGCGTCCGGGGGCGTGATCATGAACAGCATGAAGACGAGATCGCCGAAGCGGGTGAGGAGTTGGCTGCCGTCCTCGTGGCCCGAGACGGCGTTGAAGCTGTCGAAGCGGAAACGGTCGATGAGGAGGTGGGACATCCGCCGCTCCCCGGCCTTGCGGGCCATGTAGCGGTCGAGCTTCTTGTCCACGATCTCGACCTCGTGGCCGGTGAGCGTGCCGGCGTAGCGCCGGGCCGGGCCGAGGGACTCGTAGTCGAGCAGGTACTTGCGCCAGATGTCGGGGGTGATGAGCGCGAAGTCGGCCCAATGCACCCCGATCCGCCCGGCGAGCGCCCGCTGGAAGGGGCGCATGGTGCTCTTGCCCGAGGCGGAGGCCCCCTTCACGTTCATCACCACGGGGCGCTCCTGGGCCGCCAGGACGTGGTAGCCCTCGCGCGCCACCGCCTCGGCGAACCAGGGCTCGATCAGGCGCCCGATCCGCCGGCTGCCCTCGTCGTTCGAGACGAGCGTGCGGGCGAGGGATACGAGGAGAGCCCGGTCGCCGATGAGCTTGCCCCGGTGGCGCACCACCGCCGAGACGACCCGGCTCAAGGCGGCGCAGCAGGCCGCCTCCAGGGTGTCGGTTCCCGCCCGGGCCTCCCAGGCCGCGAGATGGGCCTGCGCCCGCTCCTCGGTGGAGAGGACGGGCGCGGGCGGGGCGGGCTTGGCGGCGGGCGCGAGCCCGATCCAGGCGCGCCAGGACCGTCCGCCCTCCGGCTCGGGTGCTGCGGGCGGCGGCGCGAAGATCTCGGCGAGCGCCCCTTCGAGGACGGCCGTCGCCTCGGCGCGCAGGCCCTCCAGCGCGGCGGCGACCTCGGCCGCGTGGGGCGCGATGGAGACGGACAGGATCCGCGCCACCATGCGGCGGAAATTGACGCCGAGATCGCCGTAGGTCTCGCCGACCGGCACGGAGAGGTCCGCCATGACGCGGATCAGCACCTCGTGGACGACGAGGCGCTCGGCCCGGAACGCCACCACCTCCTGGAGGGACAGGCCGCTGAAGGCGCTGATCTCGAGGGCATCCCCCAGGCGCGTCTCGACGTTCTCGGGCCGGTGGATCGTCGCGAGCGGCAGGAAGGCCCGCGGCAGGGCCGATTCGATGCCGGGCGACCAGGGGCCGGTCGCCTCCGGCTCGGCCGGCGGGCTGAGCGGGGTCGAGGCCACGGGACGGGTCCGGCCCGGCGGCTTAGGCCGCCGCGGGCGCGGCCCGGAACAGGCTGGTGCAGCCCGCACCCCGGTGCATGCTGAGGATCGACGCCCGGTCGATGTCGGGGTTGGCCGCCAGCACCTCGCGCACGCAGCCCAGGACCTTGTCGTACTTGGCGGCGTCGTAGTTCTGCTCCAGCGGGCTCACGGCGATGTAGGTCTCGACGACGAGCACGCGCTCCGCGCGCTCCCGGGACACCTCGACCGCGATCCACGCGGACTTGATCAGACGGCTGCTGGCGAGCATGGACGAACCTCCGGATCCGGGCCGCATTCGTTCGGCCTTGTCCGGAGGATGAACCCGTCTCCGGCGGCTGCCAAGAGGGCGCGTCGCCGGGAGCCACCGGCAAACCCCGGCAATTCCACGGCAAATCGGGCGCGATGCGTCACTCGCCGAAGCTCTGCGTCGCCGAGACGAAATCCGCCGACAGGCTGCCGACATCCCCGAACAGGACGATCATCGAGATCAGGATTCCGAAGACGGCGACGTAGACCACCGCGATCTCGTCGCCGAGGCGCGTCTTCTGTGCGAGGGCGAGGCCGGCGAAGGGGACGCTCTGGAGAACGAGCGCGGCCGGAATGTTCATGGCGAACCTCTCGTGAACGGGACGGGGCGCCGCCTCGGGGTTGCGGTGTCGCATGAAATTTTTTTGCTCGGAGGTGGATTAAAGTCGACCCAGACCTGCAAGATGGCATATTGCATACCAGAACGCGCTGCATCAGCCTGGGGCAACGGCCCCTCCAAGCAGCCGGGAAAGGACCAGGGATGGAACGCCAAGACCTTCTGGAACCTCAGGATTCTCCGTCCGCCAAGTGGTGGCAGCTCACCTTCGGCATCCTCTGCATGGCGATGATCGCGAACCTCCAGTACGGCTGGACGCTGTTCGTGGACCCGATTGATTCGGCCCACCATTGGGGTCGCGCCGCGATCCAGCTCGCCTTCACCTTCTTCGTCGCCACCGAAACCTGGCTGGTCCCGATCGAGGCGTGGTTCGTGGACCGCTACGGGCCCCGGATCGTGGTCGCCTTCGGCGGCGTGATGATCGCCCTCGCCTGGGTGCTCAACGCGTACGCCGATTCCCTGACGCTCCTCTACCTCGCGGCCGTGATCGGCGGCATCGGCGCGGGCTCGGTCTACGGCACCTGCGTCGGCAACGCGCTGAAGTGGTTTCCCCATCGCCGCGGCCTCGCGGCGGGCGCGACCGCGGCCGGCTTCGGCGCGGGCGCAGCGCTGACCGTCGTGCCGATCGCCAAGATGATCGCCACCAGCGGCTACCAGAGCGCCTTCCTCACCTTCGGCCTGATCCAGGGCGGCGTCGTGCTCCTGCTGTCGTTCTTCCTGCGCAAGCCCAGCGTCGCGGTGGCCGTGCAGCGCAAGAGCCTGCGCCTGCCGCAATCGCAGGTCGATCGGAGCCCGCGCGAGGCCGTGCGCACGCCCGTCTTCTGGGTCATGTACGCCATGTTCGTGATGGTGGCCGCGGGCGGCCTGATGGCGGCCGCGCAGATCGCGCCGATCGCCCACGACTTCAAGGTCGCGGACGTGCCCGTCAGCCTGTTCGGCCTGCAGATGGCGGCGCTCACCTTCGCGATCTCGCTCGACCGCGTCTTCGACGGGTTCGGCCGCCCCTTCTTCGGCTACGTCTCGGACAATATCGGCCGCGAGAACACGATGTTCATCGCCTTCAGCATCGCGGCGATCGCCGTCGTGCTGCTCCTGACGAGCGGTCGCAACCCGCTGGTCTTCATCCTGGCGACGGCGATGTATTTCGGCGTGTTCGGCGAGATCTACTCGCTGTTCCCGGCCACCTGCGGCGACACCTTCGGCTCGAAATACGCCGCCACCAACGCCGGCATGCTCTACACCGCCAAGGGTACGGCCGCCTTCCTCGTCCCCTTCGCGAGCCTCGTCTCGGCGGCCTATGGCTGGACCGCCGTCTTCGCGATCGTGATCGGCCTGAACATCGTGGCGGCGCTCCTCGCTCTCTTCATCCTGAAGCCGATGCGCCTGCGCTACCTCGCGAACGGGCCCTCCGAGCCCGCACTCGCGACCTCTCCCGCCCGCGTCGCCTGACCCGCAGCGCGAGACGTGATCGAATGCGGCGGCGCCCCCCGGGGCGCCGCCGCTTCGTTATGGGCTGAGTCTTCAAGGGCTGAGGTCAGAGAGGTTCGACCGGGCGGAACGCGTCGGCGGGTGTGAACCCAGCCGCGCACCCTGTTTGACACTTGGTATTTGGTATGCCAGATTTCCGGCGTGTTGACGGGAGGCCGGAAAGGCCGTCACCGTCCCAGGCCAAATGCCCCGTCAGGACCGGCAACGGTCCTGAGACCCGACACGCCACCCTGCGAGCGACGCCAGATCGGCCGCAGCGCTGGCGCCCATCGTGTCACGCGCGCCGACACGCAGCGCGTGGGACGATCCGACCCGCCGGACCCCGCCACGCCATGGCGAGCCGGCGCAGGCAGTAGCGGAGGAGACGCCAGGAATGGAGCCAACCGGATCGAGCCCGCCCCCTCGGCGGCGCCCTCCCGAGCTCCCGCGAGGCGCGGAGCCGCGCACGGCCCCCGCCGCAGTGACGCCCGAGGGCGAGTCGCGAGCCGACGCGAGAGCGTCTGGCAAGGCCGTTCAGACCATGTATAAGTGATTAGGTATACAGCCGACCCGATTTGTAGGGCCCTGCCCGGATCGCGGGTCCGGCCTGGACCCCGCATCACGCGAGACGCGCCGCGCGACGCCCGAAGACCCGAGTGGATCGGGCGGCGCCGGACCACCGTTCAACCCTTCAGAACTGCGAGCATCCCATGAGCAAGGCTCTCGAAGGCGTGAAGATCCTCGACTTCACGCACGTCCAATCCGGCCCCACCTGCACGCAGCTCCTCGCGTGGTTCGGTGCTGACGTGATCAAGGTCGAGCGGCCCGGCGCTGGCGACGCGACCCGCCAGCAGCTCCAGGACCTCCCGGACGTGGACAGCCTCTATTTCACGATGCTGAACCACAACAAGCGCTCGATCACCCTCGATTCGAAGAACGCCAAGGGCAAGGAGGTGCTCTGGCGCCTCGTGAAGGAGTGCGACGTCCTCGTCGAGAACTTCGCCCCCGGCGCGCTGGCCCGCATGGGTCTCACCTGGGAGAAGATCCAGGAGGTGAACCCGCGCATGATCCTCGCGTCCGTGAAGGGCTTCGGCCCCGGCCGCTACGAGGATTGCAAGGTCTACGAGAACGTCGCCCAGTGCGCGGGCGGCTCGGCCTCGACCACGGGCTTCCGCGACGGGCTGCCGATGGTGACGGGCGCGCAGATCGGCGATTCCGGCACGGGGCTGCACCTCGCGCTCGGCATCGTCACCGCCCTCTATCACCGCACCCATTCGGGCGTCGGCCAGCGGGTCGACTGCGCCATGCAGGACGGCGTGCTCAACCTCTGCCGCGTGAAGCTGCGCGACCAGCAGCGCCTCGCCCACGGGCCCCTGCGCGAGTACAGCCAGTTCGGCGAGGGCGTCGCCTTCGGTGACGCGGTGCCGCGCGCGGGCAACGATTCCGGCGGCGGCCAGCCGGGCCGCATCCTGAAGTGCAAGGGCCACGAGACCGACCCGAACGCCTACCTGTACTTCATCACCCAGGCGGCCGTGTGGGAGCCGATCTGCGACATCATCGGCGAGCCCGGCTGGAAGACCGACCCGGCCTACGCGACGCCCAAGGCCCGCCTGCCGCACCTCAACGAGATCTTCACGCGCATCGAAGCCTGGACGATGACGAAGACCAAGTTCGAGGCGATGGACATCCTCAACAAGTACGACATCCCCTGCGGGCCGATCCTGTCGATGAAGGAGATCGCCGAGGACGAGGCCCTGCGGAAGACGGGCACCATCGTCGAGGTCGATCACCCGACCCGCGGCAAGTACCTGACCGTCGGCAACCCGATCAAGCTCTCGGCAAGCCCGGCCGACGTGACGCGCGCCCCGCTGCTGGGCGAGCACACCGACGAGATCCTGCGCGAGGTGCTCAAGTACTCGGACGAGGAGATCGTGGAGATCGCCGGCTCCGGCGCCATCGGCGCCGTGCAGAAGATCGCCGCGGAGTAACGAACCGGCGCCGCCTGTCCCACCCCGCGCGGGCGGGACGGGCGGCGGGGTGGTGCGCGGAGGGCCGTCAGGCGTTATCCGGCACCACCCGCAATTCCCGCACCTCCGAACCGGGGAGGCGGGACCTGCCATCAAGCCCGGAGCCCCCATGCGCATCGCTTTCATCGGTCAGCAGGATTTCGGAAAGGCCGTGCTCGAGGCCTTTCTGGCGCGGGGCGATGAGGTGGCGGGGGTGTTCTGCGCGCCCGAGAAGGAAGGGGCGAGGCCCGACGTGCTGAAGACGGCGGCGCTCGAGAAAGGTCTCCAGGTCTTCCAGTTCCCGAGCCTGAAGAGCGCCGAGGCCGAGGAGGCCATGCGCGGCCTGAACGCCGATATCGGCATCATGGCCTACGTGCTGCAATTCGCCCCGCAGAGCTTCGTCAACATCCCGACGCACGGCACCATCCAGTACCATCCCTCGCTGCTGCCGAAATATCGCGGCCCCTCCTCGATCAACTGGCCGATCGCCAAGGGGGAGACCGAGACCGGCCTCTCGATCTTCCGGCCGACCGACGGGCTCGATGAGGGGCCGGTGATCCTGCAGAAGACCTGCCCGATCGGGCCGGACGACACGATCGGCGAGGTCTATTTCAACCGCCTCTTCCCCCTCGGCGTCGAGGCGATGCTGGAAGCGGCCGACCTCGTCGTCGCGGGCCGGCACACGGAGACCGAGCAGGACGAGGCGCAGGCGAGCTACGAGGGCTGGTTCCGCGCCCGCGAGGCCCAGATCAACTGGGCGAGCCACGTCGACCACATCTACGACATCATCCGCGCGGCGAACCCCGCGCCCGGCGCGTGGACGACGCTGAACGGGCAGAAGCTGCAGGTCTTCGACGCGCGCCGGCACGTCGTGCGCACGATCAGCGCCGTGAAGGGCAAGATCGGCGAGGTCACCGAGGTCGGCGAACAGTCTATCCGCGTCACCGCGCAGGGCGGCCAGATCGAGATCTTCAAGGTGAAGCCCGAGGGCGGAAAGAAGGTCTCGGCGGCCGAGTTCGCCGCGAGCGGCGCCTTGAGCGTCGGGACGATCCTCGGCGCCTAGACTCTCGATCCGGCGCCCGCGCGCCCTGCAATCCCCCGGCCCGCGATTCGCGGGCCGAGGAGCTTGACAATACCCGGTTCTGGCATACCAGTTTCAACTTGACGCGGATGTCAGTCATCATCATCCGACGTGCGGCACGCCCGTGCGGCGGCCGGCGCACGTGCTCGTGGGAACGGCCCAGGACACCGCTCCGCAGAGGAGGATTGCAGATCCGGTTCAGCCGTCATCAGAACGGCAGGCATCAGAGGCAGAAGTCCTGAGCGCACCGCAAGGCGCGCGTCGGGGCGGGAGAGGAAACGATGAACATACACGAGTATCAGGCGAAGGCGGTTTTGCGGGAGTTCGGGGTCCCGGTCTCGCGGGGTGTTGCGATCTTCGACGCGTCGGAGGCGGAGGGCGCGGCGCGCGATCTCGGCGGTCCGGTCTGGGTGGTCAAGAGCCAGATCCACGCGGGCGGGCGCGGCAAGGGCAGCTTCCAGGGCGCGGCGCCCGGCGCCAAGGGCGGCGTGCGCGTCTCCAAGTCGGTCGAGGAGGTGGTGGCGAACGCCCGCGAGATGCTGGGCGCCACCCTGGTCACGGTGCAGACGGGGCCGGCCGGCAAGCAGGTCAACCGCCTCTACATCGAGGAGGGCGCCCAGATCGCGGCCGAGTTCTACCTCTCGATGCTGGTCGACCGCTCCAGCGGCGGCGTCGCCTTCGTGGTCTCGACGGAGGGCGGCATGGACATCGAGGCGGTCGCCCATGACAGCCCGGAGAAGATCCACACCATCCCGGTCGATCCGGCCACCGGCATCCAGCCCCATCACGGCCGCGCGGTGGCCCGCGCCCTGGGGCTCGGCGGGGCCCAGGCCAAGCAGGCCGAGGCGCTGAGCGCCAAGCTCTACCGGGCGTTCACCGAGACGGACATGAGCCTTCTCGAGATCAACCCGCTGGTGCTGACGGCTGCGGGCGAGCTGAAGTGCCTGGACGCCAAGATCGCTTTCGACGGCAACGCCCTCTACCGGCATCCCGAGATCCTGGGGCTGCGCGACGAGTCGGAGGAGGACGCCAAGGAGATCGAGGCCTCCAAGCACGATCTGGCCTACATCGCGCTGGATGGCACGATCGGCTGCATGGTCAACGGGGCGGGCCTGGCGATGGCCACGCTCGACATCATCAAGCTCTACGGCGAGGCGCCGGCCAACTTCCTGGATGTCGGCGGTGGCGCCAGCGAGGAGAAGGTGACGGCGGCCTTCCAGATCATCACGGCCGATCCGAACGTGAAGGGGATCCTGGTCAACATCTTCGGCGGGATCATGAAGTGCGACGTGATCGCGCGCGGGGTGATCGCGGCGGTGCGGACGGTGGGCCTGTCGGTGCCGCTGGTGGTGCGGCTGGAGGGGACGAACGTGGAGGAGGGCAAGGCGATCATCCGGGGCTCGGGGCTGAACGTGATCCCGGCCGACGATCTGGACGACGCCGCGCAGAAGATCGTGGCCGCGGTGAAGGGAGCCTGAGATGTCGGTGCTGATTGACGCGACCACCAAGGTCATCTGCCAGGGCTTCACGGGCAAGAACGGCACGTTCCACTCGGAGCAGGCGATCGCCTACGGCACGCGGA
>NZ_SMNT01000116.1 GCF_004348265.1 Methylobacterium segetis
GGAGGCGCTGAAGGCGGCGGACGTTCTGGAGGGGTCTGGGATCGGGGTGAGCGTTGCGGATGCGCGCTTTGCCAAGCCGCTGGACGAGGCGCTTCTTCTGGATCTGGCGGGCACGCACGAGCTTGTCGTGACGCTGGAGGAGGGCTCGGTGGGCGGGTTCGGGGCGATGGTCCTGCACCTGCTGGCGGAGCGGGGCGTTCTGGACACGGGCCGTGTGCGGGTCCGGACGATGACGCTGCCGGACCTGTACCAGGACCATGACAGCCCGGATCGGATGTACGCGGAGGCCGGGCTCGACGCCGCCTCCATCGTCAAGCTCGTCCAGGACACCCTCCCCGAGCGTAAGGTCCGGGAGGGCAACGTCGTCAGCGTCGGGCGCCGTCCCCGCTGAAGCGCGTTCAGACCGCCTCGCCGACCATGGCGAGGCGCTGCCGGTCGAGTTCCTCGCTGTAGCGCTTGAGGGTGTGGCTCTCGGTGAGCAGCCCGAGCACCCGCCGGCTCGCCTCGCCGTCCACGACGGCGAGCGCCTCGCTCTCCGACCGGTCGAAGGCGGCCGAGGCCTGCTTGGCGTTGAGGTCCGGCGTGAGGAAGTCGCTCGGGTAGCGCAGCACGTCGGCGAGCTTCGGCTCCTCGCCCTCCGCCTCGCGCGCGGCCGCGTGCGCCTCCGGCACGTTGACGATGCCGGCGTAGCGCCCCTCCCCGTCCACCACGATGACCCGCGAGGGCGAGCCGAGCGGGTGCGCGCGCAGGAAGCTCGGCATCGGCGTGTCGAGGGGCACGGGGCGGACGTCCTTGCGCATCAGCCGCCCGACGGTGAGCGAGCGGATCCAGCCGACATCGTGCGCGCTGCGGATGCTCTCCCCGCGCAGGTGGAAGCGCCAGGTGGCGAAGGAATAGCCGAAGGTCTTCCGGACCATCAGCGAGGAGGCGATGACGGCGACGAGCACCAGCCCCGCGATCGGGAAGCTGCCCGTCAGTTCGAGCGCCAGGAAGGTCATGGTGAGCGGGCCGCCGATCACCGCGACGGCGAGCGCGCTCATGCCGATGACGGCGTAGGCGAGCGGGGTCAGCCCGAAGGCCGCGAGGCCCGGCACCACCTCCGGCGCCATCAGGGCGAAGAGCTTGCCGGCGATGGCGCCGAGAAACAGCGAGGCGAAGAACAGGCCGCCGCGAAACCCGGAGCCGATCGAGATCGCCGTGGCGGTTGCCTTGCCGGCGAACAGGATCGCCAGCGCGGGGATGCCGGGGCCGTGCGCCTCGGCGAGGTGGAGGTGCAGCGCCCCGTGGCCGCCCGACAGGACCTGCGGGCTGATCGCGAGGGCGAGCAGCCCGACGCAGAGGCCGCCGGCGGCCGGCCCGGCAACGCGCGGCAGGCGCGTGGCGCGCACGCCCTGCTCGACCAGCGTGACGCCGCGCATGATCAGGATGGCGAGGCTCGCGCAGACGAGGCCGAGGGCGAGGCTCGGCAGGGTTGCGGCGGTAGTCAGCGGTTGCGTCGCGATCGCCTCGATGCCCGAGACGGCCACCAGCGGCGTGCCCGGCAGCAGCGTGCGCGCCACGACGCTCCCGCACAGGGCGGCGACCACGACGGGCGTCAGCGTCGCGATCGTGTACGTGCCGATGATCAGTTCGAACGCGTAGAAGGCGCCGGTGAGGGGCGCCCCGAAGGCGGCGGCGATGGCCGCGGCCGAGCCGCAGCCGACGAGCGTGCGCAGGTCGCCCCTGCGCATCTCGAACGAGAGGCCGAGCCGCGAGGCGATGCCGGCGCAGATCTGCGTGTAGCCCGCCTCCAGCCCCACCGAGGCGCCGCTGCCGTTGGAGATGACGTTCTGCAGGGCGACGTAGACGGAATCGCGCAGCGACATCCGCCCGCCATGGAGCGCGTTCGCCTCGATCGGATCGATCATCGGCCGCTTCCGCCCCCCGCGCCAGCGCCCCACCGCGAAGATGAGGAGCCCGAGCAGCGCCCCGCCGAAGGTCGGGCCGAGGACGAGGGCGAGGGGATCGACCTCGGCCGCCGCGCTGAGCCGCAAGCCCGCGGGCAGGTCGTAGAGCTGCTCGCGCAGGCTCTGGGTGACGACGTTCATCGCCGAGACGACGGCGCCCGCGATGCAGCCGGTCAGCGCCGCGAGCCCGATCAGGCCGGTCTCGCTCGCGCGCACCAGGGCGCGCAGCCGTCCCGGCGCCTGGATCAGCGTTCGCCCTCCTGGGAGACGGTGCGGCTTCGCGCGGGGCGTGGACATTGCGGGCGCGAGGTCCGTTCGCGGGTGGGCGCCCGCGGATCGCGCGGGCGAGGGCATGTTCACCAACGAACCTTGCTCCGGATTGGAGCCGCGGCCAGCCCCTTGCGCCGTCACCGAGGCCGGCGCCGGACGCGATCCACAGCCGCCGGATCCGCGTCACGCAGCGCTTGAAAAGCCCGCACGCCCGCGATACACCCCGCGCCAGTGCCGCCGTAGCTCAGTTGGTTAGAGCACCAGATTGTGGATCTGGGGGTCCCCCGTTCGAGCCGGGGCGGTGGTACCATCGATTTTCCGCAAGGACGCGAAGGGGCTGGCGCATCGCCGACCCCTTTTGCGTTGGCTGCGCCGCTCCAGATGGGGCTGCCCATCCGGGGCGAGATCTCCGGAAAATCAATCCTGCCGCGCCGATCGTGAAACTTTCGCCAGTGTCCGCGCGTAACGGGCCGGACGAGGGGAGTGCTCACTGAAATCTCAGGAGCCTCGATGCGTGTTCATCATCTTGCGGGCGTCCTGTTCTGTACAGTGGCAATGCCTGCCCTCGCACAGGACAGAACCCAACCGCGTTCCCAGCCGGCCCCGTCGGATCTCGCCAGCGATCGGAAGGCCGCCGAGATGAAGCGCGCCATCGAACTCGGACAGAGCCGGCAGAGGGAGACCGACGCGCGCAACTCGCGCATCTGGCGCCGGTGGGATTACGCGGTCTGCATCGGCTGCGGGCCGATGCCGAAGCGGATCCGGATCGTCTACACCACGCCCGCGCGCGTCCTCGCAGGTCACATCGCGGCCGATGACGACGAGGCTTTCGCGCGCCGCCGCACGCCGGGCGCACGCCTTCTGTGAGGCGATGACGGACGCGCTCCCCGCCTCCGTCTCGTCTTCGGACAGCCTCTCTGTTACGCTCGGCCCGGGAAGCACCGAACCGGGAGCCTTCATGCCCGCCGAGGTTCAGTTTACGGATGTGATGGGAGTGGCCGTGATCGCCCTGGCGCTGGTCGCGGCCTGCGTCGCGAACACCCGGTGGATCCCAAGAATATCCGAGGAGGAGCAGGAACTCCTCGCCGGCGGCTCGCTCCTCCTCGCCATCCTCGGCACGATCTTCGTGGCCTCGGAATAGGCAGGCGCCGCGGCCCCGACGGCCCGCTGCCTTTTGATGGAGATTTCCTCGGTCCCGGCGCGCACACTTCCCCGAAGTCGGGAGGCCGCCATGAGATTGAGGACGCCGATCCACAAGCCGATGATCGACGATGCGCAGGGCACGATCGCGGGCGGCGCCGTGGTTCTGCTGCTGCTCGCCGGAATCTCGCTGGGCTGGTTCTGAGCCACGGGTCGGGCGCGCGCGGCGGGATTCGTCCTGCCCCACGTCCGTTCGCGCGCGGACCGGGCCGCGCAGCATGATTTTTGCCTGTCCACCGGTCTCCAGCCACGGGAGACCGACCGCGTGTGGCCCTTCAGCCCGCTCCGTCACCACGTCCTCTACTGGCTCGCCAAGCGCGACGTGACCGCGGCCGACCGTGCCCTCGCGGCCGGCGACGCGGACCTCTCGGCGAAGCTCCTCGCCCGGGCGGACGCGCGCCTGCGCCGGGCCTGCGGCCTCGCCGCCTGAGCGCCGAACGAGACGAGGCCGCGCCCGCCGGTTTCGGCGGGCGCGGCCCCGGACCCGATCGGGTGTTTACTCGGCCGGCTGAAGAGCCGGGGCCGGCACGGCGGCGCGGGGCTTGCCGCCGAGCGCCTCGCGCAGGCGCGCCTCGTCGACCTCGCCCTCCCACCGGGCGACGACGATGCAGGCGACCGCGTTGCCGATGAAGTTCGTGAGCGCGCGGCACTCCGACATGAAGCGGTCGATGCCCAGGATCAGCGCCATGCCGACCACGGGCACCGAGGGCACCACGGCGAGCGTCGCGGCGAGGGTGATGAAGCCCGAGCCCGTGACGCCGGCCGCGCCCTTCGAGGAGAGCATCGCCACGAGGAGCAGCAGGGCCTGCTCGCCGAGCGAGAGCGGCGTGTCGGTGGCCTGCGCGATGAAGAGCGCCGCCATCGTCATGTAGATGTTGGTGCCGTCGAGGTTGAACGAGTAGCCGGTCGGCACGACGAGGCCGACGACGGGCCGCGAGCAGCCCGCCCGCTCCATCTTGTCGATGAGCGAGGGCAGCGCCGATTCCGACGAGGAGGTGCCGAGGACGAGGAGAAGCTCCTCCTTGATGTAGCGGACGAGCCGCACGATCGAGAAGCCGTTGTAGCGGGCGACCGCGCCGAGCACGACGAACACGAAGATCGCCGAGGTCAGGTAGAAGGCGCCGACGAGGTAGGCGAGGTTCGCCAGAGAGGCGATGCCGTACTTGCCGATGGTGAAGGCCATGGCGCCGAAGGCGCCGATCGGGGCGACCTTCATGATGATGTTGACGACGCCGAAGATCGCCTCGGAGAGCACCTTGATGATGTCGAGGACCGGCTTGCCGCGATCGCCCAGGAAGGCGAGGCCGAAGCCGAACAGCACCGAGAAGAACAGCACCTGCAGGATCTCGCCGCCCGAGAACGCGCCGACCGCGGTGGCCGGGATGATGTTCATCAGGAAGTCGACGATGCTCTGCTCCTTCGCCTTGCCGGCGTAGGTGGCAACCGCCTTCGGATCGAGCGATTTCGGGTCGATGTGCAGGCCGTGGCCGGGCTGGAGGACGTTGGCCACGATGAGGCCGACGATCAGCGCCAGGGTCGAGAAGGTCAGGAAGTAGATGAGCGCCTTGCCGCCGACGCGGCCGACCTTCTCGAGGTTCGTCATGCCGGCGATACCGGAGACCACGGTGAGGAAGATCACCGGCGCGATGATCATCTTGACGAGCTTGATGAAGGCGTCGCCGAGCGGCTTCATCTCGGAGCCGAGCTGCGGGTAGAAATGCCCGAGCAGAATGCCGATCGCCACGGCCACCAGCACCTGGAAATACAGGGTGCGGTAGATCGGCTTCGGCGCGGGCGGGGCGTGGGGCGCGGTGAGCGGTGACGGCACGGCGGCCATGGGGCGTTCTCCTCCGGTTTGACGATCAGGGATGAAGCGGCTCGCCTGCACGCGTCCGCTCTTGCTTTTGGCCTTCGGGCTTGCAGTCATGCCGACGGGGCAGGGCTGCGATACGCCGGGGGAATGGCAACCCCCGTGCCAGCCGGACGGCGATGTGAAGATTTCGTTAAATGCTTGAGATGAGAAGGATTTTTCTGGACGTGCCGGGTGGTGGCGAGGCCCGTCGTGCGGGCTTCCGCACGGGCATGCTCGAACCTGTCCGGAAATCCGCATTCGGCGGGCAAGCGTGACCGAAGGGGCGCGATCCGGAGTCGCGCGATCCGGAGCCGGCCCGGCGGCATCATCCTTCCGCCGCCGCTGGCTCTGGCTCGCGGCGCTCGCCGCCATGATCGCCGCGGCCTGGGCGGGCGGGCGCGCGGCCGAGCGCTCGGCGCTCGCCGATCTCGGGCGGGCAGCGCAATCGAGCCTGGCGCTGCAGGTCGGCGCGCTGCGGGCGGAGATGCAGCGCCAGACCGCCCTGCCCCGGGCGCTGGCGGCCGATCCGGAGATCGCCGCGATCCTGCGGCCGGAGGCGGACCCCGCCCTCCTCGCCCGCGTCAACGCGCGCCTCGCCGAGATCGCGGCGGCGACGGGGGCCGCCGTGATCTACGCGGTGCGGGCGGATGGCGAGACCGTGGCGGCGAGCAATGCGGGCGCCGCGCGCAGCTTCATCGGGCAGAGCTACGCCTTCCGCCCCTATTTCCGCCGCGCCATGGCGGAGGGCGCCGGATCGCAGTTCGCCCTCGGGACCGTGAGCGGGCGCCCCGGCTTCTACCTCGCGCGGCGCCTCGCCGACGCCAGCGGGGTCGTGGTCGTCAAGATCGAGTTCGACGCGGTCGAGGCCGGCTGGCGCGAGGCCGGGGAGAGCCTCTTCGTTGCGGACGGGCGCGGCATCGTGCTCGTCGCGAGCGAGCCGGCGTGGCGCTTCCGGGCGCTGCGGCCGGTTCCGCCCGACGAGCGGGCGCGGATCCGCGAGAGCCTGGAATTCGGCGGCGCGCCCCTCGATCCCCTGCCCCTTCATCCCGTCGCGGGAGAGGCGGATCTCGTGCGCGTCGGCGGCACCGGGCAGCCGGCGTGGCGCGCCCTCCTGCACGACGCGGCCGTTCCGGACACCGAATGGCGGCTCTACGCGCTCACCCCCGTCGGACCCGCGGTTGAGCGCGAGCGGCTCCAGGGGGCGGTGATCGCGCTGCTCGCCACCGGCCTCGCCGCGCTCGGCCTCGCCATGGTGCTCGGACGGCGCGAGCGGACGCGGGCGCGCCTGCGCGAGGCGGCGGCCCGGCGCGAGGACCTGGAGGCGCGGGTCGCCGAGCGCACGCATGCCTTGAGCGAAGCGAACCGCCGGTTGCGCGCCGAGGCCGAGGAGCGGGCGCGCGCGGAGGCCGAGCGCGAGCGCCTGGGCCGCGAGCTCGCCCAGGCCGGGCGGCTTGCCGCCCTCGGCCAGTTCGCGGCGAGCATGGCCCACGAGATCAACCAGCCGCTCGCCGCGATCCGCTCCTACGCCGACAACACCGCGATCCTCGTTCGCCGGGGGCGCGTCGAGGACGCCGCCGAGAATGTCGGCGCCATCGGCCGCCTGACCGACCGGATCGGGGCGCTCACGCGCCAGCTCAAGGGCTTCGCCCGCCGCGCCTCCGGGCGCCGCGAGCCGGTGCTGCTCGCCGAGATCGTCCGCAACAGCCTCGAACTGGTGGAGGGCCGCGCGACGGCCGCTGGCATCGCGCTCGCGGTCGAGAGCCCCCCCGCCGACCTCGCCGTGCTCGGCGACGGGCCGCGCCTGGAGCAGGTCTTGGTCAACCTCCTGCAGAACGCCCTCGATGCCGTCGCGGGGGGGCCGGAGCCCCGCGTCGGCCTCGCGATTCTCGCGGAGGGAACCCGCGTCGCGGTCGAGGTGGCGGACAACGGCTCCGGGATCCCGGAGGCGCAGCGCGCGCAGGTGTTCGACGCCTTCTTCACGACGAAGTCCGACGGCCTCGGCCTCGGCCTCGCCATCGCCCGCGGGATCGTGGAGGATTGCGGCGGCACCCTGACGGTGCGCGGCAACGAGCCGGCCGGCACCATCTTCCGGATGGAACTCGCCCGCGCGGCGGCGCAGGCGGCGGAGAGCGCTGCGTGAGCGAGACGATCCCTGACCGGTCGGAGCGGATCGTCTTCGTCGACGACGAGGCGGACGTGCGCCGGGCGAACCGCCAGAGCCTCGAACTCGACGGCTTCGTGGTCGAGCTGTTCGACGCCGCCGAGCCCGCGCTCTCGGCGATCCTGTCCGACCCGCCGGGCGTCGTCGTCAGCGACGTGCGCCTGCCCGGGCTCGACGGGCGCGGCCTCTTCGAGCGCATCCGTGCCGCCGACCCGGATCTGCCCGTGATCCTGATCACCGGCCACGGCGACATCTCGATGGCGGTCGGCGCCATGCGCGAGGGCGCCTACGACTTCCTCGCCAAGCCCTACCCGGCCGAGGCGCTGATCGCCTCCGTCCGCCGCGCCCTCGACCGCCGTCGCCTGACGCTGGAGAACCGCCGCCTGCGGGCGCGGCTGGAGGAGGCGGTGGAGGCCGACCCCGCTTTCCTCGGCGTCTCGCCCGAGATGGTGCGCCTGCGCCGCCTCGTGCGCGACGTGGCCGGGGCCGACGTCGACGTGCTGGTGCTCGGCGAGACCGGGTCCGGCAAGGAGGTGGTGGCGAGCGCGCTCCACCGCTGGAGCCGGCGTGCGCCGAAGAACTTCGTGGCCATGAATTGCGGCGCGCTGCCCGACACGGTGGTCGAGAGCGAGCTCTTCGGCCACGAGGCCGGAGCCTTCACCGGCGCCCTCAAGCGCCGCGTCGGCCGCATCGAGCACGCGCACGGGGGCACGCTCTTCCTCGACGAGATCGAGAGCATGCCGCTCAATCTCCAGGTCAAGCTCCTGCGCGTCCTGCAGGAGCGCACGGTCGAGCCGCTCGGCACCAATGAGATCCGGCCCGTCGACATGCGGGTCGTGGCCGCGACCAAGGTCGATCTCGGTCAGGCGGCAGCGCAGGGAACCTTCCGCGACGACCTGTTCCACCGCCTCAACGTCATCACGATCGCGATCCCGCCGCTGCGCGACCGGCGGGAGGATGTCCTGCTCCTGTTCCAGCACTTCCTCGGCCGGGCCGCCGCCCGGTTCAACCGGGAGCCGCCCGCGCTCAACGCGGCGATCCGCGAGCATCTCCTCGGCC
The DNA here is from genome assembly GCF_004348265.1 of Methylobacterium segetis. GTDB lineage: Bacteria > Pseudomonadota > Alphaproteobacteria > Rhizobiales > Beijerinckiaceae > Methylobacterium > Methylobacterium segetis. The sequence goes on from NZ_SMNT01000116.1 coordinate 8,489, forward strand.
ATTCCTGGCCGGGCAACGTGCGCGAGCTCGGCCACTACGCGGAGCGGTGCGCGCTGGGCTTTGCCGGAACGCCGGAGGCCGCGGCGGACAGTGTCGCGGGGCGGACGCTGGCCGAGCAGGTCGACCGCTTCGAGCGCGACCTGATCCGCGACGAGCTGATCATGGCCGGCGGCGACGTGCGCGTCGCGGCCGAGCACCTCGGAACGCCGCGAAAGACCCTCTACGACAAGATCGCCCGGCACGGTCTGACGCCGACCGATTACCGGTGAGGGGCGAGGCCGTGCCCGGATGTTGCCCACAACCGCCACGCCGCCGCCACAACCTCGGCCGTGTTGTCGCCACATCTGTCAACATAGATCCTCTTAACGGGCGTCGTTAACGGCGCGTTGCAGAGGGACTGAGTCGCACAGATGCGGGGTCGCACGGTCGGATCGCCACGAACCACCTCCCCGAAGCCCCGTTTCGGCACGGGCCCCGCCGCCCCATCCGATGCCCTCACCCTGAGCCCGCAGGTCGCCCGCGACCACGGCAGCCGCCCCGCCCTCACCCGCTCCGTCCTCACCGTCGCACTCTTTGCGGGCGGCATCTCGGCGGTGCTGTTCGGTTCGGGCACGGAGCTGGCCAAGATCGGCCTGCAGCAGGCCCTGCCCTCGGCCCAGGCCGCGACCGAACTCGTGATGCCGCGCCCCCGCGTCCAGACGAGCGCGGTGCCGATCCTTGATCCGCCGCCGACCGTGCTCACCGCGTCCGCCGCTTTCGCCCCCGTCCACGATCTCGACACCGAACTCGGCTCGAACGCGGTCGACCGCGTCTCCTACGATTACCTGCTCTCCGAGAGCGCCGTCGGCGACCCGAACGACATCCTCGAATTCGGGCCCATGAAGATCCGCCGCCACCTTGTCCAGAAGATCGTGCGCGCGGCCCAATCCGTTCAGACGGACCCGGTGCTGCTGATGGCGGTCGCCGACAAGGAATCGAGCTTCATCACGGCGGTCCAGGCCAAGACCTCCTCGGCCACCGGCCTCTACCAGTTCATCGAGCGCACCTGGCTCGGCGTGGTCCGCGATTTCGGCGCCAAGTACGGTCTCTCCCAGGAAGCCGGCCTCGTCGTTCAGGACGGCAACGACCGGCCCTCCGTGGCCGACCCGGCCGAGCGCGCCCGCATCCTCGAACTGCGCCGCGACCCCTATCTCTCCGCCCTCATGGCCGGCGAAATGCTGAAGCGCGACGCCGCCCGCATCAGCCTGCGGATCGGCCGCGAACTCTCGCTGGGCGAAGTGTACCTCGCCCACTTCCTCGGCCCGGACGATGCCGAGGAGTTCCTGGCCAACGTCGTCGACAAGCCGAAGGCTGCGGCCGCCAAGCTCCTGCCGGGCCCGGCCAGGGCGAACCGCTCGATCTTCTTCGCCTCCGGCTCAGGCCGCCGCCGCAAGCCCGTCAGCCTCTCGGTGGCGCAGGTGCACGAGAAGTTCGAGGCGATGATGAGCAGCCGCGGCGAGCGCTATCGCGATGTCCGCGCCGTCTCCGGCGTCATGGCCTACGCGGACACCGCCGCCGAGTGACCGGTTGCGCACCGGGCGGCCCCTGTCCGGGTGCCGATTCGGTATTGTTTCGCAACTCGCGGCCGATTCCCGACTTTCCCCACGGGAGGCCGCGCGACCGCGCAAAGCCGCGGCGAACAGAGCGGGGGATCGGGCGTGACGAGAGTGAAGCATCAGGCATCGGTGAGCGGGAGCCGTCCGCGGCGGCCCGTCGAGACCCTGACGCCCGGGATCCCCCTCGATCAGATCGGCCAGACCCTCGCCTCCTTCTACGACACCCTGGTCGCCGAGGGCGTGCCGGAGCACCTCGCCGTTCTGGTGCGCCGGGTACGCCAATCCGAAACGGACGCGGATCAGGAGCGCGAAGCCGCCTCCTCCCATCCCGGCGCCGGGGGCACACGCCTCGCGCTCGTGGTGGAGGATGAGCCGGAGATCCGGGCGCTCGCGGAGACGCTCTTGGAGGAAACCGAGCTCAGCGTCGTCGGCTGCGACAGCGCGGAGGCCGCCCTCGCCGTCCTGCAGGCTCGCGGCGGGGAGGTGGCCCTCGTCTTCGCCGACGTGCGCCTCGCGGGCGAGATGGACGGGCTGCAACTCGCCCGGGCCGTCTCGACCCTGTGGCCGCGGGCGCGCCTCGTCATCACCTCCGGCCGGGCGGTTTCCCGCCCCGACGTGCCCGACCACGCCGTCTTCATCCCTAAGCCCTGGCGGCCCCTCGACGTCCTCGTCGAGGCTGAGCGCGCCTCGAACGCCCCGCCCCCGCCCGTGACTTGAAGCGGAGCCGCCGCGGGAACGGCCGCCGGTCGCGATCCGCACGCAAGCTCGGCCTGGGCGCACCTCTTGCATCGCAGAAGCGCGGGCCGCGCGGCCCGCGCGGAGCCGTCACGCTTTGCCGATCCTGTCCGTCCGCCACGTCACGACCTACCGCTACCGGCGCCCCGTCGCCTTCGGTGAGCATCGGATCCTGTTCCGGCCCCGCGACAGCTACGACCAGCGGCTGATCGAGGTCAGCCTCGACATCGAGCCGGAGCCGAGAAGCCTGCGCTGGATGTTCGACGTCTTCGGCAATTGCGTCGCGGTGGCGACTTTCGCGGAGGAGGCGGCGACGCTGCGCTTCACCTGCGGCATCACGCTCGCGCACGCGCCGGAGCACGCGCCCGTCTTCCCGCTGGCGCCGCATGCCACGCATTACCCCTTCGGCTACGGCGCCGAGGACATGCCCGACCTGATCCGCTCCATCGAGCGCCACTACCCCGATCCGCACCACGAGATCGATGCCTGGGCCCGCAGCTTCATCCCGGCCGAGGGCCGCGTGCCGACGCAGGACCTCCTCGCGGCGATGACCCGCGGCGTGCGCCGGGACTTCACCTACAGCGCCCGCCCGGAGAAGGGCGTGCAGGACCCGGTGACGACGCTGCGGACGCGGCGCGGCAGCTGCCGCGACTTCGCGCTCCTGATGATGGAAGGCGTGCGCGCCCTCGGCATGGCCGCCCGCTTCGTCTCCGGATACCTCTACACGCCGCGCGGCAATTGGGAGGGGCATGTCGGCGGCGGCTCGACCCATGCCTGGCTGCAGGTCTACCTGCCCGGCGCCGGCTGGATCGAGTTCGACCCGACGAACGGCATCGTCGGCGGCCGCGATCTCATCCGCGTCGCCGTGGCCCGCGACCCGCGGCAGGCCATCCCGCTCCACGGCACCTATTTCGGCTGCGCGGACGACGATCTCGGCATGAGCGTCGAGGTCGATGTGGCCGAGTCCGACGGCCTGCCCTCCGGAGAGAGGGATGCGGGAGCCGGGTCGGATCTCGCCGCGCGCCTGCCCTGCCCGGCCGAGTGAACGCCCCGCGCCGCCCCTACCGAAGGGGTAGGGGCCTACACCCTTCGGGGTGCGCCACCGCACAGGTCACGCCAGAAAAAGGCGCCGCGAGGATTAAGACCGCGCCTTGGGTACAAAATCTTCACCGCTGGTTGGAACCCACGGCAACGCTTGCGCTTGTATAGCAAAGGTTACTGCACAGGTAGGCTCCACCATGAAGACCCTCGCCAGCGCTTTCGCGGGACTCCTCGGCGTCTGTGTTCTTGCCACCGGCCCGGCCGCGGCGTTTTCCTCGTACGATCCCTACGGGAGCGACGCGGACGATTACTACGCCGAGCAGTCCGACGTGTTCGGCGGCTACCGGCGCCAGCCGGCGCAGCAGGCCCAGCCCGGCTACGCCTACGGGCAGCCTGGTTACGGGCAGGGCGTGCAGGCCGCGCCGCAGGCGCAGGTGCAGCCGATCCCGCGCGAGATCGTCGCCTTCAGCGGCGCCTACAAGCCCGGCACCATCGTCGTCTCCACGAGCGAGCGCCGGCTCTACCTCGTGATGCCGAACGGCGAGGCGATCCGCTACGGCGTCGGCGTCGGCCGTCCGGGCTTCACGTGGTCGGGCACGAAGACGATCACCGCCAAGCGCGAGTGGCCGTCCTGGACGCCCCCCGCCGCGATGCTGGCCCGCCGTCCCGACCTTCCGCGCTACATGGCCGGCGGCATCGAGAACCCGCTCGGCGCCCGCGCCATGTACATCGGCAACACCGAGTACCGCATCCACGGCTCGAACGAGCCGGACACGATCGGCCAGGCGGTGTCCTCGGGTTGCATCCGCATGACGAACGAGGACGTCACGGACCTCTACGATCGCGTGAAGGTCGGCGCGAAAGTCGTTGTCCTGAATTAAGGATCCGAGACGACGGCCTCTCAGGACGCTGCTCGCACGAGACTTGAGAAGGCCGCGCCATCCCGTTGATGGCGCGGCCTTTTCGCGTCTTCGACCCTCTGTCTCAGGGTGCGACGCGGCCGACGGCTGTCTGCGGCGTGCTGAACGAGGCGATCGGCATGTCGCAGAAGCAGCGCGCGCCGAGCGGCCGCGGGCCCGGGAGCGGGCAGGAATAGGGCTGCGGGCCGCTCAAGCCCTGCTGGATCGCGTCGCAATTGTAGCCCACGGGGCCGCCGCGCGGGCCGGGGCCGGACAGGCGCTCCTCGCGGTAGGGACGCCGGGGCGGCGGCGGGCCGTAGCCGTCGTCATACTGGGCCTCGGCGATTTGCGCTCCGAGGAGGCCGGCGATCAGGCCGGCGGCGAGGCCGAGGCGTTGGGCGGGTCGCATGGCGGTTCTGTCCTTCTCTCCGGATGGGCCGGCCCCGCTGAGGCGGCGTGATGCCCCCTCCCCCGCAATGCGGGCAAAAGCGAGACGGCCCGCCCCGCGGGGCGGGACGGGCCGTCGAGGACGCGTGGCGCGGGCCGCTCGCCCGCGCGGCGGCTATGTCAGGACGTCGCCTTGCGGGTGGCGGCCTCGGCATCCCGCGAGGTCTGCTGGGCAGCCTCGGCGCCCTGCTCCATGGCCCGGCGGGCATGGTCGGCGCCCTCCTGCATCGCGGCCTTGGCCTTCTCGGCGCTCTCCTGCATCGCGCTCTGGGCGAGGCCGCCGAACTCCTTGGCCTGCGCCTGGATCGCGGCGAACTGGCTGCGGACGAACTCGGCCTGATGCTGCATCGCCTCCTGGATGTCGCGCGAGCGGACGATCTTCTGGGCGAGATCGAAGGCCGCGTTGACGTTCTGCTCGGCGAACTCGAAGCCGCGGGACGAGATGTCCTTGGCGTTGGTGCGCGCGGTCTCGGTCGAGCCCTGCACCGTATCGGCTGTGCGCCGCGCGGCGCCGATGAAGCTGTCGAAGGCCTTGCGGGCCTGATCCACGCTCTTCTCGGCGAAGTCGCGCATCTCGGTGGGCACCTCGTAATTGGGCGTGTTGCTCATGGTCGTCTCCTCTCCGAATCAGTGATTCTGCATTGTGCACTGCACAATAGCACCTTTGGCGTCCCCATGGCACCCGGCGAGCGGAGCGGGACCATTAAGGTTGACATGAGGTAAACGTGTGACGCGCGCTTGAAGTGTCCACCATCCCGGGGCAGTTCAGCGTACGAAATTGAGCGCGGTAACGCAGATTTTTCGAGCCAGACAGGTCCGCATGACCGAAGACGGGTCCGCACCGGACAAAAGCCTCGCGAACGATCCGGTCGCTCCCGCCCTGGATTCCTGGGCGCGGGAGCCGCGCCTCGCCGCCCTCCTGGCCGATCCGGGTCGCGCCTTCGCGATCCTCGACGCGGAGGGCGCGCATCTCCTCGAGGCGTCGGCGCCGGCGCGGCCCTGGGCGGCCGGCCTGTTCGATCCGGCGGGCGCCGCCGCCTCCCGCCTCGGCCTTCCCGGCCAGATCCGCCGGGCCGCGCTGCCCGCCGAGGGGTCGCGCCTCGTGCGCCTGCGCCTCGATCCCCGCGGGATCGCCCCGCCCGTCCCCTGCCTCCTGGCGCGCGGCCGCCTCGCGAACGGCGAGGCCGCGCTTCTCCTCGTCCCGATGGAGTCGCTCCCGGCCGCGCGCCGCCGAGAGCCCCGGCCGGACGTTCCGCTGCCCGTGGCCGAGGCCGAAGCCGTCAGCGTCGCCCCCGACGAGGTCAGCCGCCCGGCGGAGCCTGCCGCGCGGCCGCGGCCGGGCGACCGCTTCGTCTGGCGCAGCGACGGTTCCGATCTGATCACGCAGGTCTCGGGTGGCCCGGAGGCGGCCCTCGCGCCACTCCTCCTCGGGCGATCCTGGTCCGCCCTGGCGCGGGACGGCGTCCTGCGCGAGGGCGAACCGCTCCTCGCCGCGCTCGCGGAGCGGCGCACCTTTCGCGGCGTTCCCGCCGGGATCGCGCTCGGGGAGGCGGTCGAGTCGATCAACGTCGAGATCTCCGGGGCGCCCCTCGGCCGCAACGGGCACCCTTTCACCGGATACGGCGGCTTCGGCCTCGTGCGGGCGGCGGCAGGATCCCCTGCGCAAGCGGACCCGGAGCCCGCGTCCGGCCGGGCCGAGGCGGGCGCGATCCCGGTCTCCCTCGGAGCGGACGAGGGCGGGCCGGCTCCCGCGGCGGATGTTCCCGCCCTCGGCGATGCGACCCTCCTGTCGG
>NZ_SMNT01000117.1 GCF_004348265.1 Methylobacterium segetis
CTCGGGCTCGTCCATGCCGCCGTAGAGGTGGTTGAGGAACATCTCCTTCGTCAGGGTCGTGCCCTTCCGCAGGCTGAGGAGTTCCAGCATCTGGTACTCCTTGCCGGTGAGGTGCACCCGCGAGCCGGAGACCTCGACGGTCTTCTGGTCGAGGTTGACGATGAGGTCGCCCGTCGTGATGACCGATTGGGCGTGGCCCTTCGAGCGGCGCACGATCGCGTGGATGCGGGCGACGAGCTCGTCCGTGTGGAAGGGCTTGGTGAGGTAGTCGTCGGCGCCGAAGCCGAGGCCCTTCACCTTGTCCTCGATGCCGGCCATGCCGGAGAGGATCAGGATCGGGGTCTTCACCTTCGCGACGCGGAGCGACCGGAGCACCTCGTAGCCCGACATGTCGGGCAGGTTCAGGTCGAGCAGGATGATGTCGTAATCGTAGAGCTTGCCGAGATCGACGCCCTCCTCACCGAGATCGGTGGTGTAGGTGTTGAAGTTCTCGGACTTGAGCATCAGCTCGATGCTCTGCGCCGTGGCGCTGTCGTCCTCGATCAGAAGTACCCGCATCGTCGGTCCCCAGCCCAGCGCGGCCGTCTCAGCGTCCGGACGCGTCCCCGCCAAACGCCCGCCACCGGCCTGTGGACGGACGCTCCCTCGTCATTGACGTGAAACGCTATGCGTTAATCGTTAACAAACCCTGATTCCGGCTTGCAAGCACTCGTTGAGTGGGCGCGATTCCCGGATCGTGAACCCGTTGACGGTCTGTTCTCATTCATACCGTCGCGAGCCTCACTCGCCACCTTCGCGGTCCTCGCCAAGTGCTTGAGTTGAAACGAGTCCCGGTGGCCTGTGGCTCGCATGCCACGCCCGCCTCACTTGTCGGAACGATTCGAAGGTCCGAACCGCACCGCCGCATGACTGGACCCGCTGTCAGCGCGATGGGGCCAGTGTTAAGGAGGGAGGTAAACGAAACGTTGAAAGAGGCCCGATGGCGGACGATCTTCACCGCCCGGTGATCGTGCCGCTCGGCTCGGCACGCGCGGCGCTTGAGCGCGTCGAATCCCTTGAAACCTACGGTCGCGTCGTGGCGATTCGCGGGCTCCTCGTGGAGGTGGCCGGCCCGGTCGCGGCCATGCGGCTCGGCGGCCGACTCGACATTGAGGGCGCGGGCCGCGCCGGGCTCGTCCCCTGCGAGATCATCGGCTTCCAGGGGGACCGGGCGCTCGCCATGCCCTTCGGCACCCTGGAGGGCGTGCGCCGGGGCTGCCCGGCCTATGTCCGCGACGAGGCGGCGGGCGCCATCCGCCCGTCCCCGGCCTGGCTCGGCCGCGTCATCGACGCCCTGGGGCGGCCGGTCGACGGGCTCGGGCCGCTCCCCGCCGGCCCCGCGATCTATCCGCTGCGGGCCGATCCGCCCCCCGCCCATGCGCGGCGCCGAGTCGGGCAGCCGCTGGATCTCGGGATCCGCTGCATCAACACCTTCCTGACGATGTGCGCCGGCCAGCGCATGGGCATCTTCGCGGGCTCGGGCGTCGGCAAGTCGGTGCTGCTCTCGATGCTCGCCCGCTACACGGCGGCCGACGTGGCGGTGATCGGCCTCGTCGGCGAGCGCGGGCGCGAGGTTCAGGAATTCCTGCAGGACGATCTCGGGCCGGCGGGCCTCGCCCGCTCGGTCGTCGTGGTCGCGACCTCCGACGAGCCGGCCCTGATGCGCCGGAACGCGGCCTACGTGACCCTGAGCGTCGCCGAGCATTTCCGCGACCAGGGCGCCCGGGTGCTCTGCATGATCGATTCGATCACCCGCTTCGCCATGGCCCAGCGCGACATCGGCCTCGCGGCCGGCGAGCCGCCGACCGCCAAGGGCTACACGCCGACGGTGTTCAGCGAGTTGCCGCGGCTCCTCGAACGGGCCGGCCCCGGGGTGGGGGAGGGGACGATCTCGGCCCTCTTCACCGTTCTGGTGGAGGGCGACGACCACAACGAGCCGGTGGCCGACGCGGTGCGCGGCATCCTCGACGGGCACATCGTCATGGAGCGCGCCATCGCCGAGCGGGGGCGCTACCCCGCGATCAACGTGCTGCGCTCGGTCTCGCGCACGATGCCCCGCTCCTGCGACCCCGCCTACCTGCCGGTCGTGCGGCGCGCCCGCCGGGTGCTCTCGACCTACGCCGACATGGAGGAGCTGATCCGCCTCGGCGCCTACCGCGCCGGCTCCTCGCAGGAGGTGGACGAGGCGGTGGCGCTCATGCCCGATCTTGAGGCTTTTCTGGGGCAGGGTAAGGAAGAAGCAACCTCCATCGGCGAGGGTTACGAACGGCTCGCACAGATCGTGGGGAGCCCCGGGTAACTCCGTCGGCGCGTTCGCCCGGGCGGGGCCTGAGCGTTGCGTGGAGTGAGCGTTCCCATGAAATCGCGTGACACGCTGATCCGGCTGCGTCGGTTCCAGGTCGACGAGAAGCGTCGCCGCGTGACGCAGATCGAGATGATGATGGCCGATTTCCTGCGCATGGCGGCCGAGCTCGACCGCGAGGTCGCGCAGGAGGAGGGCCGCGCCGGCATCTCGGACCCCGCCCATTTCGCCTACCCGACCTATGCCCGCGCCGCCGCCGGCCGCCGGGACAACATGCGCCAGTCGGCCGCCGCCCTCGAGGGCCAGCTCGCCGAGGCCAAGGCCGAGCTCGGCGAGGCGTTCGAGGACCTGAAGAAGGTCGAGATCCTGGAAGACCGCGAGCGCAGCGCCGAGCGGGCCGCGGAAGCCCAGCGCGACCAGGCCGCGATGGACGGGATCGGCTTGGCCCGCGCGCGCGCCTGAGTGCGCGCCGAGCCCGCGCCCGAGAACCGCGCCCGGCCCTGCCCGCGGGCGCCACCGCACGCGGCACGAAACCGTCATGATCCGGTGACATCACGGCCCGCGTGGCCGTGGCGTCCTGCTTGCGATGCGCGCATTCCTGGCGCATCAGGAGGCCGTCCTCGCGAGGGTGTGTCCGGATTCCATGAAGAAGATCAGCGAATTCATCTGGCCGATCATCGGCCTCGGCGCGCTCGTCGTCTCCGGATATCTTCTCTACCGCGAGCTGCAGGGCCTCTCCCTGGCCGATGTCGAGGAGAGCCTGAAGGCGATCCCCGCCCACCGCTTCCTCCTCGCCGCGCTCTCGACGCTCGTCGCCTACGCCGCGCTCGCCTGGTACGACCGGATCGCGCTGCTGCATCTCGGCGTGCGCCACATCTCGTGGCTCTTCGTCTCGGTCTGCTCGTTCACGACCTACGCCCTCTCGCACAACATCGGCGCCTCGGTCTTCTCCGGCGCCGTCGTGCGCTACCGGGCCTACACCGCCAAGGGCCTCTCGGCCGCGCAGGTGGCGGTGCTCGTGGCGCTCTGCTCCTTCACCTTCGGCCTCGGAACGATCCTGCTCGGGGGCGTCACGCTGACGCTGAAGCCCGACCTGCTGACCCGCCTCGAAGGCCACCTGCCGGGCGTGCTGACCAACCCGACCACCGCCTTCGTCCTCGGCCTCGCGCTCCTCGGCGCGGTCGGCCTCTACGTCGTCGGCTCGCTGCTGCACCTGAAGCCGCTGCACATCCGCTCGTTCAAGCTCGAATATCCGCGCCCGAACATCATGGGCCGTCAGCTCCTGGCCGCGCCCCTGGAGCTCCTGGGTGCGGCGGGCATCATCTACTTCGCGCTGCCGGAGGCCGGTAACCCGGGCTTCCTCGTGGTGCTGGCCGTCTTCCTCGCCTCCTTCTCGGCGGCGCTGGTCTCGCACGCGCCGGGCGGGCTGGGCGTGTTCGAGCTGATCTTCGTGCTGGCCATGCCGGAAGTTGCACGCCCGCAGGTGATCGCGGCCCTGCTCGTCTTCCGGATCTTCTACTTCTGGCTGCCGTTCCTGCTCTCGGTCATCGTGGTCGTCCTCTACGAGCGCTCGCGCCTCGCCGAAGCCTTCAAGCGCCGCGGCCCCCCTGTGGGCGCGGCCCCGCCCGAGCCGCCCCTCGTCGCCCCCGGCCTCGATTCCCACAAGATCGAGCACCGGCTGGAGAAGAAGGCGGTCTGACCGGGAGGCCGCGCATGGGAGCACCGCTCGACGCCGACCGCCTGCGCGAAGCCTTCGCATGTCTGGGTGCCGACCTCGCGGCACGCGGGGTCTTCGTCGAACTGGCGGTCTACGGCGGCGGCGCGATCATGCTGCAATTCGCGTGGCGGCGCTCGACGGAGGACGTCGATGCCGTGGTGCGCGAGGGCTTCGACGAGGCGTCGCTGGCGCCCTCCGTGGCGCGCGTGGCCGAGCGGGTCGGCCTCGGGCCCGATTGGCTGAACAACGCCGTCGGCATGTTCACGCCGCTCGACGAGCCGGATGCGCTTTTCGCCCTGTCGGGGACCTACCCGGCCGCCGGCCCTCCGGGACTGCGGACGTTCCTCGCCAAGCCGCACTATCTCCTGGCGATGAAGCTGCAGGCGCTCCGGAATCTCGATCGCGGGGAGCGCGATCTGGGCGATGCCCGCGCACTCGCCCTTCATCTCGGCCTGACCCGGATCGAGGAGCTCGAACGGCTCTACCTCTCGATCTATGGCGAGGATCCGCCGAGCGAGGCCCGGTTGCGCTTCGCGTCCGTCCTTCGTGGGGCCGAGCCATGAGGCCTGAGCTATGAGGCCGGCCACCCTGCGCGAGGTCGCGGAGCGCACCCGCGGCGACGGCGACTGGGATCACCACACCCGAGAGTTCCTCGACACCTTCTACGCCGCCGACGGCGACACGGCGCGTCAGGCCGCGATGATCCGCGACGAGCCGGACCTCCTCGGCCTGGAGCCGGCCGACGCCTTCATCGGCGGCGTCGGCGAGCATCTCGCCCGGCGCTGGGGCCTGCCGATCCCGGGATGGGTCCGCCACGAGGCGCGCTATCTGAAGACCGCCCTGTTCATCCCGAACGAGCGGAACCTGCGCGGCTACCTGATTTGCGTGAGCCCGGTCTCGTTCCGTGCCCGGCTCATCTTCACGGGGCCGGACCCGCTGCAGCGCGCCCGCTTCCCCTATCACCGCGGCGTCATCACGATGCCGATGGACTACCCGCCCCGGCGCGACTGAGCCTCACACCGAGCCGACCGTGCGCAGCCGCGCCCGCGGGTGGATCTCGGCCTGGCTCATCACCGGCGTCTCCCGGCGGAAGCGCTCGATGATCGAGCGCACGAAGGGCCGGGACTGAACGGAGGTGACGAGAACCGGCATCTCGCCCATGCGGGCGGCGGTCTCGAAGCGGTCGCGCACCGTCGTGACGAACTCGGACAGTTTCGAGGGCTGCATCGCGAGGTAGCGCTCGTCGCGCTCGCCGACGATGGCGTCGAGGAAGGCCTGCTCCCAGGCCGGCGACAGGGTGATGATCGGCAGCATCCCGTCCGGGCCCTGGTACTGGGCGCAGATCTGGCGGCCGAGGCGGGCGCGCACGTGCTCGACGATGTCGCGCGGGTTCTTCACGGAGCCCGCCACCTCCGCGATCCCCTCGACGATGGTGCCGAGATCGCGGATCGAGACCCGCTCCGAGAGCAGGAACTGCAGCACCCGCTGGATCCCCGTCGTCGCGATCTGGCCCGGCACCACCTCCTTGAGGAGGTCGGTATGCTCCTTCGGCAGCTCCTTCAGGAGCTTCTGCACCTCGACATGGTTCAGGAGCTCCGAGACATGCGCCTTGATGATCTCGGTGAGGTGGGTCGAGACGACGGTCGCGGCATCGACCACGGTGTAGCCCTTGAGCTGGGCTTGGTCGCGCAAGCTGGCGTCGATCCAGGTGGCGGGCAGCCCGAAGGTCGGCTCCAGCATGTGCTGGCCCGGCAGCTGGACCTGCCCGCCCATCGGGTCCATCGCCATGAACTGGCCGGGGTAGATCTGCCCGGTGCCGGCCTCGATCTCCTTGACGCGGATCATGTAGGCGTTGGCGTCGAGCTGGACGTTGTCGAGGATGCGCACGGAAGGCATCACGAAGCCGAGCTCGGCCGCGAGCTGGCGCCGCAGAGCCTTGATCTGGTCGGTCAGCCGGTCCTGGCCCTCGCCGTTGACGAGGGCGAGGAGGGCGTAGCCCATCTCGAGCTTGAGGTCGTCGAGCTTGAGGAGGTCGGTGACCGTCTCCTCCTGCGCGGCGGCCGCCCCGGCCGGGTCGGCCGGCGTCCCGTCGGCGGAGAGGGGAGGCGCCTCGCGGTTCGTCTTGGCGATCTTCCAGGCGGCGTAGCCCGACGCGCCGGCCAGCAGCAGGAAGGGCAGCATCGGCATGCCGGGCATGAGCGCGATCAGGACCATCACGCCCGCCGACATGCCGAGCGCCTTCGGGTAGTTGGCGAGCTGCTTGCCGAGCGCCTTGTCGGCGGAGCCCTTCACGCCCGCCTTCGAGACGAGGATGCCCGCGGCCGTCGAGACGATCAGCGCCGGCACCTGGCTCGCGAGCCCGTCGCCGATGGTCAGCAGCGTGTAGGTCTTGGCCGCCGTGCCGAAATCGAGCCCCTGTTGCGCGACGCCGATGATGATCCCGCCGATCACGTTGATGAAGGTGATGAGGAGCGCCGCGATCGCGTCGCCGCGCACGAATTTCGAGGCGCCGTCCATGGCGCCGAAGAAGGAGGATTCCTCCTCGAGCGCCGAGCGCCGCGCCTTGGCGGTCTTCTCGTCGATCAGCCCCGCCGAGAGGTCGGCGTCGATCGCCATCTGCTTGCCGGGCATCGCGTCGAGGGTGAAGCGGGCGGCGACCTCCGCGATGCGGCCCGAGCCCTTCGTGATCACGACGAAGTTCACGATGATCAGGATCGCGAAGACGATGATTCCGATGACGAAATTGCCCCCCATCACGAAGTTGCCGAACGCCTCGATGACGTGGCCGGCGGCCGCCGTGCCCTCGTGGCCGTGGCCGAGGATGAGCCGCGTCGAGGCGAGGTTGAGCGCCAGCCGCAGCATCGTCGCCATCAGCAGCAGCGTCGGGAAGACCGTGAACTCGAGCGGGTTGTCGATGAACAGGCCCGTCATCATGATCAGCACGGACAGGATGATCGAGACGGCGAGCAGGAGGTCGAGCAGGATCGCGGGCAGCGGGAAGATGAGCACCGTGAGGATGCCCATCACGGCGGTCGCGAAGAACAGGTCGGTGCGCTTCGTCAGCGCCTGCAGGCTCGCCCGGTCGGGAAGCTGGAAGCCGCCGAGCGCCGGGGCGCCGCCCCCCGTGCCCGCAGCGGTTACCGTCTCGCTCATGGGTGGAAGCCTCGAACCCGAACCCGTCGCCAACCGGCAAGAATTGCCGGGTTCATGGTTAGCGCCGCGTTAACCCGCCCCGCTCGCGGCCGCTCAAGCTGGAACCAAGGCTGGGCCGGCCGCTTGAACCGTCACGATCGGAAGACCCCCGCTCCTGAGGTTCGCCCATGCGCACGTCCCTTGTCCTCGCCGCCCTCCTCGCCCTCGGCGGGGCGGGTGCCGCCGGCGCTCAGACCGCCCCGGCCCCCGACCGGCCCGCGACGACGGGAACGGCCCACGGCGCGGTCGGCGAACAGCTCGAGCCGGGGGCCAACAGCTTCACCGAGGGTCAGGTGAAGGAGCGCTTCTCGAAGATGGGCTTCGGCGAGGTCACCGACCTGAAGAAGGACGATCAGGGGATCTGGCACGGCAAGGCGATGCATGCCGGCAAGCCGGTCTCCATCGGCATGGACTACAAGGGCAACGTCGCCGCCCAGTAAGCCCCACCCGCACCGGAAGGAGGTCGCCATGGCGACACGAGCCATCACCGCCCTGTTCGACGATTACGACGACGCGGCCCGCGCCGTCGACAAGCTCGAAGCCGAGGGTATCGCGCACGGCGACATCAGCATCGTCGCGAGCAACGAGGGCGACCGGCACGCCGGGCGCCTCGCGCCGGGCGCGGCGCCTTCTGCCGAGACCGAGAGCGATACGGTCGACGGCGCCGGGACCGGCGCGACCCTCGGAACCGTGCTCGGCGGCGGCGCCGGCCTCCTCGCGGGGCTCGGCCTCCTGGCGATCCCCGGCGTCGGGCCGGTGGTCGCGGCGGGGTGGCTCGTGGCGACGGTGACGGGCGCCGGCGTCGGCGCGGCGACCGGCGGCCTCCTCGGGGCGCTCACGGGCGCCGGCCTCAGCGAGCACGAGGCGGAGACCTATGCCGAGGGCGTGCGGCGCGGCGGCACCCTCGTGACGGTGCGCGCGGAGGACACCCAGGTCGAGCGCGTCACCGCGATCCTCGACCGGCACGGCTCGATCGACGTGGACGAGCGGGCGCAGGACTGGAAGGCCCAGGGCTGGACGGCGCAGAATCCGCGCCCCGCGACCGAGGAGATCGGCTCGACGGCGATCGGCGCCGCGGCCTCCACGACGACCGGCCTCGACACCGAGAGCGGCCGCACCCTCTATCCCGGCGACCGCAACCGCTGAGGGCGGAGCAAGGGGGCGACGGGGTCGTCGCGCCCCGCGCCCTCAGCTCATCTGCTTGCGGGCGAAGAGGGCCGCCGCGAACAGGACGGCGGAGCCCGCCGCGATCAGGCTGATCATGAGGAGGCGCCGGGGCTGCTGGGCCGATTCGGCGAGGACCGGCTGCACCACGAGGTTGAAGAACTCGATCTGACGGGCGGCGATGATGCGCGCCCGCTCATGCGCGGCGATGACCTTGGAGTAGTATTTCTCCGCGTCCTTGCGCTCGTTGTCGAGGGCCTCGAAGCGCGTCAGCGAGTCGGACAGGAGGCGCTTCTGCTCCGGGTCCTGGCTCGCCGATTGCCGCTCGATCCGCGCGATGTTGTCGTCGAGGTCCTTGATCTGGGTCTTCAGGTCGATGATCCGGCGCGATTCCGGCGCGAGGTCCCGCAGGGACAGGGTGAGCTGCACGGAGAGGTTGATCCGCGTCGTGCGGAGCTCCGTCAGGACCTTGAGGTTCGTCTCGTTCGTCTTCTGCGCGTCGAGCACGCCGTCCTGGTTGCGCAGGTCGCGCACGGCGAGGCGCAGGCGGGTGATCCGCTCCTCGGCGAGCTTCAGCTCGCGGGTGCTCTCGGCAAGCGCGTCGTTGCGCGCCTCGACGCTGAGCTGGTTCACCATCCGCTCGCTCTCGGCGAGGATCGCCTTGGTGATGGCGAGGGATTCCGCCGCCTCGAACGCGTTCACCGTCAGGGTCATGATGCCCGAGGTCTGCTCGATCTCGACGTCGACGCGGTTCTTCCAGTATTTCAGGAACTTCTCGATCGGCTTCTCGGCGTCGAAGCGCGAGACGAAGTCGATCTCGTCCCGGGAGAAGATCTGCCGCAGCGGGACTTTCGCCTCCACCGCCTCCACCATGGGGCGGCTGTGAATGTACGAGTAGGTGATCAGCGTGTCCTGGGCCACCATCTGGTGCATCGGCGAGCCGCTGTTGGTGCCGACCGCGTCCGGCGCCGCCTTCTCGACGCTGCCGATGGCCGGGCGGAGGGCGAAGCGCGCCTCGGTGACGTAGCGGTCCGAGGCGATGAGGCCGAAATAGATCACCCCGACCAAGGTGGGCAGGACGAAGCAGAGCGCGAACAGAAACGGGACCCAGGGGTCGGCCTTGACGTGGCTCTGGTAGGACCGGATGCCCTTCTTGCGGTCGGCGAAGCGCGAGACCCGCGCGAGCTGCTTCAGCGATTCGGCGACGGCCTGCGAGCGGTCGGCCGGGGTCAGCGGCTGGCCCTGCGGGTTGCGGATCTCGACGCTCATCGGTCCTGACGTGTCCGTTGCCTGTGCGGCGCCTCGGCGGAGCCGGCGCGCGCTCGTCCCGGTCTGACATCCGCCCGCGGCAAAACCGTGGCCGTCCTCACGCGTTCAGGCGGTGGTACAGCTCGATCGCGTCGTTGACGTCCTCGTAGATGATCGCGCGGCCGTTCAGGAGCACGAGGCCCTGCGTGCACCACGAGCGGATCACGTCCATGCTGTGGGACACCATGATCACGTCCGCGTTCTTGCGGCGCTCGGAGAAGGCCGCCTCGCAGCGCTTCTGGAAGCGGGCGTCGCCGACCGAGGTGACCTCGTCGATGAGGTAGCAGTCGAACGGGATCGCCATGCTCATCCCGAAGGCGAGGCGCGCGTTCATGCCCGAGGAGTAGGTCCGGATCGGCACGTCGAGGTAGCTGCCGAGTTCGGCGAAATCCTCCACGTATTCGAGAACGCGCCGGGGGTCCTCGCCGTAGATGCGCGCCACGAAGATGACGTTGTCGCGGCCCGTCATCTGCGGGTGGAAGCCGCCGCCGAAGCCGAGCGGCCAGGAGACGCGCAGGCCCCGCCGGATCTTGCCGGAGCTCGGCTCCTCGGTGCCGCCGATCAGCCGCATCGTCGTCGACTTGCCGGCGCCGTTGATCCCGAGGATTCCGTAGCTGATGCCGGGCTTCAGGGTGAACGAGACCCGCTCCAGGATCGTGCGGCGGTGGCCGTCGGTCCGGTAGATCTTGGTGACGTTCTCGAAGCGGATCACGGCGTCGGGGCACTCACGGGCGGGACCTTCACGGGCGAGGCACTCACGGGGACCGGCGGCGAGCCGGGGCGAGCTCCGGCCGCGCCCGTGCGCTCCTTGCGCCGTGCCCGCCGGACGCCTTGCCCCCCGAAAGCGGCGGATTTCGGACCGCGGGCGGCGCCTCTCAGGCGAGGAGCAGGCCCTGGGACGCGTCGACGTGGCGGGCGAGGTACTCGGCGCTGTTGCTGAACGCGACGAGCACGTCGGCGCGATCCATGGCGTGGCTGTCGAGGGCGTTTGTCCAGTAGGCGACGCCGCCGGCCTCGCCGTCGCGGTGCATGACGTTGTGGTAGAGTTCCGAGACGAAGGCCGTGTTGCCGAGGCTGTCGCCGTACTTCCCCCGGAACTCGTCCGAGTGCATGAAGAAGTCGGCCACGGAGTCGAGCGCCTTGCCCTGGCGGATCTGGTCCATCCAGTAATACAGGCCGTTGGCGTCGGGGTTCCGGTCGAAGGCGGCCGAGTAGAGGCGCGAGGCGGCGTTGGCGCTGTCCTCGAGGCGGCCGACATTCTCGGCGCTGTTGCTGAACTGGATCAGCACGTCGGCCCGGTCCATCGCATGGGCGTCGAGGGCCTGGCTCCAGTATTGGAGGCCGCCCGCATCCGCCTTCCGGTCGAGGGCGTATTCGTAGAGGGCCGCCACGAAGCTCTGGCTGTCGAGGTTGCCCCCGAGGCGGCTCGTGAACTCGGCCGAGCCCATGAAGTTCTCCGCCACCCATTTCAGGGACCGGCCGTTATCGAGCTGATCGACCCAGTAACCGAGCCCGCTCGTGTCGGGGGCGCGGTCGAGGGCGGCGCCGTAGAGGCGGAAGGCGCTGCCCGCATTCGCATCGACGTCGATGGCGAGGAGGTGGTCGTCGAATTGCAGGCGCTGGATTCCGACGAGGGTGTCGACCTTGCCGTCGAGGCCGGTCAGGGTCCAGTGCCCGTCGGCCGAGCGGGCGAGCCGCCAGTCGCTCATCGCGCCGCTCTCGACGAGCGTGTTGACGCCCGCGCCCCCGTCCATGAGGTTGCTGCCCGAGCCGCTGACGAAGATGTCGTTGCCGCCCTCGCCGAAGAACGCCCCGTTGCCGTGGCCCGCCACGAGGAGGTTCGCGGCGTCGTTGCCGATCACCTTGACATGCCCGTCCCCGGCGATCGCCGTCTTGAACAGGCTGTCGCCGCTGATCTGGAGGCCCTTGCCGGCGATGGTGGACCACGCCCCGGCATGCAGGTCGATGACGTCGTTGCCCGTGCTCGCCGCCGCGTTGATCGCACCGTGGTCCGTCGTGCTCCGCAGGAGGTTGCGGCCGCCGAGCCCGCCATAGGCGTCGGTGAAGACGAAGGTGTCGTCCGCGCCGCCCGAGCCGTGCAGGGACAGGCTGGCCCCCGTGAAGGTGCCCTCCGCCGCGCCGGCGCCCTCGCTGACCTTCAGGGTCCACTGCCCCGTGCCGCCCTCGCCCAGGAAGGCGTTGGAGGAGAGGGTGAAGTCGGAGAAGGCGGTGCTGCCGCCCTTGCGGTCGAGGAGGGTGCTCACCGTGCCGTTCGGCGAGACGAGCTGGATCGTGAGGTCGCCGACGCGGGCGTGGTTGCCCCTGAGGGTGATCTCGGCCGTCTCCAGCGCGATCGCCTGCGTGACGTTGAAGGTGTAGCTGATGCTCCGCATGGCCGAGAGGGTCTGGGTCCCCGTCGCGGAGACGTCGACGCTGACCTCGTTCGCCGAGGTGCTCTGGGCCGTCCAGGTCTGGGCGAGGCGAACCGCGGCCCTCGCGTCGACGACGCCGAAGCCGGTGTCGTTCGAGAACGTCATGCCGCCGCCGTTCCAGTGCGTGGCGCCGTTCGTGAGCGTGCCGAGGCCCGCGGGCTGCTCGGCCGTCATCGCGAGGATGGTCCGGACGTCGCGCCAGCCGAGATGCGAATTGGCTTCGAGCATGAGCGCGACGACGCCGGTGACCTGCGGCGTGGCCGCCGAGGTCCCGCCGAACGTGTCCGTCACGTCGGTCGCGGAATAGCCCGAACTGCCGGCGAGGTCGGTGGTGGTGATGGCGCGGGCGCCGCCGCTCGAGGGTGCCGAGACGAGGAGCGAGGCGCCCGGATTCGAGTAGAAGGCGACCTTGCCCTCCGAGGTCACGGCGCCGACCGTGACGACGTGGCGGTCGTTGCTGAAGTTCGACAGGTTCGTGTCGCTGCCGGCCGCGCGGCTGTTGCCGCCGGCCACGACCTGCACCGTGCCGAGGCCGCCCCGGCCCGCCTCGGCCGCGTTCGCGATCGCCGAGAGGAACGGCGTCCAGATGCCGGAGAGGCGGTCGACGTAGAGCGAGGCGTCCCAGCCCCAGGAATTGTTGGTCACGGCGAAGCTCGCGGCATTGGCCATCACCTTGGCGACGGTGGCGTTCGACACGCCGACCACCTGGAAGGCCGTCGTCGCCGCGTTGTAGGCGACGCCGAGCGGCGCGCTCGCGGAGGGCTTGGCGCCGATGATGCCGGTGACCGCGGCGGCGTGCTTGGCCCCGTCGTCGAAGATGCCGATCGAGACGCCCCGGCCCGTCACGTAGGCCCAGGCATCGACCGCATCGATCCCCGGTGCGGCGCGGCTCCCGCTCTGCAGGTGCCAGAGGGCGCTGGACGCTGCCGCGACGCCGGGGGCGGTTTCGAGGGAGAGTTGGCGCGCAAGTTTGCCGAGGGACGCGGTCGACATCGATCTGCTCCGGAAATCGTCGGATCAGATGGCGCCCGATTTGAGTACTTCAGGTTTAGAATTGTAGTTAAACGATCCAAAAATTCGCGCAGCACAGCGTATTCGCGTTGCAAAGGTTCGTTAACTACGATGATTGCGACGTATCGAGATCATTAACTCTGCGGTATTCGCGAAGGAATGCTGTTCGATTGCTTCGAGTATCGCTCGCAGCGACGAAGAAGATCGCGCGATGCAGCCGGGTTCCGGGGCGAATGCCTTCCCGGCCGCGGGGAGCCTGCGGACCTACAGCACCCAGGTGGCGACGAGGCAGGCGGTGGCCGCGAAGGTTACGGCGGTGGTGGCCCAGCCGAGGGCGTTCGTCAGGGGGCCGTTGACCCGATCCCCCATCATCCCGCGGTCGTTGGTCATCAGCATCATCAGCAGGAGCAGGGGAGGGACCGAGAAGCCCTGCACGATGCCGGACCACACCAGGGCCCGCATCGGGTTGAAGCCGAGGAGGTTGAGCAGGACCGCCAGCACCGTCACGCCCGCGATGGCGCCGTAGAACAGCTTCGCCTCGCTCGGGCGCGCGTGCAGGCTGCCCTCGCGGCCGAAACCCTGCACGAGGTCGTAGGCCGCGCCGATCGTCATGACCGGGACCGCCAGGAAGCCGACGCCGACCACGCCGAGGGCGAACAGCACCGTCGCCGCCGGCCCGGCCAGCGGCTCCAGCGCGGCGGCGGCCTGCGCCGCGCTCTCGATCTCGGTCTGGCCCGCCGCGTGGAGCGTCGCGCCGGTCGACAGGATGATGAAGTACAGGATCAGGTTCGAGAACAGCATCCCGACTAACACGTCGCGGCGCGTCTTGCGCAATTCGCCGTCGGTGGCGCCCCTGCGCTGCCGGACCGTGACGCGCCCCTGGCCGATCTCCTCCTCCACCTCCTGGTTCGACTGCCAGGTGTAGAGATAGGCCGAGAGCGAGGTGCCGATGCAGGCCACGATGATCGACAGGAACTCGGCGTCGAAGCGGATCCGCGGCACGAAGGTGCCGCGCAGGACCTCGACGGGATCGGGCCTCGCCATGACGGCCGCCGCCACGTAGGCGAACAGGGCGAGCGCCAGCCAGCGGAAGATCCGCCGCAGGAGGGCGTAGGACCCGAGGATCTGGAAGGCCAGGATGAGGGCGGCGGCCCCGCCCACGATGACGGGGACCGGGACGGGGACGAGCAGGTTCAGCGCCGCCCCGATGCCGCCGAGGTTGGCCGCGGCCTCGATGACGTTGCCGGTGAAGGCCCCGATCACGATGGGCCAGAGCACCCAGCGCGGGTAGCGGTCGCGCACGGCCGCGAACAAGCCCTTGCCGTAGACCTGCCCGAGCTTGGCCGAGACGTAGACGACCACGTACATCATCGGCAGGACGACGGGCGCGATCCAGAGGAAGGCGAGGCCGAACTTGGCGCCCGCGCTCGCATAGGTGCCGATCGCGGAGGGGTCGTCGTCGGCCGCCCCCGTGATCACGCCGGTGCCGAGGGCGCGCAGCAGGCCGGGCTTGCGCTCTCCGGTTCGCTCCCGGCGCTCGGCGACGGGTTCGGGCAGGGGCTGGTCCATGAGGCCTCGTCGCGGGGAGCGGGTGGAGGACCAACCGGCCCCGGCGCCGGGCCGTTCAGCGGAAATCGGGCCGCGTGCCGTCCCGCGTCCTCGCCCGGCCGCGCCGGAGCATGAGCCAGCCGCCGGCCAGCATGAGGGCGCCCCAGGCGAGGAAGCCGAGGTCCCAGGCGATCCACTGCTCGCGCGGCACCGTCTCGTTGACGTGATGCAGGCCGAGCAGGTGGTGGTCGATCGTGCCCTCGACGAGGTTGAAGATCCCGAAGCCCATCAGCACCCCGCCCGGCAGGAGCAGGCCGGACCAGCGGATGTGGCGCGTCCGCGCGTGGCGCCAGAGGACGGCGAGGCCGGCCAGGACGAAGACGTAGGTGCTGGCGTGGAAGAGGCCGTCCCAGAAGGTGTTCACCTTCAGGTTCTCGACGCTGTCGGCGGGATAGCCCGCGCTGGTCAGCATGTGGTGCCACTGCAGGATCTGGTGCAGCACGATCCCGTCGAAGAAGCCGCCGAGACCGAGCCCGAACAGGATGGCGGCCGGGACCGGGAAGCCCGAGGCGTGGGTGCTGCCGACGTCCAACGCGATCCTCCGGACAGGGGCGGGCTTGCGTCCCGCCCCGAGGATCTACCCCGAGCCGCCCCGGTTGGATCCCGTGCCGTCCGGCTTGATCGCGATCTACGTGGGCGGGGCTCGAAACGAGATCGCGGTCCAGGCCGGTGATCACCCGGAACGGCAAGCCCCGGACCGATCGTCGGATCGGCCCGGGGCGGCGTCCGCGAGACGCGCCCTAGAACGGGTAGCGGATGCCGCCGTTGATCGAGTAGCCGTCCAGCCGCTCGCCGAACCGCACGTCGCCGCGCACGTAGCCCAGAAGGTCCGTGCCCAGAAGCTGGCCCGTGATGCCCACCCCCACCTGGCCGAACGTCCCGATCCGGTTCGTCAGGATCGGCACGAAGAACGCCGAACTGCCCTGCTGAACCGCCGCCAGGCTCGCCGTCGGGATGAAGCGCGAGGCCGCGTTGCCCGCAAACTCG